>PLWX01000107.1 GCA_003151155.1 Acidobacteriaceae bacterium
ATCAGCGACCGCGGCATCGTCCTGACCGGTGGCGGCGCACTGTTAAAGAACCTGGATAAGCGCATCCGCGAGGAAACCGGCCTGCCGGTGTCCATTGCCGACGATCCGCTGTGCAGCGTGGTGCTCGGTACTGGAAAGATGCTCAGTGACTTCAAACTGCTGCGCAAGATCTCGATCGAGTAGATACTAGGGCGCGGAACCTATCCGCGCCCTGCTTGTTTGGCCGCGAGCACTGACAGCCATGGAAACCTTCCTCAGTCGTCATAAGAATCTGGCCGCGCTGGTCATCGTGTTGGCGGGGCAGATCGTCGGCCTGGCAGTGCAGGTGAAGGTCAGCTCGACGCAAGGTGGCATGAGCCTCATGCGGCTGTGGTCCATCTCGACAATTACGCCGGTGGAAAAAGCGCTGGTTCATGGCCAGCATGGCATCTTCGATAGCTGGTCCAACTACTTCTACCTGCGTGGCGTGCGCAGGGAGAACCGGGAACTGCGCGCGCAGATCGAGCGGATGCGGTTAGAACAGGTTCGATTGGAGCAGGACGCGGTGCAGGCGCGACGCCTGCAGGCGCTTTTCGATTTCAAAGAAGAGTTCATCTCGCAGACATTGCCGGCACAAGTGATCGGCACGAGTGGCAGCGATCAGTCGCGAATCGTATATATCGATAAAGGGTCCGATCATGGAGTGCGCGCCGATATGGCAGTCATCGCGCCGGACGGGATTGTCGGCAAGGTGTTGCGTGTGCTGCCATCAACCGCGCAAGTGCTGCTGGTGAACGACCAGTTGAGCGGAGTGGGAGCGACCCTGGAAAAGAGCCGACTACAAGGGATTCTCGCAGGCACTCCGAATGGAACGCTGGTTCTCAAGTACGTGATGAAAGACGAAAAAGTAGAACCGGGCGAAACCGTTATGACCAGTGGCGGCGATCGCATATTTCCGAAGGGACTGCCGATCGGAAAAGTTGCGGAATCGACGGGCGGGAAGGATATGTTCCTGGATATCCGGGTAACGCCGGGGGCGAACCTCAGCAAGCTGGAAGAAGTGCTGGTGGTGACCAAGGTCGTCGAGCGGCAACGTACGAATGAAGAGACGAATGGGCCGGTGAAGGCTTCCGACATCCTTGCCGAGCGGCTACCGTCGGTTCCGCAGAAACCGGTTGATCCAAATATGAAGCTGGACGCGAACGGTAAACCGATAGCCACCGCGCCGAATGCATCCAAGCCCGATAATCCGACTCCTGCTGCAACTACGACAACGCCGAAGCCCGCCGTGCCCACGAAGCCGAAGAGTGCTGCTTCGAACGAGGCTCCACAACAGTGAGCGAACTCGTGGCCGCACATTCGAGATCGCGCGAGCAGGTTGAGGTTTATAGCTTCAGCTGGCCGGTGGCTATTTTCGCGCCGCTGCTGGCGGTCTTTCTCCAGGCTTTCATCCCGATCAAGATTCGTTTCTTCGATGTCTTCGACCTGCCGCTGCTGGTCACGATCTACTTTGCGATGTCGCGTCGAAACCCGATCACCGGGTTGTTGCAGGGAAGCATCATCGGGCTGGTGCAAGACAGCCTGACGCGTGACATGATTGGCATGTACGGAATCGCAAAAACGCTGGTCGGTTTTGCGGCTTCGCAACTGGGCGGCAAAATCGATTCCGATAACCCCGGTTCGCGCTTCCTGATCGTGTTGACCTTTTATATCGGTCACCAGGCTGCGTACTTTGCGGTGGCTCGCGGACTGGTTCGACAGCCGATTGACTGGCACTGGGCGCATGAGTTGCTGGGCGCCGTGGCGAATGCTTTGCTGGCGGTTTTGCTGTTCGCCCTATTAGATCGATTCCGGCAGAGAACATAACCTTCGAGTCACCCCCACCCGGTGTGCGGTTCTTTGTTTTCAATATTTTGCGAACAAAATATCCGCAAAATATTCCATCCAAAGCAGTTATCGACAAAATATTCAGGAATAAGGGGTTAGGCGTTGGTCGCGAGGCTCGCGCCTCGTTCGCGAAGCGGCGCCGCCCGTCGGGCTCCTGGTTTCTATGCCGGGTCACGACGCTATCTCGCGTCGCGCTGAGAGGCCCATTCGGCCTGACGGCCTGAGTTTTTCAAAGAGCTAGTTGTTCTGTTGGGAGTGCCCCACATGCGCACGATAGCGTGAGCTGTGTCCACATGTCAGTGAGCGAGGGGTCCAACGGAGGTGGATAGGGATGCCGCCATGGTGGGCCGCACCTCAGGGCTGAAGCCCAGAAGGCTTTAGGAGGCGAGATGCGGGGCGTTGAAGCGCCGCTTCATCTGAAGCAACCCCCTTTGCGCGCTCCAGCTTGAAGCAGTTCGCGTCGGGCCACAAGCATGATCGGCCCAACCGAAATCAAAAAGCGTAGTTGGTTGCGTCTGCGGGCGACTCTTGAAATCGGGGGCTATAATTGCGCGCCATGCTGAAAGCTCTCGTGCAGAATTTGAAGATCTGGGTTGTCCTTGCTTACCTCGCAGTGGTCGGGGCAAGTTTTCGTTTCGTTGCGGTTGCACACGCCGATGCTGACTATGACATTGTGATCCTCAATGGAAGAGTGATGGACCCGGAGTCGGGGCTGGATGCGGTGCGGAACGTCGGCATTCGCGACGGGAAGATCGTTGCTTTGTCGAGCGAGTCGATAGCGGGGAAGCGCACGATCGATGCGAAGGGTTTGGTTGTCGCTCCGGGATTCATCGATCTGCACGAGCACGGTCAGGAGCCGAGAAATTATCAGTACCAGGCGCACGATGGGGTGACGACATCGCTGGAGCTTGAGGTGGGAACGGACGATGTTGCCGGATGGTATGCGGCGCGCGAGGGCAAAGCGCTGATCAATTACGGAGTGAGCAGCGGGCACATCCCGGTACGGATGAAGGTGATGAAAGACCCAGCTTCATTTCTACCTACGGGAGATGCAGCGAGCAAGGCGGCATCGAGTGAAGAGCTGAAAGAGATTGAGCGGTTGTTGGGCGCCGGGTTGCAACAGGGAGCGCTCGCGGTCGGGATGGGCATCAATTACACGCCGGCGGCCACGCACCAGGAGATCGTGGAGATGTTCCGCATCGCGGCAAAGTACGGTGCGCCGGTACACGTGCATCTTCGCTATCAAGGGAGCAAAGAACCGGAGACCGGGCTGGCCGCGCTGGAAGAAGTGATTGCGGTGGCGGCGGCGACGGGAGCGCCACTGCACGTGGTACACGTGACCAGCATGGGATTGAAGGACACGCCCGACTTGATCGCGATGATTGCCGGAGCGCAAAAGCGCGGACTGGATGTGACGACCGAATGTTATCCGTACATCGCGGCAAGTACAGCGCTGGATAGCGCAGTATTCAATCCAGGGTGGCAGGAAAAGATGCGAATTTCATACCACGAGTTGCAGTGGGTAAAGACGGGTGAGCGACTGACGGAAGAAACGTTTACGAAATACCGGAAAGAAGGTGGCCTGGTAGTGATCTTCGCGATCCCGGAAGAAGATGCGCGCCTCGCAGTGGCGGATCCGATGGTAATGATTGCCAGCGACGGACCGCGGTTTACGGGACCGAAGGTGCATCCGCGAGGGAATGGAACGTTTTCGCGGGTGCTCGGTCATTACGTGCGCGAGGAACACGCTCTTGACCTCATGACAGCGTTGCGGAAGATGACGTTGATGCCAGCGCAACGGCTGGAGAAGCGGGCGCCGGTGTTCCGCGACAAAGGAAGGATTCGGCCGGGAGCGGATGCCGATATCACGGTATTCGATCCGCAGAGGGTGATTGATAAAGCGACCTTTGAAGAACCGATGCAATATTCGGCGGGGATCGAGTTCGTGCTGGTGAATGGAGTGCCGGTGGTGAGCGACGGGAAATTAGTGGACGGCGTGTTGCCTGGACGAGCGGTGCGAGCGCCGGAAGGCGGTAGATAGCTGGCTCTTCCCGAATGAATTTCAATCTACACAGATCACAGCCTCGAGCACGATGACCGCCGTACCTTGTGGGAATGGCGCATCCGTATTCACGGAATCACCTCCATTTGGTCTTCTCCACGAAAGATCATCGGGCCTTCATCAAGGCATGCCTTCGCGATGAACTGTATCGGGATCTTCGTCTCGTCGCGAAGGATTACGGTATTTCGATTGACCTGATCGGTGGTACCGAAGACCACGTGCACATCCTTCTGCAACTTCCTCCGAAGTTAGCCGCGGCGAACCTGGTTTGTGCATTGAAGGCTAAGTCATCGAAATGGATGAATGAACGGGGGCATGTATTCGCGTGGCAGAACAGCTACGGATGTTTCAGCGTGAGCGTTTCGAATCTTGAGCGGGTGAAGGAGTACATCCGTCTGCAGGAAGAACATCATAAAAAGCGCGATTTTTTAGAAGAGTTCAACGCTTTGTTGCGGCGACATGGCATTGAAAGCAATGCCGAGAGCATGTTCTCGCGACCCTCGCAGACGGGCGGGGCTGGTCGCCCCGGCCCGAAAGGCCTGCCGCCCTTGCGGGCTTGATCATCCCCCGCACATTACCCGGGGCTTTGTCGCCCCCGGGCTTCTACGGCTGGTCGCGCTTCGCGCTTAGGGCGTGGGTAGTTTGAGAGATTGTCGTCCGGATGCAGGTCGTCAAAGCGGCACAGGCGCAGTGAAGGGCCTCAGGGGCTAAAGTCCGGACCGTTTAGGAGGCGAGACGCGGCGCTGAAGCGCCGCTCCACCTTTCGCCAATCCACCTTTGAAGGTGTCCACCTCGAAGCAGTTCGCATCGAGCCGAAAGCTCGGCACAAACTAAATCAAGAGCGAACTTGGTTGCGCCTGCGGCGCATCTTTTATAGACCCACCCTACCGCGCCAAATGAGGCGCGGTAGGAATGGGGCACCCCAGGGATTTTAGGAATGGGAGAACCCAGGGATTAAGGTGTTTAAGTCCCAGAGTCCTGGGACTTTCGATTGATTTCAATCGGGCAGGGATGGAGTACATTAGAACTACCGATCCCCATTGCATCCAGCTGCACGGCGCCCTGAAGCAGGCTGGTTGCATCGACTGTGAGTAGCTGCTGCATTCATGTTTAGTCGCGAAGAAAAAGTTCCCCAGTTCCGGCTGACGATGGTGCAGTACGCAATCCTGGTTGTTTTTCTCATCCTGGCCTTTGGACTTTGGCGGCTGCAGGTGGGGCGGTCGGATTACTACTCTTCTCTCGCCGAGCAAAATCGAATTAAACAAGTTCCAATTCTTGCGCCACGCGGGAAGATTCTTGACCGCGAGGGCCGGATCATTGTCGATAACTATCCGTCATTCTCGGTGCTGCTGTTGCGCGATCAACACCGCGACCTAATGACCGACGTCGACATGATTGCCGATGGACTGCGTCTCGATCCCAAAGATTTACGAACGCGTTTGAGGCGCATCGCAGCGACTCCGGGCTACCAGCCGTTGTTCGTGAAAGACGACATCACGCCGGATGAACTGGCCTGGGTGGAAGCGCATCGCTCGGAACTGCCGGAACTTGACACCATCACGGTGCATCGTCGGTTGTATCCGAAGAATGGATTCCTGGCGCACCTGGTCGGCTACGTGGGCGAGGTCAGCGAAGAGATGCTGAATTCGCCGCAATGGGAGCTGTATAACCCCGGCGATATCGTGGGCAAGAGCGGCGTGGAGTTGCAGTACAACGACATCCTGATGGGCAAGAACGGCTCGCGCCAGGTGCTGGTGAACAGCAAAGGGAAAGAAGTCGGGCTGCTGAGCGATGTGCCGGCGGAACCGGGAAAACCGTTGCGGTTGACGATCGATCTCGATGTGCAGATCGCGGCGGAACAAGCGCTTGGTGACGAGAATGGCGCGATCGTAGCGATGGATCCGCACACCGGAGAGATCCTGGCGATGGTGAGCCGACCGGTATTCGATCCCAACGAATTTTCAGTGCGAGTGAGCCGCGAGAACTGGAACCGGTTGATCACTGATGAGTCGAAGCCGCTGCTGAATAAGGCGATCCAGGCACAACTGGCGCCGGGCTCGACGTTCAAAATCATTATGTCGGTGGCGGGACTGCAGGAAGGCATCGCGCAAAACCTGGTCGTCAACTGCAATGGGGGCGGCGATTTCTATGGGCGCTTCTTCAAGTGCGATCAGAAGCACGGATCGGTGAACATCTCGAGGGCGATCTACGATTCCTGCGACACGTACTACTACACGCTTGGCGAAAAGCTAGGCATCGGGAAGATCGCGCAGTACGCGACGGCGTTCGGCTTGGGACAGAAGACGGGAATCGATCTGCCGCAGGAAGTCAGCGGGATCATGCCGTCGGAAGAGTGGAAGGCGAAGAACTACAAGCAGAAGTGGTTCGCCGGGGAAACGATTTCAGTGAGCATTGGGCAAGGCGCGGTGGCAGCGACGCCGATCCAACTGGCGCGCGCGCTGGGCGGCATCGCGATGGGAGGCGTACTGCGAACGCCGCATGTGGCGTTTCCCGATGAGCTACCGTCGAGCTACATGCAGGCGGCGGCACATTACAACGACGAGAAGCGCGTACCGATCGATGCGCAGAATTGGACGACGATCACGGATGCGATGGCGGACGTGACGCGAATTGGAACGGCGGCGACCACGCACCTGGAAGGGATCGACTTCGCGGGGAAGACGGGAACGGCGCAGACAGTCTCTTTGGAAGCGCGTAGCAAGATGGGCGCGGAGAACAAGAAAAAGTTCAGCGATAACGCCTGGTTCGTCGGCGTAACGCCACGACGCGATCCGCAGATTGTGGTGGCGGTGCTTTACCAGGGCGGCGGATGGGGATGGCACTCAGGACTGCTGGCGGCGCAGGTCATCAAGGCGTACGTGGAGAAGCAACGCAGGCTGCAACATAATGCTACGCTCTACGCGGTCGCGGACGAGCCGCTGGTTTCACCGAAGAAGAAATTGGAAGCGCCGGTAGAGGTGAGCGGGGTTTGGCATGAACCCGACGGCACGACGGATGGCGGTAATGAGTTGCAGGGCGGCCGAATCAAGATTCCGATGGGTAAAGGTAAACCACCGGTGAAAGCTGCGCCGGGGGTGGATGCGATTGAGCCGAAGCCAAGCGAGGTGAAGCGGTGAGTCGTTACGTTTCCTTTCGCGACTTCGACTGGTTCCTGCTGCTCTTCGTGCTGCTGATTTGTGGGCTCGGAGTGATGGAGATTTATAGCGCGACCTATGGGACGAAGTTCCAGGGCGCGCATGTGAAGCAGGTGTATTGGATCGTCGGCGGGGTGATTGCGATGTTCCTGCTGAGCCTGCTGAATTATCACGTGCTGCTAGGAAATGCGCACTGGATGTACGTGGTTGCGCTGGCTTCGTTGATCGCGGTGCGAATATTCGGCAAGAAATACCTGGGCGCGCGACGGTGGATCCAGATCGGACCGAATCACTTTCAGCCTTCCGAGTGGGTGAAGCTGATCTTGATTCTCGCGGTGGCGAAGTATTTTGCGGAAGAGAGATCGAGTGAGGCGAGTGGCAGCGACATCGTAAAAGTCGGATTGATGGTAGGGCTACCCTTCCTGATGGTGCTGGCGCAGCCGGACCTTGGAACCGCGCTCACCTATCTTCCGGTCGCGATCATGGGATTCTTTCTTGGCGGAATGAAAGTGAAACACGCGGCGGTGATCCTGGTGTGCCTGGCGCTGGTGATGCCGGTGGCATGGTTCAAGGTATTGAAGCCGTACCAAAGGGATCGATTGACGAGCTTTATGGATCCGGAGGCGGATCCGCAGAAGAAGGGGTACCAAGTTCTACAATCCCTGGTGGCGGTGGGATCGGGTGGTTTGACGGGCAAGGGAATACGGCAAGGCTCGCAAACACAGGGGTCTTTCCTGCCCATTCCGCAGACCGATTTTATTTTCGCGGCATTCTCGGAAGAGCATGGATTTCTGGGTGCTATCTTCCTGTTACTGCTATACTTTGTTGTGCTGATGCGGTTGATTCATGACGCACAGACGGCGCCCGACAGGGCGGGAACGTTCATCGTGATGGGAGTCGTGGCGATTTTGGCCTTCCACATCCTGGTGAACGTGGGCATGGTGGTTGGATTCATGCCCGTAACCGGGATTCCTTTGCCATTAATGAGTTATGGCGGGTCTTCCGTGCTGTTCATGTTTCTGGCGATGGGAATCGTGATGAACGTTCGCATGCGCCGGTTCGTGAACTAACAGTTCCGATGGACTGACTCGGGACTGGATGTAGTGAGAAGCCACTGGCAGATAGCCGGGGCGGATATAAACGAAGCTGGACCGGGCCGCTCCCGGCAAGGCGTCCCCAAAACTGGGTCGATGCGTTGGAAAAGGCGGAACAAGATGCGTTGAGCCCTGACGACAAACGAGGGCAAACCCGGAGCGATGAAAGTCGCCGGACAGGATTGATTAAGCGCTGCTGTTTGGGCGGGTAACGGCCCCTTCCAGAACTTGGACGGAGAGAGCGGTCACAACCCCGGCACTGGCGTTGACGTTTTGGTGAATAAGAATCCAACTGGATTGCTGAATCTATGGAGCCCGCCGGAGAATGCGGAGAACGCATTAGTACGCCCGCCGGATCCATCACCAGACTTCCTGTACGACGATAGACTTCGCGTCCGGTAAGACTGCACTTCCTGAACGAGGGAGGCGGTCGCCGGAGAAGTCAATGACGAAAGAACTGTACGTTTCTTCCAATCCCCACGAAACCCGTGTGGCCCTAGCGGAAGATGATCAGCTCGCGGAAATTTTCTACGAACGCGAGAACGAATACACTCTAGCAGGATCTATTTACAAAGGCCGCGTCACCCGCGTGCTTCCAGGAATGCAATCGGCATTCGTGGATATCGGGCTGGAACGCGACGCATTTCTCTATGTCTCGGACTTTCTCGATCTGCAGGATGAGGAAGACGAGGATTTTGAAGTTGCGGTGAAGACCAACGGGGTGAGCGACACCACCCAGCAGCGCCCGGAGAGGCAAGAGCGGCCGGAGCGAAAAGAACATCGGCGGGACCATCGCAACGATCGGCCGCGTCCGGAGGAAAATCGTCCGCCGGTGGAATCGCAGGCACCCACGGCTGTGTTTGAAGGCGGATATAGCGATGCTGAAGAGAGTGAAGAAGTCAGTGCGGAGTCGCTAGCGAGCGCGGCAGATAGCCTTGGTGGCGAGGAAGCGCAAGAGGGCGAAGAAGGCGCGCGTCGTTGGAAAGGACGGCGTCGCCGCAGAGGCGGACGTCGCGGACGCAATGGCGAACGCTTTGAACGCACGGATAGCCAGCAACAAGCGGCAGCAGCCTCCGAGCGGGAGCCTGAGGTGCCGGCAGAAGAGCCGGTGGCACAGGAGCCGGTGCAGCGCGAAGAGCACGCACCGCGCCAGGGTCGTGAAGAACGGCAACCGCGTTACGAACGCGAGGAGCGTCCACGACGGGATCGTGAGGAGCGCGAATCGTATGGACCGCCGGCGGGCTATCAGCCGATCATTCTGCCGGGCGAGTCGTTGTCGAAGTATCGGAATCGTCCGCAACCTGCAGCGACTGTAGAAGCGCCAGAAACACATGCGGCGGTGCAGGATGAGCACACCCACCTAGACCAGCATGTTGCTTCACATCACCAGGAGTCGGAGAGTGACCGTGAGGCCGAGGCGATCGTAGCGGCAGCGTTCGACCGCGTTTCGCCGGAAGTACACGAGACAGCGTCACCCGCGGCAGTCGAAGAAGTTCACGAAGAGAAACATGAGCACGACGAGGAGCCGACGGAAGGCTTCGCGGAATTGCGCGCGCCCCGCCAGGTTGCGGAGATGCGGCATGATCCCGCGATAGAAGTTTACGAAGAAGCCACCGTAGAGGAACTCGAAGAAGAAGAGGAAGTGGAAGAGGCGGAGCACGTAGAGCAAGTAAGCGCGCAGGCCGCGTTCACCGGGGCACCTCAAGAAGAAGAGATCCAGGAAGAACAGGCGAGCGATGAAATCGGCGAGGAGTTGGAAGAAGAGCACGCCGAGCATCGAGGATACGGTCACGTGCGGGAGTACGACCGTCCGCAGCAGGTCCTGCCGGATACTGCGCCGGAAGGGAAGACGCTGGAGCACGAGGTGTTCGACGGCGAAGAAGCTTCCGACGCCGTGCAACTTGGGCAGGATGATTCTGCCGAGTCGGACATGGAACTGGAAGAAGAGACGATGGAGGCTTCGGGTAACGACGTGGCCGGGCGCTGGATTCCGCAGGTCGCCGACATTGAGGAAGACATTCACGATCACGAGGTAGAGGACTTCGAGTATTCCAACGGAGACGCTGCCGAAGTGGTTGAAGGCGAATTAGCCGAAGACGAAGGTGAAGAAGAAGAGGGTGGCGAAGAAGAGGACGAGGGCGCGGTGTCGACCGAACCGGGAGCTCCTGCGAAGCGTCGCTTCGATCGTGGTCGCCGAGGGCGTCGTGGACGCAATGGCGAACGCGGTGGTGGTGGGCCGCGGATGAAGAATATGCAGGCGCGGAACACGCCACTGATTTCCGACCTTCTGAAGGAAGGGCAGGAAATCCTGGTGCAGATCGCGAAGGAGCCGATCGGGAAGAAGGGCGCCCGCATCACCAGTCACATCGCACTGCCGGGACGCTTCCTCGTCTATATGCCGACGGTAAATCACGTCGGGGTGTCGCGGAAGATCGCGTCGGAAGAAGAGCGCCAACGGTTGAAGCGCATCGTGACCAGCGAACGCGAGAACGGGCACGGTGGATTCATCGTGCGGACCGCAGCCGCTAACGTGAAGGAAGACGAACTGCGCGGCGATATCCGCTTCCTCAAGCACCTGTGGAGCGAGATCAAGGCGCGATCGGAGAAGAGCAAGTCTCCAGCGTTGATCTACCACGATCTCAATCTTGTGGAGCGCGTGTTGCGCGACCAGGTGACCTCGGACTTCACCACGATCTGGGTTGATAACGAACAGGAATACGAGCGCGTGTTGCGCTTTGCCAGCCGCTTCCAGCCATCGCTGGTGCGGAGGATCAAGCTCTATACCAAGAACACGCCGCTGTTCGAACAGTTCAACATCCAGGAAGAGATCAACAAGGCGCTGAAGGCGAAAGTGTGGTTGAAGAGCGGTGGATACATCGTGATCAACCAGACGGAAGCGTTGGTGGCGATCGATATCAACACGGGTAAATATGTCGGCAAGACGACGCGCTTAGAAGACACGATCGTGAAGACGAACGTGGATGCGATCAAGGAAATCGTGCGGCAGATACGTTTGCGCGATCTTGGCGGCATCATCGTGATCGACTTCATCGACATGGATGAGCGCAAGAACCGGCAAAAGGTGATGGCTGCGCTGGAAGAAGCGTTGAAGTCGGACCGTGCGCCATCGAAGGTTCTCCAGTTTAACGATTTCGGTTTGGTTGCGATTACGCGTAAGCGCGTCAAGCAATCGCTGGAACGTACGCTGGGAACTCCGTGTTCGTATTGCGAGGCGACAGGCTTCGTGAAGTCGGTGCCGACGATGTGCAGCGAGATCTACACCGAAGTTCGCAAACTCGCGAAACATCTCGATGGAAAAGATGTGACGGTGCGGGTGAATCCGGAAGTGGCGAAAGCGCTGAAGGAAAATAACGGCAAACTGGTGCAGGAGTTCGAGGAACTCACGGGCAAAACGGTGCTGGTGAAGAGCGATCCCACGATGCACCAAGAGCACTTCGACATCAATTAAAGCGCTCCGGATTCGGTGCAAAAACCGGGCCTTCGGGCCCGGTTTTTCCTGGTCGCGAGGACCTTAATCCACGTACCTAGGTCGCCATATTTGCACCAAAAGTGGGCATCCAAAGCTGACGGAGATACCCGGAGGAAAACCGGAAGACTACCGAAGTTTTAAGGGCCAAACCCAAATAAAAGCAGTATCACGAAGGGGTTTGGTACCTCCGTAACGTCACCTACGACCTTAGTCTGGGCTGAGAGTCTTTTCGGAACCGAACTCGCCACTGCCCATATATATTGTGGCCATATTGTCTCTGATATACATTAAGTTGTGCTTTTCGTTTTGGGAAATCCTAAGTAGCTGAAGGATTCCGTCCCGCGGAGGGCGGAAGATTGTCTTGACACCCTCCCTCTTAACCCTGCTATAAACAGCAACAACGAACCCCCCCGAGATTCAGAGCAGTCGTATTTGTACAGACGACCAGAACAAGCCCTCGTCGTAGGAGCGTTTGTGGCGGTGTCTGCAACAAGAGGCTAAACACGATGGTCGATTCCCCAGAAGTGATGAACATCCGCCAGGCCTCCGAGTACCTGGGGGTGAGTCCGGACACGCTTTACAAGTACGTATCGGAAGAGCGGATTCCGGCATTCAAGCTGGGCAATCGCTGGAAGTTCAAGAAGACGATTTTAGATTCGTGGATGGAACGCAAGAGCAGTGTGGGCGAAGGTCGCGACAGAAAGAAACCCAAGTCTGCCAAGGCAGCGGCGGGCGGACAGTAGAAGGCGGGGCGCATGTTTGGAATCGGAGCAGCAAAAAGCATAGTCGGCCTGGACATTGGATCCAGCAGCATCAAGGCCGTAGAGCTGAAGAAGTCACGGAACGGCGTAGAAGTGGCGCACATGGCGATGGAGCCGCTTTCGTCCGATATCGTGGTCGACTCGATGATTGTGGACAGTGGCAGCGTGGCCAGCGCAATCACGAAGATTTTTACCGAGAGCGGCATCAAGACGCGCGCGGTGGCAACGTCAGTCAGCGGTCATTCGGTGATCGTGAAGCGCATTCCGATGTCGTCGATGAGCGACCAGGAACTGGCGGGCGTGATCCAGACGGAAGCCGCGCAGCATATTCCGTTCGATATTTCGGATGTCAGCATTGACTACCAGATCCTGAACGACAACGGTGGCGCGACGATGGACGTGCTGCTGGTGGCGGTGAAGAAAGACAAGATTCTGAATTACACGAACGTACTTTCGCTGGCAGGGAAGTCGCCGGCGGTAGTCGATATCGACGCGTTCGCACTGCAGAATTGCTACGAATACAACTACCAGCCGGGTCCGGGAGCAACCGTCGCGTTGTTAAACCTGGGCGCGAGCGTAATGAACATCAACATCGTGAAGGGCGCGACGCCGCTGTTCACGCGCGATGTCAGCGTGGGCGGGCACCAGTACACCGACTCGCTGCAGAAAGAACTCGACCTGAGCTTTGACGACGCTGAATCGTTAAAGCTGGGCAACAAAGTCGGCACCGTCAGCGAAGATGCAAAGATGCCGATCCTGCAGCAGGTGACGGAAATCATCGTGCTGGAAATTCAAAAGACGTTCGACTTCTTCCGCGCGACCGCGCCGGGAGAGCACATCGAGCGAATCTACCTGGCGGGTGGTTCGTCGCAGGTACCGGGGCTGATCGAGGGTTTGCGACAAGAGTTCTCGCTGCCGGTAGAGATCCTGAATCCGTTTCAAAGAATTGAGCCGCCTCTTGGCACGGGCGCGGACCTGGCGGACAAGAACGCAGGCCAGATGGCAGTCGCCGTGGGACTCGCCCTAAGGAGTTTTGACGAGCTATGATCAAGATCAACTTACTTGGCACTCCAAGTTCAAAACACGGCAAAGCCGCCGCAATGACGGTGATGCCGACGGATGGACCAAGCCCCCTGTTCGCAGTATTTGTGGTACTGGTGCTTGCCGGACTCGGCAACGGCGCCTGGTACTTCATGCTGGATAAGAAAGCGAAAGATGTCCAGCAGCAGATTTCGGTAGCCGATCAGACACAGAAACGGCTCGCGCAAGTGAAGGCAGCCTATCTCGAAAAACAACGCCAGGCAGATCTCTACAAGCGCCGGGTGGATGTGATCGATCAATTACGCGCCAACCAGAAGGGCCCAGCGAACCTGCTGGCAACCGTGGGCGATACCGTGAACACGACGGAAGCCGTATGGCTTTCGAAGATGAACGATACCGGCGCCAATATCGAATTGAATGGAACTGCGCTCAGCAACAACGCGGTCGCGAACCTGATTGCAAACCTGAGAAAGACAGGCCTGTTCAAGACGGTTGAGATCAAAGAAACGGTACAGGACGCGTCGGTGAAGGACTACCAGGCGTTCAATTTCACGCTTACCTGCGAGAAAGACAAATCCTAGGTCGGAGCATATTTATGGGAAACTTTGGCGAAATGCGACCGATAGCGCAGTGGACGATCATCATCGGCGTGGCCGTTGCGATCACGGCAGGCATGTACATGTTCGTGTACAAGGGCATGGACGAAGCGAATCACAAGAACCTGCAAGTACTCGCGGATAAGAACGCGGAAATCGAGCAGCTCAAGCCGTACGAGACAAAACTTCCGGACCTGCTGGCACAGATTGAGTCGTTGAAACAGCAGATGGAGATCCAGAAGAAGATTGTTCCGGACGAAAAAGAAGCGGACAAGTTCATCCACCTGATGCAAGACACGGCAGCGGGTTCCGGCGTAGAGATTCGACGCTACACCTCGAAGGCACCTGCGACGAAAGAGTTCTATACGGAAGTTCCGTTCGACATGGAAGTCGATGGACCGTATTACTCGATGCTGAACTTCTTTGAACGCACTTCGAAGCTGGAGCGGATCGTGAACGTGAACGGTCTGGCGATGGGTGCAATCAAGTCGGGCAAGACGAACACCGGAAAATACGATTACGCGCCGAACGAGAGCGTGGTTGCAACCTGCACCGCGAGCACGTTCTTCAGTCACGATACAGCTCCCACTCCCGCTCCAGCTGCAAAGCCGGCGGCGAAGTAAGAGGCCAACATGAAGGTTCGAACGGGATTGTTGATGCTAGCGGTGGCGACGGGAAGCCTGTGGGCACAGTCGGCACCGAAAGCGAAAGTTACACCGGCTACTCCAGCGGCAACTGCTCCGGCGGCGCCAACCAGCGCCAAGCCGGCAACCGCATCGAGCAAGCCGGCGACAAGTAGCCCGGCTGCGGCGAAGACCTCCGCAAAAGCTCCGGCGAAGAAGGCAACTGCGCCGAAGAAGGCGTCGAAGCCAGCGGCAACGCCTGCAGCGTCCGCGAACGTTGCGACCAACGTTGCGACCCAGGCAAAGCCGACGGTGCACTCCAGCAAGCGCGATCCATTTGTCAGCCCGGTGCAATCGCAATCCAACGGGCCGATCAATTGCGGAACGGGCAAACGGTGCCTGGTGGTGGACCAGACGGTGCTGCAAGGAATCGTGAAGGCTCCGAATGGAATGATCGCGGTGGTTTCAAATTCCGCGAACAAAGCGTATTTCCTGCGCGAGAACGATCCGGTTTACAACGGGTTCGTGATGCGCATTACACCGGACTCGGTGGTTTTCCGGGAACAGGTGTCAGATAAGTTTGGCAAGACGTCGACACGAGAAATCGTGAAGAAAGTAACGGCGCCCGTAGTTTAAATCGGAAGGGCGAGTAGTTGGGCCAGGTAAGTATTGCAATGCAAACCTACTCCACCGCGACACGATCTGGAATGGAGAGGCGCGCTAACGCTCTAGTGCGATGAGTTCCGAACAAGGGCGGGATTCACGATCTGCACGGCAATCCGGCTAATCCCCGGACCGTGAGGAGAAATTGAGATGAGGCTGAAGCGACTACTGGGTATTTCCGTAACGCTGTTCGCGCTGGCTGGCGCGGCAGTTGCTGCCGGTTCGCAGCTGACCAATGTAAGCGTGGCGTCGGAAGGAACTTCGACCACGTTGACGTTGCACACAACGGGCACCTTCACGCATAACGAATATCGACCGGCGCAGAACATGATGCTGGTTGATTTGACGGGTGTTTCCGCAGGCAAGCTCCAGGAGCGTATGCGCTCGCTGGATTCAGCCAGCGTGAAGTCTTACCGCGTGCTGACCTATACCGGCAAAAACGGTGCGGAAGTGACCCGGGTTGAACTGGCACTCGCGCCGGGAGCAAGCGTCCAGGTAGATAAACAAAATTCTGACCTGACGTTGAAGGTCACCGGTGCAGAGACCGTGACGGCGAGCAACAGCGCGTCCGCACAGGCTGCTCCGGCGGTTCAGGCTCCGGCCATCGCGGCGGCTGCGCCGGTAGCGATTGCAAGCCCGAGCCCGGTATTGATTCGCAGCATCAGCGTTGCGCGTGGCGCCAATGGTATGGAGGTTTCAATTTCTCCGAAGACCAGCGCTCCCGCGACCGCGATGGCGCTATCCGGCCCGGACCGTTTGGTGATCGATCTTCCGAACGCGTTGCCGGCTGTGAAGACCAGCCAGATCCTGGTGAACAGCGCCGAGGTGAAAGATGTTCGCATCTCGCGCTACCAGGAGAATCCGCCGGTCACTCGCGTGGTAATCGACATGGCGAGCGCGCATGACTTCCAACTGGTCCGGGGCGACACCGACCTGGTTGTGAAGCTGCAGCCGACACTCGCGAAAGCGATGCCGCCAGCTGCGGCTCAGCAGGCACAAGCTGCGCCAATGATGGCGAAGGCAGAAGTGCCCGCGGCGGTTGCACCCGAGCCGAAGAAAGATGTTCCCGCTGCACAGCCTTTCGTGATGGTCGATGCGGAAAAGCCGGTGCAGATGGCGAAGCCTCCAGTGGCGGAACGCTCGCTGGAAGCGGCTTCGGTGATGGCAACCACCATCGCGAAAGATAAGGTTGACGCTCCAGTTCCAGTGGCAGCTTCGATGCCGCCGCAGAACGTGGCCGCGAATCCGGCACAGGAACAGCAAGCCCAACAGCGTGTTCCCCAGGCCACCAGCGGTCCGCGGTATACCGGCGAGCCGATTTCGGTGAACCTGAAAGACGTTGACCTGAAAGACTTCTTCCGGTTGATCCACGAGATCAGTGGATTGAACGTTGTTCTGGACCCGAGCGTGAAGGGCACCGTAACCCTGGTGCTTGATGACGTGCCGTGGGACCAGGCGCTGGATATCGTGCTGCGCAACAACAGCCTCGATCGTCAGCTGGATGGCAACGTGTTGCGCATCGCTTCCATCGACACGCTGAGAACCGAAGCGGTGGCCCGTCGCAACCAGTTAGAGGCGCAGGCCCTGGCGGTCGACAAAGTCACCGTCACGCGGTTCCTTAGCTACGCTCGTTCGAGTGATCTCGTGCCGACGCTGAAGAAATTCCTCAGCGCACGTGGCGACATCATTGCGGACGCACGTATGAATGCGCTGGTGATCTCTGATATTCCGGGAACCATTCCGGGGCTCGATCGCCTGATCGCTCAACTCGATCGTAAAACGCAGGAAGTGGAAATCGAAGCTCGCATCGTAGCCGCAACCCGCACGTTCGTCCGTGAAATCGGCGTACAACTTGGCGGTGGGTGGGGCGGCGCTTCTACTTCCGTATCCGGTAACCCGAATTCGGGATTTGGCAACACCGCTCTCACGGATTCGACGGGAGCGCCAATCAAAGCAGCGCCGTTTCCGATCAGTGGTGGCGCGCTACCGCTGTTCTCAAACTTCCCAGTGCTGCAGCCTACGTCTGGCTTCGAGATCCTGAACGCAGGTCACTCGTATGCTCTGGATCTTTATCTGAGCCTTGCGGAACAACGCGGATTGCTGAAGATCCTTTCCAGACCGCGTGTGGTTACACAGAACAACGTGACCGCACTGGTTCGCCAAGGCTATCGTTTGCCCGTCGTAACCCTAGGCCAACTCAATGGGCCGCCGACAGTTACGTATGTCGACGCGTTCCTGCGATTGACAGTGACTCCGCAGATCACGGTTGAGAACACCATCTTCATGGCAGTCGACGTGGAAAATACCACGCCTGACTTCACCAGGACGGTGCTCGGCAACCCGATTCTGTTGACGCAACAGACTACGACGCAGGTGCTCGTGACCGATGGCGGTACGGTTACGATCGGTGGCGTAGTGCAGACGCAGAATACTCTGACGACACAGGAAGTTCCGGTTCTCGGACAGATTCCGGTCCTCAAGTACCTGTTCCAGCACAAGACCACCAACACCCAGACACAAGAATTGATCTTCTTCATCACGCCGAAGATCGTTCAGACATAGAAAACAGTAAGACCAACGCCGGGCGAGCAATCGCCCGGCTTTTTCTTTGCGTGATAGATTGAGTTGGCTTGACGATTCCCCGGGGCTGATTGAAGGAACCTGCAAAACTCGTCCGCAGCGTTGGACTATTCGACGCCACCATGCTGGTGATGGGCGGCATTGTCGGTTCCGGAATTTTCATCAATCCTTATGTCGTTGCTCAGCAATTGCACACCGCACCGCTGATTCTGCTGGCTTGGCTTGCCGGAGGCGTCATTGCGCTGCTGGGTGGCTTTATCTATGCGGAGTTGGCAGCGCGGGAGCCGGTTATTGGCGGCCAATACGCATACCTGCGTGACGCCTACCATCCTGCTGCCGGATTTTTGTATGGGTGGGTGCTGCTGCTGGTGATCCAGACCGGCGGCATGGCAGCCGTCACCGTGACCTTCGCACGGTATTTCCTCGCGCTTACGCAGTGGCAGATCTCTGAAAAGATCGTTGCGGTGACAACGCTCGCACTCCTGACACTGGTGAACTGCCTCGGAGTGAAAGTTGGAAGCCGGGTGCAAAGCGGGCTGATGGTATTGAAAATCGGCGCAATCGCTTTTCTTGTAGGTGCCGGCGCACTTCTAATACGTCATCCTTTCCCGGTGACCGGCACGGTTCTCGATCGACCCGTGTCCGTCAACCTGATTACTGCGTTTGGCGCTGCCATGGTGCCGGTCCTATTTGCGTTTGGCGGCTGGCAGACCGCAAATTTTGTTGCGGGCGAGGTACGGGAGCCACGCAGGAATCTTTCGCGGGCGCTGTTGATGGGCGTGGCGGGGGTGATCACTCTTTACCTGGCCGTCAATTTCATTTGCGTGAGAGCACTGGGTCCGGCGGGATTGGCGACAACCCATGTTCCGGCCACGGACGTGATGCGATTGGCAATGGGACAACGGGGCGCGAATATCGTGACCTTGGGAATCGCGATATCTACACTCGGATTTCTCAGCCAGTCGATCCTTACCGCGCCAAGGGTGTACTTTGCGATGGCGGAAGACGGAGTCTTTTTTCGCAGCGTGGCGAAGGTGAATCAGAGGACCCATGTGCCGGTGATGGCGATCGTGTTGCAAAGTGTTTGGACGATCGTGGTGGCGCTCACGGGAAGGTACGAGCAGATTCTGAATTACGTTGTCGCGATGGATTTCCTATTTTTCGGATTGACGGCGACGACGCTATTTGTGTTTCGCAAACGCGCACGGCTGGAATCCGGCGCGGAGAGCGGGTTTCGGGTGCCTGGGCATCCCTGGACCACGATTCTGTTTATCGGAGTTTCATGGCTGGTGGTGGCGAATACAATCTACAAGTATCCGGCAAACAGCTTGCTGGGATTTGCGATCCTGCTGCTCGGGCTTCCGGTGTATTGGCTGTGGAGCAAGCAGCAGGGAAGAGGTAACACCCAGAAATGACGTTCTCCCGCTCTCATGCGCACTCGCCGTACATGGAGTATGCCAAGCTGCACTCGGCCGCGAAGTACAACCTCGCTACCAGCGGAGTGATGTCGTATCCATTGGCCGAGCTGCCAGTGAGGATGGAAGGCCTGGAGATCAATGGGCCGACGGTGTACGGGTATGCGCCGCTCCAGGAGCGGCTCGCCAAGTTGAATGGCGTGCGCGAAGAGAATGTCGTGGCGGCGACGGGAACCTCGTTGGCCAATCACCTCGCGATGGCTGCGCTGTTCGATCCGGGCGATGAGGTGCTGATCGAAGAACCCACCTATGAGCTGCTCACGAGTGCAGCGGAGTTTCTCGGGGCGAAGATTCGGCGGTTCCCCCGTGATTTCAGTCATGGTTTCGCGATCGACCCGGCTGACGTACGGAAGGCGGTCACACCGAAAACGCGGCTGATCGTGATTACTAACCTGCATAACCCCAGTAGCGTGTTGGTTAGCGAACAGACGTTGAAAGATATCGGCGAGATCGCGGATTCCGTCGGCGCGCGGGTGCTGGTGGATGAGGTCTATCTGGAAAGCCTCTGGGAGAAGCGGCCGAAGCCCGCAATTCATTTGGGTGAACAGTTCGTAGTGACCAGCAGCCTGACCAAAGCTTACGGATTAAGCGGTGTGAGATGCGGCTGGATTCTCGCCGAGCCGAAACTCGCGATAAGGATCTGGAGGCTGAATGACCTTTTTGCGGCGACTCCGGCGCATCCGGCCGAGTTGATCAGTGTGGTGGCACTCGACAATCTTGACCGCGTGACAAAACGGGCACGCGGCATTCTCGAGGCGAATCATCAGTCGATGAATTCTTTCTTGTCGTCGCGGACGGATCTAGAGATGGTACGTCCGGGCATTGGGACGACCGTCTTTCCGAAACTCCTGAAGCGAAGTGTTGATGCTTTCGATCGGTTCCTTCGCGAGCGCTACGAAACCGGCGTGGTGCCGGGGAGCTTCTTTGAAATGCCGCAACATTTCCGCATGGGGTTGGGAGGCGATCCGGCGATGACTCATGAAGCTCTCGCTCGCCTCAGCGAGGCTCTCGATAAGTTTTCTTAGCGCTTGCTTCCGTTCAGCATCACGCCACTCATGACCGCGTCGCAGACATCGTCGATGAAGGTGTTGGAGAGCGGGCCGTGTCCGACGAGCATACGGAAGTAGAGAGGGCCGTAGAGGGTGTCGAGCAGCATGTTGCGGTCGATGTCGGCAGGAAGTTGACCGCGGTCGATGCCGCGCTGGAGAATGCCGAAGGCCTCGGCGCGGCGCGGGATCAGCCAGCGGTTTGAGAACGCGGCGATCAGTTCGGGATCCGATTGGCCTCCGCCGATGAGGGAGCGAATAATGCGGCCGCGAGGACCACGAAAGATACCGGCGAGGCGCTGCATCTGTGCGCGAAGGTCTTCGCGTACCGAGCCGGTATCCGGGAAGCGCGTCTCGCGGACGACCGACGACATGAAGGCGTCGGCAACGAGCATGGCCTTATTGGGCCACCAGCGATAGATCGTGGCCTTGCCCACCGCGGCATTGGCGGCCACAGCTTCAATTGTCAGTTCCGCAAAACCAACCTGCTCAAGCAGTTCCAAAGTACTACTAAGGATCGCGGCACGAGCTTGCTCGCTACGCGGTCTTCCGGGCGCACGTTTCTTTACACCGTCAGCGATTAAAACCTGTGGGTTGCTCTTGACCACGCTGGCAATCTAACACAAACTGAATCCAATACGGCCCGTATCGAATCAAAATCTTTATCGTGAGTCCCAGATTGCTCTTTGGGATTTCCATCGTTCGGATAAGTAGTCAGGAGATGTAGATGTGGATTGTTCGGCTCGCCCTCAAGCGGCCTTACACATTTGTCGTGATGGCGTTGCTGATTCTCATTCTCAGCCCGCTGGTAATTCTGCGCACCCCGGTGGATATTTTCCCGGAGATCAACATTCCCGTGGTGAGCGTGGTGTGGAACTATACCGGCCTCTCGCCGCAGGACATGTCGGACCGAATCGTATCCATTACCGAGCGTGCGCTCACCACCACGGTCAACGATATCGACCACATTGAATCGCAATCGCTGAACGGCATTGCAGTGGTAAAGATTTTCTTCCAGCCGAAAGCCAGCATCCAGATGGCGATCGCGCAGCTCACGGCCGTTTCGCAGACGCAACTCCGGCAGTTACCGGCCGGCACTACGCCCCCGCTCATCATTACCTATTCAGCATCGAGTGTTCCGATTCTGCAGATCGGATTGAGCAGCAACAAGCTTTCTGAGCAGGAACTGAACGATATCGGTCTCAACTTCCTTCGCACGCAACTTACCATCGTCCCGGGCGCGTCGATCCCTTATCCGTACGGTGGAAAGCAGCGCGTAGTGGCTGTGGACATCGATACTGCGTCGCTGCAGGCGCATGGGCTTTCGCCGGTTGACGTGGTGAATGCGATCAGCGCGCAAAACCTGATCTTGCCTACGGGGACGGCGAAGATTGGACCGCTGGAATACAACGTCGCGATGAACGGCAGCCCGCAGACAACGGGAGAGCTAAACAACCTGCCGATCAAGACCAATGGCGGGACGACGACCTACATCCGCGATGTCGCGCACGTGCGCGATGGATTCTCTCCGCAAACAAACATTGTGCGGCAGGACGGCCAGCGGGGCACGTTGTTGTCAGTGATGAAGAACGGCGGGGCATCGACACTGGATATTGTGGCGCAGATTCGTTCGATGTTGCCGCAAATCGCAAAGACTCTGCCTCAGGACCTCACGATTCGTCCGTTGTTCGATCAATCGCTGTTTGTTCGGGCATCGATCAATGGAGTTGTGCGCGAAGCGATCACGGCAGCCTGCCTTACGGCGCTGATGATCCTATTGTTCCTTGGCAGCTGGCGCAGCACGTTGATCATCGCGATCTCCATCCCGCTTTCGATTCTCGTGTCGGTGATCACGCTCAGTGCCCTGGGCGAGACATTCAACATCATGACACTCGGAGGGCTGGCGCTGGCGGTCGGAATCCTGGTAGATGACGCGACGGTCGAAATCGAGAACATCGATCGCAACCTCGAAATGGGGAAGGAACTCCGCCAGGCGATTCTTGACGGCGCGGCCCAAATCGCTGTTCCGGCGCTGGTTTCCACACTTTGTATTTGTATCGTGTTCGTGCCGATGTTCTTCCTGACAGGGGTGGCGCGTTACTTGTTCGTGCCGCTGGCGGAAGCCGTGGTATTTGCGATGCTCGCGTCGTATTTACTCTCACGAACGCTGGTGCCTACGTTGGTGATGTACCTGTTGAAGGGCCATGAGCACGACGCGCATAAGACCGCGAAGAACCCGAATATTTTTCGCCGCATGCACAACGGTTTCGAACGCGGTTTCGAGAGCATGCGCCAGAGCTATCAAGGCGCACTAGAAACCTGTATAGAATATCGCAAAGTATTTGTGCCTGTTTTCCTGGTGTTCTGCCTGGCATCGCTAGGGATTCTGTTCTTCCTTGGGCAAGACTTCTTCCCGAGCGTGGACGCAGGACAATTCCGTATGCACGTACGCGCACGTGCCGGTCTTCGAATTGAGGAGACGGCGCGCCTGTGCGATGAGATTGAAGGGGTGATTCGGCGAGATATTCCGCCGAACGAAGTAAAGACCGTGCTCGACAATATCGGCCTTCCGTATAGCGGCATCAATACTTCGTACAGTACGAGTGGCACGATTGGCACGTCGGACGCCGAAATTCTTGTCGCGCTGGATGCAGAGCATCATCATCCCACCGAGCAGTACGTGCAGAGGCTGCGCAAAGAATTGCCGGGAATGTTCCCGGGGGTGGAGTTCTTCTTCCAGCCGGCCGATATTGTCAGCCAGATTCTGAATTTTGGCCTGCCTTCGCCAATTGATGTGCAGGTGCTTGGGAATGACGCGAGCGGGAATTACGAGATCGCGCAGAAGATGGCGAACCAGATCCGGCACATTCCGGGCGCAGCCGATGTCCACGTTCAGCAGATGATGGATGACCCCACGTTGTTCTTGAACGTGGATCGTACGCGTGCGCAGCAGGTTGGGTTGCAACAGCGGGACGTGGCGCAGAACCTGCTTGTTTCTTTGAGTGGCAGCTTCCAGACGTCGCCGACGTTCTGGCTGAATCCGAAGAACGGCGTGAGCTACAACGTAGCCGTACAGACGCCCCAATATCGCGTGGATTCGATGCAGGCGTTGCTGAATACGCCAATGGATTCGACGAACACACCCGCTCCGCAAGTGCTGGCGAACCTGGCGACGATTAAGCCAATGGTTACGCCCCTGGTGGTGTCGCACTATAACGTTGCGCCGGTGATGGATATTTATGCCAGCGTGCAGGGACGCGACCTGGGCGGGGTTGCAACCGATGTGCGAAAGGTGATCGCGGAATATCAGTCGAAGCTTCCGCGCGGCAGCCGCATCAATATTCGGGGGCAGATTGAGACTATGTCTTCTTCCTTCGTCGGATTGGGGGTCGGACTGGCGATGGCGATCGTGCTGGTGTACCTGCTGATCGTCGTCAACTTTCAGTCGTGGCTCGATCCATTCATCATTATCACCGCACTTCCGGGAGCACTGGCGGGCATTATGTGGATGCTGCTGTTGACGCATACCACGTTGAACGTGCCATCGCTAACCGGCGCGGTGATGTGCATGGGGGTGGCGACGGCGAACAGCATCCTGATGGTGTCGTTCGCGCGCGACCGGATGGAAGCGGGCGTGAGTGCCCTGGAAGCCGCGAAGGAAGCGGGTTTCACGCGTATGCGCCCGGTGCTGATGACCGCCGCGGCGATGATCATCGGCATGTTGCCGATGGCGTTCGGTATGGGGGAAGGCGGCGAGCAGAATGCGCCGCTGGGACGCGCGGTAATCGGCGGTCTTCTATTTGCAACCGTTGCTACCTTGTTTTTCGTGCCGGTAGTGTTCAGCATCGCGCACGCCAATGATAAGCCTCTCGAGAGCGAAGAAGAGGCATGAACAGAGGAGTTGCACACTTGAGCGAGACCAACTTAGCAACCGCATCTGCGCCGCAACAAGTTTCGACACCCCGCCGACGTTCGAGCATCGGCTTCATTGCAATCGGGGTCGTGATTCTCTTATTTGTATCGGGAATGGTCGCAGTGATCTCGCGGGCAAACGAGCATCGTGAGCTCGTTTCCGACACCAACCGGCTTGCGATTCCATCGGTGACGGTGGTGCAGGCGAAGGGCGAGAGCGCTTCGGAGGAGTTGATCCTTCCTGCGACGGTGCAGGCGTACATCGAGTCTCCGATCTTTGCGCGCACCAATGGCTACTTGCAGAAGTGGTACCAGGACATCGGCTCTCGCGTAACGAAAGGCCAATTGCTGGCGGATATCGATACGCCTGAAGTGGATCAGGAGTTGCTGCAGGCGCGCGCGGCGCGACAACAGGTATCAGCGCAATTGGAATTGGCAAAAGTGTCGTCTGACCGCTGGGCCAATTTGCGAAAATCGGATTCGGTCTCGCAGCAGGAAGCGGATCAGCAGAGTAGCGCGTACACCCAGGCACAGGCGAACCTGGCGGCGGCGGACGCGAATGTCCGTCGGTTAGAACAGTTGGAGTCATTCAAGCACATCTATGCTCCGTTTTCGGGAGTGCTGACCAAGCGCAACATCGATGTGGGCGCGCTCGTGAACTCGGGCAATGGTGGAGCGAATCGCGAGATGTTCGATGTCGCGCAGATCGATCCGCTACGGGTGTACATCAGCGTGCCGCAGACCAATGCCGCGGATATTCATCGCGGCCAGAAAGCGCACCTGGAACTGAATGAGTTCCCCGGCCAAAAGTTTGAAGGCACGGTGGTTCGCACGGCAGACTCTATCGATCCGGCGACCCGCACCTTATTGACGGAGATCGATGTGCCCAATAAGCAGGGAACCATCCTGCCGGGGGCGTATGCGCAGGTGCATTTCGGCGTCAAGGTTTCGGGTACGCACCTGACGGTTCCGGGAAATGCCTTGCTGTTCCGCGGCGAAGGGCCACGGGCAGCGGTGGTGGGCAGCGACAATCACGTGCACCTCAACCCGGTCACCATCGGACGCGACTACGGCACGAGCGTAGAGATCTTGAGTGGCGTAAGTGAGAGCGACAAGATCGTGCTCAATCCTCCAGATTCTTTAGAAGAAGGAGAGCAGGTGCAGATCGCGACGAAGCCGCAAGACGGAGGGCAGTCGTGAAGGCGTGGAGCTTAGCGATTGGCGGGCTGGCGGCACTGCTAATGACGGCAGGCTGCGAGGTGGGCCCGAAGTATCAGAAGCCGACGGCGCAGGCGCCGGCACAGTGGAGCGTGCAGGGACCGTGGCAGGCGGCTGCTCCTAGTGACTCGTTGCCGAAGGGAACTTGGTGGTCGCTGTTCAATACGACGGAGCTGAATTCACTCGAGCAGCAAGCGGTGACTGCGAACCAGAGCCTTGAGGCGGCGCGGGATCGGTTGAACCAGGCCCGCGCCTTTGCGCGAGTGCAGTCTTCACGACTGTTTCCACAAACGAATGTCGGCCCGTCGGCGGAACGGCAGCTGTATTCGGGGAATCGTCCGACGCTTGGATCTCCGATTCTTCCGAGTGCAGATACGGAATATACCTATGCGATTCCGTTCAATATCAATTACGAAGTCGATTTATTCGGGGCGGTTCGCCGAAACCTCGAATCGGCTAACGCACAGTTGCAAGCTTCGGCGGCGGACCTTGAGAACGTTCGGCTGGTGATGACTTCAGAACTGGCGGCGGATTATTTCAGCCTTCGGGAATTGGATACGGAAATTGGCGTCGTTCGGCAGGCCCTGGAATTTCAGCAGAAAGATTATGACCTGGTGGTGCGTCGCGAGCAGGGCGGGGTAGCCTCTGGGCTTGACGTTTCACAGCAGGCGACGGTGCTGGACGCGACGCGCGCGCAACTGGAGTTGCTGCGCGAACAGCGCGCGCAATATCTGCATGCGATCGCGGTGCTGGTGGGGCAGCCGGCATCGACATTTCAGTTGGCGGAACATCCCCTCGATACGGCACCTCCGGTGATTCCAACGGGCGTGCCTTCCGACGTTTTGCAGCGACGACCAGACATCGCTACGGCCGAACGCCAGATGGCGAGTGCCAATGCGCAAGTCGGCGTCGCGAAAGCTGCATTCTATCCGGTGATCTCGCTCTTCGGAACCGGTGGCGCGAGCAGTCGCGACATCGCGAGCCTGATTTCCGCGCCAAGTGCAATCTGGGCGTTGGGCGGCCAAGCAGTGCAACCGTTGTTCAACGGTGGAAGGAATCGCGCTAACCTCGCGGGGGCGAAAGCCAATTACGATCAGACCGTGGCAAATTATCGACAAAACGTTCTAGTCGCATTCCAGCAGGTCGAGGACGCGTTATCCAACCTGAATACCTTGCAGAGCGCCGCCGCATCCCAGGAAAAAGCAGTGGATGATGCGCAGCGGGCTTTGAATATTGCCAACAATCGATATGTAGGCGGTATCACAACGTACCTTGATGTGGTCACTGCGGAAGAGACGCTGCTCTCCAATCAACGGCTGATGACGCAGATTCGTGGCCAGCAGATGGTGAATTCCGTATATCTCGCCAAGGCCCTTGGTGGCGGCTGGAATGCGGATGCTTTACGCGATTTTGAAGTGCATCCCAAGGCGATTCAGGTGGTACAGCCGTAAGTTGCCAGCAATGTTTGCAACCGGCGGGCAAGTCTCCTCATCTGTAACCCAATCACCGGCTCGTGCTAACCCCCAAAAACAGGAAAGGGAGACGGAATGAGCAGTGCTGCTACGCCGCAGCAGCAGGCAAAACCTGCCAGCAATCCATGGCTGATCGCGATCGCCGTCATGCTGGCGACATTCATGGAGGTACTCGATACCTCCATCGCATCGGTAGCGTTGCCGCACATTGCGGGCAGCCTTTCGGCCAGCAATGACGAAGCGACGTGGGTGCTGACCAGCTACCTGGTGGCGAATGCCATCATTCTGCCTGCGAGCACGTGGTTTGCGTTACGGTTCGGACGCAAGCGGTTCCTTATTATCTGCATCACGATCTTCACAATCTCGTCGTTCGCCTGCGGTGCCGCGACGAGCCTCTGGATGATTCTTGCGGCACGTGCCATCCAGGGAGCAGGTGGTGGCGCCTTGCAACCACTTTCGCAAGCAATTCTGTTGGAGAGTTTCCCGCCGGAAAAACGCGGCTTGGCGATGGCGGTGTTTGCGCTGGGTGTGGTGGTGGCGCCGGTGCTGGGACCTACATTTGGCGGATGGCTCACCGATACATACTCGTGGCGCTGGGCCTTCTACATCAACATCCCGATCGGAGTCATGGCGATTTTCATGATCCTGCGCTACGTCCAAGATCCGCCCTACATCCAGAATGCGAAGCCCGGACGAATCGACGCCATCGGACTTGGCTTGCTGGCGTTGTGGCTTGGCGCGTTGCAGATCATCCTCGATAAGGGCCAGGAAGTCGATTGGTTTGGAGCGGTGTGGTTGCGCTGGGCGACCGCAATTCTCATCATCACATTTATTGCATTCCTGTTTCGCGAGTGGGTGCATGATAAGCCGCTGGTGAATTTGCGTATCTTTGCACATCGAAACTTCACCCTGGGCTGCATTCTGATCGCACTGTTCGGCGCGGTGATCTATGGCATGGTCACGCTCCTGCCGCTGTTCTACCAGGAATTGATGGGGTACACGGCTTTGAACGCCGGGATTGCGGTGAGCCCACGCGGGCTGGGTGCCATCATTGCGATGCCGGTGATCGGCATTCTCACCAGCAAGATCGACAATCGATTAATGATTGCGTTCGGATTCGCCCTGTTCGGGATATGCAGCTTGTGGTTTGGGCAGGTCTATCTCGGCATCGGGCCCTGGACGCTGATCTGGGCGATTATCCTGAGCGGCTTCGGTTCGGGATGTGTATTCGTTCCGCTTTCTACCACGACCATGGCTGGTTTGAAGAATGAAGAGATCGGCAACGCGAGCGGGCTTTACAACCTGCTACGCAATATCGGCGGCAGCATCGGCATTTCGATTGTGAATACGATTGTGTCGCGGCATGCGCAGATGCACCGTTCGGAACTGGTACGGTCGATCACCGACACCAGTCACAACTATCAGGAGCAAAGTGCAGCGATCCAGCATGCCATGACAATGGCCGGAACGGGCGGCAACGGCTCGCCGCTATATTCGGCAGGCACCCGGGCGCTCGGCATCGTGAACGGGATGGTAGAGCAGCAGGCGCGATTGTGGTCGTATGTTGACGATTTCCGCTATCTTGCGGTGGTGTGCTTTGCGTGCGTGCCGATCGTGTTCATGCTGAAGAAGGCAGTCGCGAAAAAGGGTGCGGTGGGGGCAGCGCACTGACCGCGGTTCGCCGGTGTACCTGTTACGATAATTGCAGCGAGGTCTTCTGACGTTGAACGCCGCTGCAGACGCGTCTCTGCGCAATCCATCTGCTTCTAATCCAGTTTCCAGGTATGCCTGGTGGTTGGTCATTCTCTTGTTTTTGCTGGTGTGGGCGGGGTCCGCCTTTTCGCCGGGACTGCAGGATGATGCCGATTCCACGCACGCCGAAGCAGCCCGCGAGATGTACGTGACAGGCGATTACGTCACGCTGCATGTGAATGGCATTCGTTATCTCGAGAAGGCTCCGCTGCCGTATTGGCTGGTCGCGGGCAGTTATCACGTGTTCGGCGTGAACGAATTTGCTACCCACCTGCCCACGCTGCTCGCGATCTTCGGATTAATGATGCTGGCGATGCTGTGGGCGAAGAGGGCCTTCGGTGAACGAGCCGGAATTTATGCGGGATTGTTCGTTTGTACAACCGCTGGCTATTTCCTTTTCACGCGCATTCTTATTCCAGAAGCTATCCTCAGTTTCTTCATCGCGCTTTCGTTGTACTGGTTCCTGACAGGGTTGGAGCAGTCGCAAGAGAGTTGGCGGTTTTACGGCGCATACGCTTGCATGGCTGCGGCGGTCCTGACCAAGGGATTATTCGCGCTGGTGGCGGTGGTTGGACCGATGGTGTTTTATCTTGCGCTGACGGGGCAATGGCGCAGATGGAGGGCATTCCGGATCGCCACGGGCTTGTTATTGTTCTTCGCTTTGGCTTCGCCGTGGCACATTCTTGCGGGAATTCGCAATCCACGATTCTTCTGGTTCTATTTCGTCAACGAACATTTCCTGCGCTTCCTCGGCAAGCGATATCCGGTGGATTACAACAAGCTTCCAGCAAGCTTGTATTGGCTGCTGCATCTCGTCTGGCTCTTTCCGTGGAGTTTGTACCTGCCATTGGCAGTTCGTCGTGGATGGAAGCTGTTCAAGGGGCGGAAGGAAATCTCGTTTGGCTTTGCCGAACGGACGGAGTTGCTTTGCTGGCTGTGGGCAGGGGTGATCCTGGTATTTTTCTCGCTGTCCACCAACCAGGAGTACTACACATTCCCCGCATACTTGCCGTTCGTGCTGTTACTGTCGAATGCAATTGCTCGCGAAGAGCAAGAAAGGCCCAGCAAATGGCTGATCGCCTCGGCAGCGGTGCTGGCAAACCTTTCGCTGATCGCGGCGGCGGTGCTCGCAGCAGGGTTGTGGAATTCTCGGAAGCTGCCCTATGTTTCCGACATCGGAAGCGTCTTGGCGCAACCGAATCTGTCGAACGATACGTTGTCTATGGGCCATATGCTCGACCTCACTGGCCCGTCATTCGCGGCGTTACGCTTGCCGGCGATTTTAGCGATGGTCGCCTTGGCGCTCGGCCCAGCAACTGCAACCCTCCTTCGTATCCGGCGCAGACAGTTTGCTGCAACCGTGGCGACAGCGATCACGATGGCGCTTTTCCTGGTCGCGGCACATATCGCTCTTGAGCGCTTCGACCCTTTCCTGGGATCTCGCGACCTTGCGCGGGCCATCGGACGAGAAGTGAAGCCGCAGGACGAGGTGATGATCTATGGCGACCAAGCGTTCGGATCTTCGCTGCTGTTCTATTTGCAGCGTCGCATCGACCTCGTCAATGGACGCACGACGTCGATGTGGTTTGGGTCTACCTACCCGGATGCTCCCCACATCTATCTAACTGACGGGGATTTGCTGAGCGATTGGAACTCCGGACAACGCGTGTTCCTGTTCGTTCCGGAATACGCGCGGAGCACCGTGGATGGCCTGCTTGGAGATAGGAAGTTTGCTATTGCCGAAGGCTCAGGCAAGGTGATCTACAGCAACCGGCGTTGAGTCGGCATCCACGTCAGTTTCGACAGTAGAGCGGACGGGAATCATCTTCCCGCCAGCGTGCAGTTCGTAGACCCGATTACGCCAGAGCACAGTGTTGCCGAAAAAGCTGAGAGCCCAGAAGGAGAATCCCATGAGGTCGCGCAGCGGGAAGAGCCAGAAATAGCGGATAGCGTTACGATCTCCGACGGCAATCCCTCCTGCAAGAACGGCCAGCAATGAGCGATTCAGCAGGCCGCATGCGAGGAGAACGAGTGCCAGCAGGGGATGATGCAAGGTCGCAGCAGCGGCGGCAGCGAGCAGCGCGAACGGCATCCCGAAGCTTAGTACGCTGGCGATGTGGCCGAGCGGCCGGGAGAAGCGGGCGCTCTTCATCCATCGCACCTGGTGCAAAATGGATGATTTGAAAGAGCGATTCAAGACAACGTGGTCGATGGCGTGGCGCGAGAGTTCGACCTTCCAGCCTGCGTTGTAAACGAGATTGCCGAGCACGTAATCGTCGGCGCAGTAGTCGCCGAGAACTGCCATGCCGCCGATCGCGTCCAAAACGTCGGTACGAATTGCCATCGTCGGACCAAGCGCGAACTTCATGCCTTCGAGAAGATCCGAGGCGAGTACGCCGGCGGTCATCTCGATGGACATGCCAAGCGCCTCGAGACGCGACCAAAGTCCGCCGGTGGGGATGCCGCGATAGAGGCAAGTCACCAAGCCGGTCGCAGGATTCAAGAGCGGACGTACCACTTCTTCAATGTAATTTCGATCTACACGAACATCGCTATCGCTGATGACCAGATAGGGGTGCCTCGTCTGAGCGCACATTTTCTCGAGCGACCACACCTTCGCGTTCGGCCATTGCGGGTTGCCGGAGAACACGACCTTGACGGGCACGGCCGGGAAGTCGCGCTGCACGGAACGCAGGACCTGGAGCGCAGGATCGGTGTCGTCGCGCATGCCAAAGATGATTTCGAAGCTGGGATACTGTTGATCGAAAAAACTAGCTAGGTTTTCGCGCAAGTTGGGCTCAAGCCCACACAGCGGCTTCAGCAGAGTGACTGGCGGAAGATCGATGAAGGAAACGGAAGAAGCCGGAACGGGACGCCGGAAGCGGAATAGCGCGATTGCCAGGATTGCAAGAAATCCCGTACAAGTGCAGAGTCCCGCGATCCCGAGATATAAGAAGAAACGAATGAACATGAATACCTGCTCGCCAACCACGTTCTCAGGATCTAGCTCCGCTCACGTGAGCGCGCGCTGACCCGAGGCTCGGACTGGAGCACCGAAACCAGCAAATCAGCTCACTTTTAGTATAACAATGCGAGTAGGTCGATCTATACCGAGTAGACCTTAGAGGTGCCGAATGACTAAATCTTCATTCCGCGGCAGCACCCAGCCTCAGGCTGACGCAACGCTTAGGCTGCAGGTTTTTCGGGCTTCCAGAAGGGATTGTCCAAGCCGACCAACGGGTGCTCGTCGGTACGACGCGGGTCAGGATTGGTCTGCTGCCGCGACTCGGTGGAGGTCGGACAGGCGGTGTTCGGATTGTGCTCGGCTCCGCAGTTTGGACAAGACATTGCAGTACTCCTCAATTGAGTGTCGGCCATCAGTCAACTCTCTATTAGAAAGCCTCGATCGGTTTGGGAAAAACGCAAATTTTCGATGCGTGGCAATCAAGATTCTAATTATCACGCCTTGTGTGACTTCAGGGCCGATTTCTTCGGAATTGGACGGTGCCGGATGAGGTCGATAAAAGTGGTCGCAGCACGCGGGAGGGTACGATCGGTGCGGTACACCAGTCCGAGTTCGCGCCACAATTCGACATTCTTGATTGGCAACAACTTGCCTTTGCCGGAGCGGACCTCATCTTGCGCAAAGCTGCTGCTCAGCAGCGAAATACCAACACCCGAAACGACGAAGCTCTTGATGAGACCGACGCTGGGAATCTCCATGGAGACGCGGAGCTTGGAGTTATAAGGACGGAACAACTTATCAAGCTGCTGACGGGTATAGCCGGTCTTGGGGAAAATCAGAGGGTAGTCGGCGATCTCTTCGACGGTAACCGAATCGTGAGAGGCCAAGGGATGGCGCGTGGGAACGAACAACATCAGCTGATCGCGGAAGATCGAGTGAACTTTAAGTGACGGCGATTTCACCGGCAGGGTGGCGATTCCGAGGTCGATTACTCCATCTTCAACCGCCTGCAGAATTTTACGGCTGAAATTGCGGTACACGCTGATCTGTACTTGTGGATATTGCTGGATATATTCGGAGAAGACATCAGGCAGCACGTAGAGACAGGTGGCCTCGTTGGCTCCGATCGAGAGCGTTCCTTTCGGCGTCTCGCCCTGGTCGGCAACGGCACGTAACGACTCGTTGCGGAGTGCCACCATGCGTTGTGCGTATTCGAGGAGGACTTCGCCGGCAGGGGAGAGGCGAACCGTCTTTCCGGAGCGGTCGAAGAGCCGCTCTCCATATTCCTGCTCGAGTTGGCGGATCTGTGCGCTTACCGCTGATTGCGAGCGGTAAACTTTTTCACCGGCGCGCGAGAAGTTTCCAAGTTTGGCGACTTCCAGGAAGGTGAGCAGTTGATCGAAATCCATGTACTAATGTACCAAAGCCGAGCTGAATCTCAATGAGTTTCGAAATGTCGTTAGCTAAAGACAAGTTCTTTCGCGCGTTGAGCTGCCTTCACCACAGCCTTAATTAGCGTGACGCGCAGTTTGCCCTCTTCCAGCTCGAGAATGCCATCAATGGTGCATCCGGCGGGGGTGGTCACGGCGTCCTTTAATTGGGCAGGATGTTGTCCGGTTTCGAGAACGACCTTGGCGGCTCCCATCGTGGTTTGCGCCGCCAGAAGTGTCGCGAGATCGCGGGGCAAGCCGACTTTGACGCCAGCCTCGGCGAGAGATTCGATGATGATGTAAATAAATGCCGGACCGCTGGCCGAAAGGCCGGTTACCGCGTCCATGTGTTTCTCTTCGACGACGGCAGTCCGGCCGACGGTGTTGAACATGGCCTGTGCCAGTTCGAGATGGGCCGCGGTCGCGTTGGAGCCCTTGCAGATGCCGCTCATTCCGGCGCCGAGCATCGACGGCGTGTTTGGCATGGCGCGGATGATCGGCACTTTCGCAGCGAGGCGCTCTTCCATGTAGATGGTGGGCACGGAAGCCGCGACGGATATCAGAAGTTGATTTTCTTTTAAAATGTCGCGCAATCCTGTGAGAACAGCGCCCACGGTCTGAGGCTTGACTGCGAGCAGAACGATGTCGGCACCGCGGACAGCGGCGGCGTTGTCCGTGCCTACTTGGATCCCAAGCTCTTTGCTGAGCGCCTCCGCTTTCTCTGGACGCGTCACGGTGGCACGCACACGCTTCGCCGAGAGCAGGCCTTCACGCAACATTGCCTGCAAAAGGATGGTGCCGATCTTACCCAGCCCGAGAATGGCGACGTTCTGTTGCGAAAGCTTAGGAGATGTCTTCGATTTATTTGTCATAGGCCTTTCCAATTCAATGCCGAAACTGGCTGGAGAAGATGGCTAAGCGAATACGGACGGGTCTGCGTTCGGCGGGACTTCGCAATCCTGGACTTCGTTGTTGCGATGAACCGCGAGAGTGCACACGCGGTAAGCAATGTTGAGACGCTCGTAAATCGCGGAGAACTGGCGTTCGATCTCGGCGAAACTGCGTACGGCGAAACCTACGACTGACGGGCCGGCACCACTGAGGCAGACGCCGAGGAGGTCAGGGTGATCGAGCAACAATGCCTGCTCAAGTCCGGGAATGAGGCGCTGTCGATGAGGCTGGTGCAGGCGATCGCTGAGCGCTTCGTGCAAAAGAGAAAAATCTTCGGTTTGTAATGCGTGGAGAAGATGCGCCATGCGTTGCAAATTGAAGACGGCATCGTGACGGGAGATTTTTTCGGGGAGGACGCTGCGCGCCGCTGTGGTCGATAGATCGATCTCCGGCGTAGCGACGATGAGGTGCAGGGTCGAGGGCCAGTGCATCGGCACCGCCGAAGTCGAGCCGTCGGGAAGTTGGCAACTGGCGGTCATGCCGCCGAGCAGCGCGGCGGATACGTTATCGGGATGTCCCTCAAGCGCGACAGCGGCGTTCAGCAGATCGCGTGGCCGCATAGGTTCCATGATGGCTTCGTAGAGGCGAAGACCCGCCACCGTGGCCGCGGCGCTACTTCCGAGACCAGAGCGGATGGGAATGTCGCAATGAACTTCGATATCGAGAGAAGGGAAGGCAGTGGTACGTTGACGCGCAAGAAATTGAAAAGAGCGCTCGATGTAGTTGTCGCCGACCAGTTGCTGGCCGACAAAGCGAAAATGCAGTTGATTCTCTCCGGCCGCCGGCTGCACTTTTAGTCGCAGATAGAGCTGGACCGCCACGGCGAGCACGTCGAAGCCCGGGCCGAGATTGGCCACCGACGCCGGTACCGTAATTTCAATTTCGCCGCGATCGAGTGCGCTCAAGAGGGCACCTCTGCGAGATGCGCGCCTTTCAATTTGGCATGGGCTTTCAAGATGTAGTCAGTGTCTTTTAATGCGTGGCCAGTCAGGATGGCAACTACGGTCGCGCCGCGATCGAGCTTGCCTTGTGATTGCATCTTGCGGAGGCCCGCAAGGGTGGTCGCCGATGCAGGCTCACAGCCGATGCCATCGAGGCCGATCAGGGACTTCGCTTCGCCGATCTCTTCGTCGGTGACATCCATTACGAATCCGCCGGTATATTTCACCGAGTGTAGCGCCTTCCGCCATGAACGCGGATTGCCAATGCGGATAGCGGTCGCCACGGTTTCTGGATGGGAGGAGGGGGTGATTTCATCGGCGCCGCTTCGCCATAATTCCGCGAAGGGATTTGCGCCGGCGGCTTGCACAACTATGAGTTTCGGAGCGCGGTCGATGAAGCCAAATTCTTTTAGTTCCTCGAGAGCTTTACCGAAAGCCGAAGTGTTACCGAGATTGCCGCCGGGGGTGATGACGTAGTCAGGAACCTGCCAGTCGAGCTGTTCCATCATCTCAATCATCACGGTCTTCTGGCCTTCCACGCGGAAAGGGTTGACCGAATTCAGGAAGTAGATGTCTTTGTTCGTGGTGTTGAGAAGTTGATCGAGCGCGGCGTCGAAGTTGCCGTCGACCTGCACGATCTCGGCGCCGAAGTCGATCGCCTGTGCCAACTTGTTCAGCGAAATTTTTCCACTTGGCAAGTAGACCTGGGCGGACAGCGCCGCTCGCGCCGCATACGCAGCAAGGGAAGCGGAGGTATTGCCGGTGGAGGCGCAAGCGACGATCTTCGCTCCGACAAACTTGGCTTCGGTCATACCGACGGTCATGCCGAGATCTTTGAAGCATCCAGTGGGATTCCACCCGAGATGTTTGAAGAAGAGCCGGTCGAGTCCAGCAGCCTTGCCGGTTTTCAAGCCATGGACGAGAGGAGTGTTGCCTTCAGAGAGGGTGACGAGGGAATCAGGATCGTAGGGGCCTGGCAGGAGATCCCGGAATCGCCAGACACCGCTGCGATCGGCGCTGGCGTTCGACATTCGACGTTCGAGCCACATGCGCTTCAAGGCAGCAGGCTCCGCCTGGGGCGCATCGACCACCACTTCAAGCAGATCACCGCACTGGGGACAAGCTACAACACGCTCGTGAAGATCGAGGGTATGGGCGCAGTTCCGATTGTTACAACGCAGATGCATTCGATCCCCTAGCGCAAGATTGGCATGACGAACGGCGTGCTCTTCAAAAAGTCGAAACGGCCGATTTCCGTTACCGCCTGGCTGACCTTGGCACTGCTGCAAGATTCAAGGGTCATCACGAAAGGCAGTTCAGACTTCGAGCATCCCGGCTTCTGCAGTACGGAATCGATGTTAATCCCGTTGCGCGAAAGAACGCCGGCAATTGCGGCGATGATTCCCGGTTTATCCTGGATCACGAAGCGCACATAATGTGGGGTTTCGAAATCACTACTGACCTTGTAACGCGCCGAAGGCGCAGCATCGTTTTCGCGAGGCTTATGTCGCGCGATGTGCAGCAAGTCCGAGACGACGGCCACTGCGGTTGGATTTCCTCCTGCGCCAAAGCCGGCGAAAACGGTTTCACCGCCGAATTCACCGGTACTTACGAGCAGGTTCTGACTTCCGGCGACGCGGGCCAGGGGCTCCGTTTGAGGCACCAGGGCAGGTTCGACGGAGGCGTACAAGCGGTCGTCATGAAGCTCAGCACGCGAGATCTGACGAATCGTGCAGCCAAGTTGATGCGCATATTCGAAGTCGATCTGCGCGACGCCCGCGATGCTGCGGCAAGCGACCTCTTCGGGGCGCACCTCGGCGTTCAAACCAACGCGCGACAGAATGACAAGCTTGGCGCGCGCATCGTAACCTTCGAGGTCGTCGGTCGGATCGGCTTCGGCGAAACCAGCCTTTTGCGCTTCCAACAGCGCGTCGGCGAACGATGCCCCGGATTGCTCGATGCGCGTGAGGATGTAGTTGCAGGTTCCATTCAAGATGCCGCGAACTTTGTAGAGGCGATCGCCAGCGAGGCCGTCCTGCAACGCCGCGATGACGGGAACTCCACCGGCGACGCAGGCACCGAATCCGAGATGCAAATCCTTCTCGCGTGCGAGCGCAAGCAACTCCGTGCCATGATGCGCGATCAACTGCTTGTTCGCGGTTACGACCGCTTTTCCGGCGAGCAGGGCTTTCTTCACCCATTCATACGCCGGCTGCAGGCCGCCGACCAACTCCACCAATACCCCGGCATCGGAGTTCAGCAAGTCGTCGAAGTCTTCCGTCCACTGCACATCTTCGGCAACCCAATCGACTCTCTTGCGCGCGACGTCGCGGTTGTAGACATGGGTAAGCTGAAAAGGAAGCTCGTGATCGCGAGCACTGAGTAGTCGCGCCACGGAACTGCCAACGGTGCCGAAGCCGAGGAGCGCTACCTTGCAGGCTTTCGGCGGAGAAGATTCGGGGAAGCGTGCGACCTTCAGCGTTGCCGTCATGACTATGCCACCCCCGCACAACCCGCGTAAGTTTCGTTTCCGAGCACCGACACGGGAAGGTGCTCGGCTTCAAAAAAATGGGCATGCAACGCCTGCACGGCGCGTACCGCGTCGCTTTCTTCGATCACAAAGCTGATGTTAATTTCCGAGGCTCCTTGAGAGACCATATGGACGTTGATGCCGGTCTTGGCAACCACCTGGAATACGTCCGCACAAATGCCGACACGTCCGCGGATGTTATCACCCACGAGACAAACGATCGCTTTACCGTTTTCCACTTCGACGGCGCCCAACTGTTTCAAGTCGTTGACGAGCGGCTTCACGTCGCGCCCGCCGTCAATCGCGACCGATACGCTGACCTCGGAGGTGTTTACCAGGTCTGGCGAGAGCGAATGTTTTTCGAAGACCTCGAAGAGCGATCGCAGGAAACCGTGGGCGATCAGCAGGCGCGGCGCTTTGATGTTCAGGATTTTCGTCCCCTTCTTCAAGGCGATCGCGCGGAAGGTGGTCGCGCTGTGCGGCGCCTGTGCCTGGATGCAGGTGCCCTGGCTCTCAGGATTGCGCGAGTTCAGGACGTAAACGGGGATGTTCGATTCGACCGCTGGGATGAGCGTGGCGGGATGGAGGACCTTGGCGCCAAAATATGCGAGCTCGGAAGCTTCCTCGAAGCCGATGACTTCAATGCGCCGAGCCGATTTGCAAATGCGTGGATCGGTGGTCAGCATGCCTTCGACGTCGGTCCAGATCTCGATGCGCCGGGCGCCTAAGGCCGCGCCGACGATTGCGGCAGAAAAATCCGATCCGCCCCGGCCAAGCGTGCTTGGGGTGCCATCTTCGGTGGCGGCGATGAATCCTCCCAACACCGGAACACGATTCCTGGCGAGAGGATCTTTTAGCGAAGCGCGAAGGCGGGCATTGGTGGGATCAAGCAGGGGAACGGCCTTGGTGTGGCTGGCATCGGTCACAATGCATTGACGGGCATCGATATGCACCGCGTCCAAACCCGCAGACTTGAAGCCCGCCACGACCATTAAACTCGATAGGGTTTCGCCGAAAGACAGGATGTTGTCCTGGGTTCGCGGGGAGAGTTCTCCGAGAGCGGCGATGCCCCGTAAGACGTCCTGGAGGTTGCCGAATAAATCCTGCACTTGCTGTTCTGCGGCGTCGGCATTTGCTTTGCTCACGAGTTTGGAGAGCACCGTCACATGTCGCTGACGTCCGGCTCGCCAGAGTTTTAATGCGGCCGGCAGGTCTCCGCTGGCCGCCGCTTTTGCCATCGCGACCAATGAATCGGTAAATCCACCGAGGGCGCTAACCACCACCACGGGCTTCTGCTTGGCGCGCTGCTTCACGATCCCGGCGACACGGGCAATGGCCTCCGCGTCTTCTACCGAGGTTCCTCCAAATTTCATCACAATCATGGCCAAATCCCTTTCACCGCCGCGAATTGCGGCCAAAAGCAGAAAACCCACCATCCCGGATCGGGCGGTGGGTTTGTTGAACTTAGATCTTATAGAGTTTTAGTTCTCTTTAAAATCTACCCCCCGCCCTTGAGGTTCGCGGTGTAATTCGCGAGCCTGTGCCCGTAATTGTGCTTGTAATGCACATGGCCTTCGGGCTGGGGCGGCGGTTCGTCATAAACTCAATTCCGTGAATATAGAAGATGCCGAGGATTAAGGTCAAGTACTCTTTGGTTACCTCGGGATATGACCGGCTATCAGGGTCCGCAACACCTCGGCCGAGTGCCGGAGTTTTGCCAGTTCGTCTTGCGGAAGATCAGGGGTTAGCACTTGCACCACGCCTTTCGCACCGATGATGGTTGGCAGACTCATATAGAGGTCGCGGAGTCCATAAGCGCCGTCCAAGAGTGTGGACGTGGTGAGCACCGTCTTCTGGTCGCGGACCACGGATTCGACGATCTGCATCAGTCCGACGGCTACCGCGTAGTAGGTGGCGCCTTTACAGTCGATGATTTTGTATGCGGCATCGCGCGTATCGGTAAAAATCTTGTCGAATGTGGCCTGTTCGTAAGGGATATTGTGGAGGCGACAGTAGTCCTGGAGACGGATGCCAGCGATGTTGGCCAGAGACCAGATCGGCACCTCGGTGTCACCGTGCTCGCCCAGGATGAGTCCATGCACGCTGCGAGCGTCCACCGAGAAGTGCTGTCCAAGCAGGTAGCGGAAGCGTGCGGTGTCGAGGATGGTGCCCGAACCGAGGACGCGGGGAGACGGCAGCCCAGAGAGCTTGTAGCTGGCATAACTGAGGATGTCGACTGGGTTGGTGGCAATCAGGAGCAGGGCTTCGGAATTGTGCTGGACGACTTTCGGCACGATATCGCGAAAGATCGCCAGGTTGCGATCCAGCAATTGCAATCGTGTCTCACCTGGCCGCTGTGCCGCACCGGCGGTTATGACCACCACGGCGGCACCGCGGCAATCTTCATAGTCACCCGCCCAGATACGGGTCGGCGCGCCGAAGGGGACCGCGTGATTCAGGTCCATGGCTTCGCCTTCCGCTTTCTTGCGATTGGCGTCGATGAGCACGATCTCCGCTGCAAGCCGACGCAAGAGCAGACAGAATGCGAAACTTGCGCCTACGTTTCCGAGGCCGACAATGGCGATGCGTAGAGGAGAATGGGTGCGTGCGGGGACACTCATCCAACTAGGCTAGCATTTTGAGCGGCGCTGCTCGTTGGTTGTGGGATCAAAAGAATAGGGCCGCCGGAATCCACGATTTGGGCAGCCCTTGAGGTCTTGTGAATCTAATGCACGGTGACGTAGGTGGTTTGTTTGAAAACAGTTCCCGTGGAATCCTTAGCCTGTACTGTAAGTTTATGTGTCCCGGCCGTTAAGGTCACGCTGCCGTTGAGCGTCCCGCCATTTTGAGTCACCTTCGCACTGCCATCGACGTAGAGTTGAATTATGGACACTGGGTTCGTGTCGGTGGTTCCTGCCGAAACAGTTAGCGGCGAGGTCACGGTGGCATTGTTCGCTGGGCTGCAGATCGTGACGGACGGTGAAGCCGTATTCAATGTGCAGGGAGAGGTTCCTGAACTTCCAGCGGTGACGTAGAGCGTCTGCTTGAAGAGCAGTCCAGTTATCTCCTGCGCCTGTACGGTGATCCGATGGGAACCGGGGGTTAAGGGCGTGCTCGTGTTCAGTACCGCGCCGCTCTGCTTTGTGTTCGCGATGCCATCGACAAAAAGTTGGATGGTTGAGACCAGTAGGGAATCCGTAGCACCGGCGGCGACGGTCAGCGGCGAGGGGACGGTTGAATTGCTCGTCGGCGTGCATATCGTGACTGACGGTGAGGTTGTGCTTAAGGTACAGGGCGGCGGTGGGGCAGCGACCATGAAGAAATTGGTATCTGCGCTATAGCCGTTGTTAGCTTGCGCGCTTTGCGACATCGGAACATAAAGATTGGAGGCGGCGCCGACAGTGTAGTTCCCGCCGGGGAGCGTCAGGCTGTAATGCCCCTTGGAGTCTGTCGTGGCAGACGCAGTGCCGCTGGTGATCTGGGCTCCCGCGATTGGTTTGCATGAGACGGTGTCGCGCACCAGTCCGCTGATGGTACCGGTGGTCGCGGTAATCGCAGGCGCATGCCAATTGACGGTGAACTGGTTGCCGGAATCCGTCTTATAGAGGTTCAGGTAAGGTGAGTAGGTCTTTACGTCCACCGTATCTGAGGCAGGGTGGAAGGTGAGGACGCGCAGGTAGCCATTGCCGCCGTTCGGCAGCAGCTGGTAGTTCGCGAAAATCTGGTTCACGAGGTTTCCACTGACGCCAAGATCGACCCGACGCGACCCATTGGCGTTGGTGATATGCCCGCTGAGAACCATGTCGATGTTTGGATATTGGCTGACGAACTTGGACCACTGTTTGTCCCCATAATTGTCGTAATTGATGTCCTGGGTGTCGCATTGGTCGACGCGAGTGTTATCTGAGTACATGAAGCTGTGGGTGACGACGAAGACTTCTTTGTCGGGATTTGTCGCCACCACCGAGGCCGCCCAGGCCAGCGTCGCGTCCTGCGGGATGAACTCAAGGACCAAGAACAAATACTGCTTCCCGTTGATCGTCAGGACGCCATAAAAGTTCTCGTTGCTCCCGTTGAGATTTCCGAGGTACCAGGGATATGTGGCGTACCTCTGAGGACCGAACCATTGATTAAAGCCCACAGCCGTACGTGCTTTGGGGGCGAGATTGTCGTAGTCGTGGTTCCCGATAGGCAGGAAATACGGGATTTCGGCTTGATCGAGAACCTCGTAAGCGGCATCGGCATTCGCCCACTGCGAATTATCCGAGCCGTTGTTAACGATGTCTCCCAATCCGAGCACAGCCTGAATGTTTAGCGCATCTTGCGAGTTCGCGATCCATTGAGTCTGTGCGAGAAGGACTTGGGGGTAAAACTGGCTCTCATTCTGAACATCCGGCATCACGATGATCGAAAAGTCTTGGTTTTGGGCCTGCCCGATCAGGAGGGGCGGCAGCAACAACAAAATTACGTAGACGAAGGAGGATCGAAGTGGCTTCATGGGCGATAAACCTGCCTTTTAAAACGCAGTGGCTTCTTCTCTCCGCGGAGAAGCGGGGAAGCCAGCGTGCACAAATTAGGTTGTGAGGGAGTCACGCAGACGGAGTCACTGAAAAAGCGCGTTACGCTCTTTTCGCAAGCGTCCGAAGAGTCGAAAAAGCAGGATGGTCCGATATCTCGGACGTGCTTTTCGACCCGCTCTGGCCAGAGAGACTGCATGGGGCGACTTTGCTTTCAGGTTGTCTTGCTCAAGTGCCTACGCTCGCGGCACAGGCGACTTGCTTTGCGTGGTTCTGAGAAGGGAACCCGCCTCAACGTTCGAACGCGTCCCCACTGCGATCGTGCGCTTTCGGGCCTGGGATAACACTTAAGTACCTGGAATTCAGCTACTCGGGATTCTGACACAACTTTCTGTGGACGACAGAAATAATTTAACCTTAGGGTGTGAATATCTCTGGATTACTCCAAGAGTGGGTGAGTGGACATTCACGGTGTTCAATATCTTCTATTCGGGTTCCGGCATCTCAAGAGAACTGAACTATCATAGAAGCAAAGTTATCTTCACCCGTCATAGTGGTTTTCCCGTGCCCCAGGCAAACTTAACGCCTTAACCGGACGCAGCCCGTCAGACAATTGAATGGATCCTATCTCGACGCAAACCTGGTACAAAGACGCAATCATTTATGAGGTGCACGTTCGCGCGTTCTATGACAGCGTGACCGACGGCATCGGCGATTTCGGCGGTATCACCCAGAAATTGGATTACCTCGAGGACCTTGGCGTTACCGCCATCTGGCTCCTACCTTTCTATCCATCGCCGCTCAAGGACGACGGTTACGACATCGCGGACTATACCAACGTCCACCCCTCGTACGGCACGCTGCGGGAATTTCAGCGTTTCCTGCGGGAAGCGCACCGCCGCAATATCCGTGTCATTACGGAGTTGGTGCTCAACCACACCTCCGATCAGCACATCTGGTTTCAACGCTCGCGGCGAGCCGAGCCCGGAAGTCGTTGGCGCAACTTTTATGTCTGGAGCGATACACCGGATCGGTACCAGGATGCGCGCATCATCTTTAAGGATTTCGAAACCTCGAACTGGACGTGGGACCCATTGGCCAAGGCGTATTACTGGCATCGGTTCTACTCGCATCAACCGGATCTGAACTGGGACAACCCGGAAGTTCGTGACGCGATGTTCAATGCCATGGATTTCTGGTTCGACATGGGCGTCGATGGCCTGCGACTGGACGCCGTACCTTATCTTTTCGAGCGTGAAGGCACGAACTGCGAGAATCTGATCGAGACACACGTCGCTCTCCGTGATCTGCGCAAGCACGTGGACGAAAAATTTAAGGACAAGATGCTCCTTGCGGAGGCTAACCAGTGGCCCGAGGACGCCGTGGCTTACTTCGGGAACGGCAATGAGTGTCACATGGCCTTCCATTTTCCGCTGATGCCGCGCTTGTTCATGTCGCTGCGCATGGAAGATCGGTATCCGGTCACGGATATCCTTCGCCTCACTCCTGCAATCCCGGAGAACACCCAGTGGGCGCTCTTCCTGCGCAACCATGACGAACTTACATTGGAGATGGTGACGGACGAAGAGCGCGATTATATGTACCGCACCTACGCGCATGATCGCACCATGCGGATCAATCTCGGCATTCGTCGCCGGCTTGCACCGCTGCTCGAAAACGATCGAAGCAAGATTGAATTGATGAACGCATTGCTATTCTCGCTTCCCGGAACACCGGTGGTGTATTACGGCGATGAGATCGGCATGGGAGACAATATTTATCTTGGCGATCGCAACGGCGTCCGCACGCCAATGCAGTGGAGTGCCGACCGCAACGCCGGTTTCTCAAAAGCCAATCCGCAGAAACTCTTCTTGCCGGTGAACATTGATCCGGAGTACCACTACGAAGCGGTCAACGTGGAGACGCAACAGAACAATCCACATTCCTTGCTTTGGTGGATGAAGCGCGTGATCGCTCAGCGTAAGCAGTTTCGTGCTTTTGGTCGCGGCACCCTGGAATTTCTGTATCCCGGCAATCGCAAGGTGCTCGCATACATTCGCCAGTTCGAGGATGAAAATATCCTGGTCCTCGCCAACCTCTCCCGCTTTACGCAATGCGCCGAGCTGGATTTGAGTCGCTTTAACGGCAGCGTGCCTGTCGAAATCTTCGGGCGCACGCGCTTTCCGAACATCGGCGAACAGCCGTACTTTTTTTCTCTGGGACCTCACGGTTACTATTGGTTCCACTTGCAGCCACGGGAAGCGAACCAGGAGTCGATGACCGTCAATACGGAGGCGCCAAGCGTTCCAGTTGTGCGGGTCGAGTCGATTTCAGATGTGTTCGTGCCATCTACACGCAACGCAGTCTTCCGATTGTTGCCCAAGATGCTTGTCAAACGCCCCTGGTTCCAAGGCAAGGACCGAACGATCCGAAATATAGCGCTCGGAGACGCCGTTCCCCTGCCGCAGACCGGCGCTTACATCGTGCTGCTGTTAGTGGAGTATGCCGATGGCGAACCCGACACCTATCTCACGCCGCTCTCTGTCGCAACCGGCGAAAAGGCGGAAGGTGTTCTCAAAGATCGTCCCGACTCCGTGCTCGCCAAATTGGATGACGGCCAAAACCAGGCTCTTTTATATGCTGCCGTGTACGATCACGATTTCGCCGATGCTGTATTGAAAGCGATCGTGAAACGCAGACGTTTCAAGGGCTTCGCCGGCGAAGTTGTAGCCGGCCATACCCACGCCTTCCGCAAGGCTTGGGAGATCCAGAGGGCCGGTCTCGAACCAGCCACTCCTACCGGTGAACGGAATGTCTCCGTAATCACGTACGGTGAGAACTTCAATCTCAAGCTTTACCGCAAAATCGAAGCTGGGCCTAACCCAGACCGTGAGATGGAGGAATTTCTCACGGAGGAAACCGACTTTACTCAAGTGCCGCGTGCGTTGGGCTGGTTGGAGTATCGTCGCGGCGAAGAAGAAAACCTGGAACAGACCACCCTGGGGCTTCTCATCGGTCACGCCCGCAACGCTACGAATGCCTGGACTTATGCGTTAGATCACCTGGGCATATTCTTCGAGCGAGCGCTTGCGGTTGCCCTCAACGATCCGCGACTGAAGGAACTGACACCTGGGCCGGTGCTCTCAATTGCAAATCAACCGCTGCCGACGGTGATGGCCGAATTGCTCGGCAGCTTTGCCGATAGCATGCGCCAACTCGGCGAGCGCAGTGCAGACCTTCATCTCGCACTTGCGAGTCGTCCAGATATACCCACATTCGCGCCGGAACCGTTCACCGAGTTCTACCGCCACAGCCTCTACCACGGGATGCTGGGTCAATCGAGCCGGTCGATGGATGCCCTGCGCGCATCACTCAAGTCGCTGCCTGCAGCAGTGCACGAGGACGCCGAGGCACTGCTCGGACGCGAACCAGAATTGCGAGCTCGCCTGCAACGGTTACGCGACACACGCATTTCCGGCACGCGCATCCGCCACCATGCCGACTATCACCTGTCGAACCTGCTCTACACCGGTAGCGACTTCCTGATTTCCAATTTTGAGGGAAATCCTGAACGTCCGATCGGTGAACGCCGCATCAAGCGATCGCCATTACGCGATGTGGCCAGCATGATCCGTTCATTCCACTACGTTTCGCATGCTGTACTATTTGACCAAGTGCCCGGCATCGTCTTAAGCCGGGATGCTTATCCGCAGCTGGAACGCTGGGCCCACTCCTGGTACATGTGGGTGAGCGCGATTTTTCTCAACGGCTATCTCAAGCGCGCTGGTTCTGCTGACTTCCTGCCGCGTTCGCAGGAAGAACGAGCCGTACTGCTCGAGGCCTACACCTTCGAGAAAGCTTTGATTGAGATTGAGTTTGAACTTACCCACCGGCCAGACTGGGTACGAATTCCGGTGCACGGGATATTGGAACAGCTGCGATGAAATTTCCGCGATCGAGCGGCATTCTTTTACATCCGACCTCGCTCCCGGGTCCCTACGGCATCGGTGACCTGGGTGGGGAAGCGTATCGGTTTGCCGATTTTCTGCAAGCCGCCGGGATGAAAATCTGGCAGGTTCTCCCACTTAATCCCACCGGCTACGGGGACTCGCCGTATCAATCGTTCTCGGCGTTTGCCGGGAACCCGCTGCTTCTCAGTCTCGACGAACTCGCGAAACAAGGATTGCTTGGCGAAGAAGATTTGCAACGTGCATCGTCGAATGAGGTCGGGGACATCGATTTTGGCGCTGTCATTCCACGCAAATTTTGCGCGCTTAGAAAAGCTGCTGCCAGCTTCTATGAAAGTTCTGGCTCATCGAACCTGCAATTTCAGGAGTTTGAAAATACGAACTCCACATGGCTCGATGACTACGCTCTTTTCATGGCCGCGAAAGACGCCCACGACCTAGTTATCTGGACAAAATGGGACGCTGACTTAGCAGCACGGAAGCCCGAGGCGCTGAATCAATGGCGCAAAAGATTAGCTTCCGAGATAGCCGCGTACAAGTTTTGGCAATTCGAATTCTTCCGGCAATGGCACTCACTGAAGAGCTACTGCAACCAGCGTGGCATACGCATTATGGGCGATATTCCCATCTACGTGGCGCACGACAGCGCGAACGTTTGGGCGCGTCCTGATCTTTTCTGGCTGGATGATCGTGGTCATCCACTGAAGGTGGCGGGAGTGCCGCCCGACTACTTCACTGCCACCGGACAGCTTTGGGGCAATCCTATTTATCGATGGGACTTGATGCAGCAGAATGAGTTTCGCTGGTGGATCGAAAGATTTCGCGCTGCACTGACGATGTTCGACCTGGTACGTGTCGATCACTTCCGCGGGTTCGAAGCCTATTGGGAGATTCCAGGCGGGGAGATTACGGCGATCCGTGGCAAATGGGTGAAGGGACCCGGCGCTGCGTTATTCGAAGCCGTTTCGAAGGCGTTGGGTGAGCTGCCGATCGTCGCAGAGAATTTAGGCGTGATCACACCTGCGGTTGAAGCGATTCGTCATCAATTTGGATTTCCGGGCATGGCTATCATGCAATTTGCTTTCAGTATCGATCCCATGGCTCCTACGTTTCGTCCGCATAACTACGAACGGCAACTTGTCGCCTATACCGGAGGCCATGACAACGACACCATGTTCGGTTGGTGGCGTTCTGGCGTCGCCGACAGCACACGCACCCAGGAAGAGGTCGAGCGCGAACACAACGATGCTGCTACTTATTTCGGCGTTTCCATTGATGAACTTGATCGCAACGTGAACTGGATTTACATCCGCGCGGTGATGATGTCCGTCGCCGACACCGTTCTGTTTCCCATGCAGGATGTAGTTGGTGCCGGCGGGGAAGCTCGTATGAACCTGCCGGGCAGTTTAGGACGCAACTGGAAGTGGCGGATGGCTGCAGACGCGCTTCGTCCCCAGTATTCGGACCGATTGGCCCAGTTCGCCAAACTGTACGACCGCTAGACTTTAAATGAAATGGAGTTCAGCTACCGTCGCAGATGAGAGATCTCGCTTCAGAGCCCATAGAGCGGCCATCGTGAGCCTTTGTTGGGTCGCGTCACCCCAACGCCGAGTACGCGACCAGGAAACGTCGGCAGAGTTTGTCGAGTGCTGGGTACCACTTATGAACGTGATGAAATATCTAGAGAAATCGGTCGTTCAGATAAGGCATCTGCGCTCTCGCGATCTCACCGGCGGTCAGAATCCGGCGGGCTGATCGCGAGAAACTTCTATTCGGTTGTATCACGCTATCGCTCGGTCAACGAAAGCGGTTGCCTGATCGACGATGACGCCTCACCTGATGATTTCCGGTAAAATGGATCAACGATGGTCGACATCCATTCCCACATTCTGCCCATGGTCGACGACGGGGCCGAGTCGTGGGAGGTAGCTGTAGCAATGGTAACCATGGCTGGAGGCGATGGTGTTACTCACATGGTCGCCACGCCCCACGCCAACTACGAATATGCTTACGAGCGCGAAAGCCACACCGCGCTGCTCGAGGAACTTCAGAACAGAGTGGGAAAAGATGTCCAGCTGATTCTGGGTTGCGACTTTCATTTTTCCTACGACAACTTTGAAGACGCACTGCAACATCCGCACCGTTACACTATCGGCAATACACGCTACCTCCTCATCGAGCTCAGCGACTTCAGCGTTCCTCCCCAAATCTCCAATATGCTCTTTTCTCTGACTTCCAACAGGTTGATACCCATCCTCACTCATCCCGAGCGAAACCCGCTGCTGCAACGGGCTCCGGAACGCGTCTCGGAATGGGTTGATATGGGCATGCTGGTTCAGCTCACCGCGAACGCATTTACAGGGAAATGGGGCAAGGGCGTGCAGAAACTTGCGAACTGGTATGCCGAAAACCAACTTGTTCACGTGATTGCGAGCGATGCCCATAGCGCCAGTCGTCGCAATCCAGTTCTCTCCGAAGCTCGGAGAATGGTGGCCAAAACTTACAGTGAGGAGTTCGCCAAACGGCTATTCGAAACCAATCCACGGGCGATCATTAACGATGAGAGAGTGTTGGGTTAATACCTGCAATGGTGGAGTCGGAGCAGTCGACAAGTGGTATGGCCTTTAATCGTTCCCCGCCGCATGTTCCCGGGCCTGCGTCAAACTGCATGTGCAAAGCACTTTCTGAGGGACTTACAATTTTTCTATAGCAGCGCGCACTTCGGAAGCGTTTTCTAG
>PLWX01000017.1 GCA_003151155.1 Acidobacteriaceae bacterium
GGGTACAGATCGAGCACTGGAACTCATGACGACCGAGATTGACTGGAATCTCGTCGCCACGTTCGCGTGCTTTTGTCGGGCTGGCGGCTTTCTTCGCTGCCTTCTTCGCCGGCTGTTTCTTCATGCTGTCTTTCCCGTGTTCTTGGTGTTCTTTGCGATCTCGGCCATTGAGTCCGGCGCCACAACGGCCAATGCCTGCATGATCGTGGCGTTCTGGCGCAGTGAAAGGTTCTTGTATCCAAACATGTAGGCTTCGTCCTCGGTTTCCAGAGATGGGAGAACGTGGCCCAAGGTCTCCGCGAGTACGGGATCGCTCTTGGCGATCTCCATGCATAGTGCTTCAGCTTGTTCTGAGGTAACGTGTTCCATCGTTTCTCCAAATGCAAAGGGAGCGCGTTGTTGATCTTTGGGTAGTGCCTCATGTCTCACTAGACATCCCTGGCCTAACTGGTAACCTCGACCCTCGCGGGATTTCCTATGCGAAAAGGACAGCATGAACGTCCATGTACTCTTGTTCGAGTGCCCAAACTGCGGAAGACCAATCCCACTGACTCGCATTGACGAAGCCGTTACCTATCCAGCCGAGAATCAGCAGATGGAATCGTGGGCGTTGCAGTGTTCCGGGGTTGACTGCTGTTGGCGTGGTGCAATAGTCGCGGTGTTGTCGAAGTATCGGCTAACGGAGTACTGGCCGTATGTGAAGTCTGTTGGGACTTACACGAAACGCACGTATCCGAACCAACCTTAATCAAGAAGTTGGTCCAGTATGACCACCGCCCGCATTGTGAACAATAGACATCCATTCTGACTCCAATCGATCGAGTGAACTAAATGCAAACGGGGCAGCCGGTCAAGGCCACCCCGCGCTGATCCGTCCGGGTGGCGAGTCCCAGACGGAAACTTGATCAGTAGCTCTATTCCACTTCCTTTGCGTAATCGAGCGCAGCAATAATCCGATCACGGCCGCGATCCCACTGGCTGTCGGAGAGCTCAAGCCCATGCGAGACGTTCTGCTCATATATCCAGTCGGAATCGCACCCCGGACAATCGCTGTTGTGGTCCCCAGAAATGTCGAATCGATCTTCGCCCAAGTCCACCCAGCTCTGTGGGCGCTCGTACAGGCGATAGGTGAGGATGTATGATCCATGGGTCGGACAAAAAACGGGAGAACGAAGCTCTGCTCCTCGAATCGGCAGGTGAGGGTTGCAGTCCCCTGTTCCGCTCCCCGGCTTTTCTTCGCAACCGTGACAGCCGGCGTTATATCCAAACCCCGGACTGTAGATACACTCAACTCCTTCCCATGCGATCCACTTGCCGCACCGGAACCCTTGCCGAACAAAGTCACCGTGCAGACTGCAGTTCTCCGTGCGGCACAATCGCTCACCAAGTCTGATTCGGGAAAGAAATCCGTCTTCGGTCTCGTTCTCCAGATCGAGTTCCTCTACTGCATCCTCGAAGTGGCGAATTACCGTGACATCAGAATCCCAGTGCTCCGCCCATTCTTCTTGCCCTTCATACCATTCAACCCCTTCGGGTGACATAGCTATGTCACCGTTAGGGTGCTGTTTTGTCACCGTATCGGCTCGAAATGTCACCGTTTCAGTGTTTGAAATGTCACTGTTTCTCGTGTCACTCTTCTCGATGTCACTGTTTGAGATGTCACCATTCAGGGCCACCAGTAGGCGGTATCGGTTGCACTTCTTCTGACCGCCTTTGTTGTCGTCGAACGCGACCTGCTTCTTGTCGCGCAGTCGGTGGATCACTCGAATGACTTGGCGTCTGCTCAGTCGCGACATCTCCGCGAGCCGATCTAGGCTTGGGTAGCATTCGAAATCTGCGTTGGCATGACTTGCCAACGCCTGAAGCACGAGCAATTCGCTACGGGTAAGCTTCGCCCCTGAGTTCCATACTGCCCGGCTCGCCTCGACCGACTTCATTCGACGGCTGGACTGCGTTTCCGCGACGGCCGGTAGAACCTCAGCGGCCGCCATCGGGGGTCACCGAAGTTCTCAATTCCGCCCAATAGAAGCTCGCTTCACCGCCCTTGTTGTCAGGGTGCTCTACCAGATTCTTAATTAGGACCGAAGAGTGCGAGTCCCGGTTGATATCGCTGATTCGGGTTCTGACGGCTGGGCCGAAGTTGGAGTGGAGGTAAACACTTGAGAAACGCTTACCGAGGTTGTCGGTGAACATTCTCTCGATGCGCTTCCGTTTGGAGATACGCTTTTCAATGACGAGGCGTAAATTTTGATCTGGCTGGGGCTTGTTCTGGGTTACCATTGATTTGTCCACAAATCCTTTAAAGGGTTTCGGCGCCGGTGACAGCCGGCGCTTTTTGCTGCTCAAAAATGTAATTGCGCGGCCGACGCCGCGCTGTGGGTCTTTCCTATTGAGCGCTCACGCGACGATTGCTGCGGTTGTCTGATCCTTCGACAACAGAACCGCGACGACTTCAGTCTGTATGTTGCGGAGTTCGTCCGCCACTACCCTGCGGATTCGCTCAATTTCCTGACGGCGGAGTTCGACCCGTCCCATCTCGGCATAGCAAATGCGATCGCGTCGAATGCCGGACAACGCTGCGAGTTCAGATTGCGAGATGCGTGCTGCGCTTCTCAGTTTCCGTAGGAACTCGGCCTCTGTGTATTGGTTTGAAGTTGGATCTAGCATGGTAAAAGTCCTCGATTCGCTGAGGGTTGAAGATCAGTGAGGCGTAGAGCCTTACTGACGGGCATCGTGCGGGGTCCTGATTCCTACTCTCGCGGCTTTCGTATCGAAAATCTTAGGCCACGCGTCAATTTTGTCTTTTATCGTCTTCACCCAGGCGTACTGCTCGCCCCACTCCCCGGCGTTGGCTCTCGCTTCATCCACTGTGATCGCGCACGGACTAAATACTCCCACATGGGACGTAGAGAGTTTAATCGCCACGAGGGGATACGTTTTGCGATCCCGCCAACCAGGTAGCTCGCCGCCGAGATTGTTGGACAATGGAAATGCAAGCCCGACCTGAATAAGTTGTCTCGCCTGTCGGGACGTGATATTGCGGAGGGCTTTTCCTGACTCCGAGATAACTGAGATTCGATCAGGTTCGCGATTGATGGGCTTGCTGGACTTCGCGCCGGGCGCGTAGACCGTAACCACTCTGCCATCGACCAGTGTCTTCACTTCAAGAATCCGAAGCTTTTCCAAGATCATCCCCACAACGGCTGCTGGATTTACCGCTCTCACAATAAGTCCCCACGTGCGGGGTAAATTGGGATGGGAATGTCGGCAAGTTATTGGCAGGATTACGAAGATAAATGTTAGAGGGACGCTAGCGCGGGGTAACTGGCGCGGGGTGTGGGGTGCAACACAAGTAGATGTATCGATTCCATCCGCCGCGCTATTTTCCCGAATGACCACGGGCCACCGAACGCTTTTGTCGGGAACCGTTCGCGCGGCCTTGAGCGAGCTTTGTCTCCACAGCTTGCAGGTGCTCGTCAACGGTAGAGCGATGAATACCGAGCCTTCCCGCGATGTCGGTTTTGGAGAGGCCGTGTTCCATACGAAGCTCAGCGACTTCTCTCTGCCTATCAGTAAGCCTCACAGCGTCAAGGAATTCACTAATGTCGGTCGTCTTAGGACCCAGTGGTTGAAAGATTCGCAGGCGTTGGTTTCCTGCCCTACCCCCCGGAAGTTCGACGCCTGATGGAGCTGGGTTTTCCTCAGGCAGGAGCGTCTCCAAATATTCCACCAAACGCTCCTTACAGGCTGTTCGATCCGCGTTGAGGGATGAGCAATACTCTCTCCACTTCTCGAGGTAATCCCGTAAGAGTGACACATGTGCCGGATCGCTCCGATTCCGTTCGGCTTCTTGGAATGCGATAATCGCCCGATAAAATTGGCAGTCAAATTCTAGAATTTCGCGTAATCGACGCGACGCCGCCTTGATCGGTGGGGCTGATTCCTCCACTAACAGAAGAGTAGCGATCTGATCCTCGACGAGAGCGAGCCTGGTAGGTGCGCTTACGGGGGTGGGCTGCATGGTCACCTTCCTGAGTGACCTTCCTGTTATGAGATTTTGGAAGGCGGGGGCAGGAAGGCACCCCGCCGTCTCATCGCCGGCGATCAATCCGGAAACTATCCACCTCAATTTTAAGATGGATTTGAAAAAACGATGCGGATTTCTACGTTCCCCGAACCTACCTACAATCAATCTGTTATAGAGCTGTGCAAAACCGACCCGCCATTTTTAGTGTGCGTGGGAGTTTTCGGGACAAATCGTGTAGCTTTCCGCTTGTCACTGCACCACTGGCCGTGCATAATCTCGCGCCGACGGAGCTTCGATGAAAATACTAGTCCTCACCTCTCTGGTAGTAGTGCTCTCGGCCTCGGCTTCTCCTCAAACCATCAACACTACCTGCACCCTATATCCTTCGGCTGCGTACTGCACGAGCACGGTGAACAACCAGGCGGCGGTGGTTGCAGAGCAGCAAAGGGAGCAGTACGCTGCCGGTCAAGCTGCTGGGAGTGCCATGGGCATGGCCATCTATCGGGCGCACTTTCCAGGATGGCGCCGGAAGTACTGTTCGAAGCACCCCAGTCAACCGTTCAATTACGGAAACGCCCGCGGCGATTCGATCACTGGCACATGTCCTACGCTTCAAGGTCTGTCCAGCGAGGCCGCGCAGGAGTTTGTCGCAAAACATCCCGGGAGCGTAAGGTCGCCGGAACTCGCGATCGCAATTGACAAGTACATCGCCGATCAAGGACTCCCGCCCTGGGAACTGAAGAGCTACGAGAAGGCCCAAAAGGCAGTTGCGCGCTAGACCTACTCGCAGAGAGGTGCCCTGGCGCGCACTGGCGGACTCGAAAGGGCCCGCCTTTCAATCTCCCGCTCTAAGGAAACTCTGATTAAGTTCTC
>PLWX01000228.1 GCA_003151155.1 Acidobacteriaceae bacterium
GCGCCGATGTTTCCTAACGGATTCGCGCCAGTTTGCCCGTGGTGCACCTTCGCGGCTCCGAGTCTGGCGAATACGTTGCCGGCAGTGGACACGGGCCTCAAACTGGGGCTGGTTTCGGCAGTGGTGTTCGCACTGGCGGGCTATGTCATCGGGTACGTGATCACTGTCGCACGACGAGTGGTGTAGATCGGGACAACCTGCACAAGACGTGCGCATCCGAACAGTGAAGATGAAATTACAGAATAAGCGTGCACTCATCACCGGCGGCGATCAAGGGATCGGCCGCGGAATTGCGATTCGTTTTGCCGAGGAAGGCGCCGACGTCGTCATCAGCTATCGATCGCACCAGGATAACGCCGACGAAACTGTCAAAGAGATCCAGGCGCTCGGGCGAAAAGCTGTGGCGATCCAGGGTGATGTCAGCGTGACCTCGGCACTGCCGAAATTCTTTGCGGATGCAGTCGCGGCGATTGGACCGATCGACATCCTCGTCAATAACGCGGGCGTAGAAAAGCGGGCGGAATTTCTACAGGCTACCGCAGAAGATTACGACCTGGTGCTCGCCGTCAATTTGAAGGGACCGTTCTTCCTCTCGCAATTGTTCGCGCGTGAGTTGGTCTCGTCGAAACGCGGCGGAAAGATCATCAACATTAGTTCCGTGCACGAAGAGCTGCCCTTCCCTAACTTTGCTTCCTACTGTGCGGCTAAGGGTGGACTTAAGATGCTGTGCCGCGATCTGGCCATCGAGTTAGCGCCGTACGGGATCACCGTAAACAACATTGCTCCGGGCGCCATCAAGACACCGATCAACGCCAATTTGCTCGACGATCCGGCGAAGTTGAATCCGCTGTTAGAACACATTCCACTCGGGCGGATGGGTTCGCCGGAGGATGTGGCGGGATGCGCGGCGTTCCTGGCCTCGTCGGATGCCGATTACGTTACCGGCGCGACGTTGCTAGTCGATGGCGGACTACTGTTTAACTATCACGAACAGTAGCCCGCTGACCTCACGCCTCCAACACCGCTAACTCGAGTTCACGCAATCGCGTGGGATCGCCGACCACGTCGATCCGCGCGATCTTGCCGTGCACAATTTTGACTTCGAGCGCGCGGAAGAGCTTGCCGCGCGGAGCGAGGATGACGCCCACTTCGCCGTCCACGAGAGCGGTTTGAGCGAACTTCGCACCACGAGCGTAAGTAACCGCCTGTTTCGCCCAGTTCCTTGCTCCGCGGACCTCCGCGTCTTTGCCTGAGGCAGCCGAGTGCTTATCGACGTGAATCACGACTTCAGGATCGAGGACAGCGACCAGGCCTTCAACATCACCAGCGCGCAAGGCAGCAAGAAAGGCGTCCACAACTCGCCGATGATTCACGAGATCGGCTTCGGGTACGCTGGGCTTTCCCTGGACGCGCCGGCGTGCGCGGCTCGCAAGTTGTCTCGCGCCGGCAGCGGTACGTCCGGTGATAGAAGCGATCTCATCGAAGCTGACGGCGAACAAATCATGCAGCACAAAAGCCAGGCGTTCGGCAGGGCTCAGACGATCGAGGACTACGAGCAGGGCCAGCCCGACCGAGTCGGCAAGCAGGGCCTCTTGTTCGGGATCACGGGCGCCTTCGCGCTTCGCGACCGGCTCGGACACCTGGGGATCCAGTGCCTCCTCGCGTCGTGACTTGCGGGAGCGCAATACATCGAGGCACACTCGTGCGACTACCGTGGTGAGCCATCCGCCGAGGTTTTGTACGTCGCTGGTGTCGGTGCGACTCAGCCTCAGCCAGGCTTCCTGCACCGCGTCTTCGGCTTCGCTCAGCGAGCCGAGCATGCGATAGGCTACCGCGCGCAGGTGACTGCGGTTCTCTTCAAATCGTTCTGCGAGCCATTTCTGTTCGTCCATCTGTCACATTCCTTCGATGCGATTCGTCATAGCAGTGACGAACGAAAGCCACTGTATGTGACAAGGAGAAACCATCATTATGAAAGCTAGAATCCCTAATCCAGCAATGCTCCTTCCTGGCGCCCTGGAAGCCGTGCAGGCGCTTGCGGCAATCCCGGAAAAAAGCGGTTTGCCTTTGAAAACACTTGGACTCGTACATCTGCGTGCGAGCCAGATCAACGGCTGCAGTGTGTGCGTTGATATGCACCCCAGGCTGATGAAGCACGCAGGCGAGACCGAAGAACGCCTCTTCGCGGTATCGGCATGGCGCGATGCCCCTTACTTCAGCGATGCAGAACGCGCCGCGCTCGCTCTCACGGAGGCCACCACGCGCCTCAGTGACCGTGAGGATCCAGTGCCCGATGCCTTATGGAACGAAGCGGCGAGGCACTACAACGAACGCGAACTCGCGGCGCTTGTACTCGCGATTGCGGTCATTAACGTTTTCAACCGCATTAATGTCGCCACCCGGCAGGTTGCCGGTGAGTGGATAAAATCTGCGGATGCAAAACAGTGGGTAGAAAGCGTGACCTCCCGTTAGGCCAAAAGTGGTGGACTATCCCCGGCGTAAGGTGACCGGGGACGGTCCCACGATTCTCACAACGGCCTGCAAAGCCTAGACAGCTTCGGACTTTGCTCCCCCACTCGGGGAACTCGGCTCAGCGGCTCAGCATCCATCTTTGCAATTGGCCTTCCGTCAACGATCGGGGCTTTGGAGGATGTATGCAGTTTCCCTGTAAGTCGAAAATTATCCGCGCCACACTGATGATCACTGGGGTTTGCTCACTGGCTACGTTGTCGCTGTTTGCGCAGAATGCTACCACCGATTCGACCGGCGCCACTCCGAATGCGGCTTACGGGGGATGTTCGGCACCGGCGCAGGCAGGCGTACACCTCTGTTATCCGGCGGGCTCGCCGGGGTCCTTTGCTGGATCGCCTATGCAAGTGATTGCTGCTGGCACAGGTGGCGGCGGTCCGGTGAAGCTGATGGAAGTGTTTGTGGATGGCAAGAAAGTAGCGCAAGCCTCCGGAAATCTTTTCGATGCACCGATCACGATTGCAACTGGTTCGCATACTTTGACAGTGGTGGAATTGGATACGACAGGAGCTTTTAAGAAATCCACCACGCAATCGTTGGTCGTGGAGAACAGCACAGCCAACGAAGCGTGTCCTGCGCCGAGCAGCGCGGGTGTGAACGTTTGCATTCCCCTGCCGAATAGCTGCCACACCGCTGGCTACAGCACGTTCGTCGCGGCGGGTACGGGAGCCAGCGGGACGGTGAGCCGTATGGAATTGTGGGTGAACGGAACGAAGCTGGCGAACTTTCCCGGCAACCACATCAACACCAACTTTAGTTTCCTGCCGGACTTCGACAAGGTCACGATCATCGAGGTCGATAGCAAAGGCGCCTACATCAAGTCGACTCCTATCGTTCTCCAATCCTGCTGATCGAATTGCAGTGCAGCCAGCCCGCAGCGAGTGGGCTGGCTTCTTCTTTTGTCCGCCTTTATCGCCGCTTGACCACCGACCCTAAAAGCATCGATGATCCTCGATGCGTTTTGTGTTCCTTCTTTTTTGCCAGGAGACCTCATGCATCCGCGATACCTTCTACTCCTCGCCGGCTTCGCATTCGCGCAGTTCGCCGTCGCTGATGGTCCTGACGACCGCCAACCCACCGATCCGCATTCGATCACCTCAGCTTCGAGTCCCACGGCCCGGCCGGTTCCGATCGAAGACCTGTTTTACAGCCGGCGTGCTACGAATGGCACATGGTCAGCGGACGGAAAAGAAATTCTTTTCACCACTGATATGACGGGAAATCAGAACGTCTGGAAGATTTCGGCAAGCGGAAGTTTCCCGCTGCAGATGTCGTATTCGAAAGATTCGCAGAATTCGCCGCGCACTACACGGGATGGAACGTGGATCAACTATCGGCAGGACGCAGGCGGCAACGAACAGTGGCAATTGATGGCGATACCGGTGCAGGGTGGATCGGCGGAGAATTGGCTGCAACAACCCGATGCTTCGGCCGAAGATTTCCAGTACTCACCCGACGGGAAGTCTCTGGTCGTGATGTACAAGGCGAAGACAGGTTCGACGCACGATCTCGCGTTGCTCGACCGGAACACCCACGCGATCCGCAACCTGACCAACGAAAAGTCTCCTGGATATTTGTGGAACATCGCTGCGTGGTTTCCGGACGGCAAGAGCATCCTTGCGTATCGCGCCAGTCCGAGCTTTACCGATGCCAGTGTCTTTCGCCTCGACCTCGCGACCGGCAAAACCGACGAATTGACGCCGCACGATAAGGAAGCGCAAATTGTCGCCACCTCGCTTTCCCCAGATGGACGAACTGCGCTGGTACAGTCCAACCAAAAACACGGATCGTTCAATATCGCGTTGCTGGACATCGCGACCAGGAAGTTGACCTGGGTGACGGATACGGGATGGGAAGCGACTTCGCCTTTCTTCTCTCCCGACGGCAAGCATTTCACGTATGAACTCAACAACGATGGTCGCAATGACGTGTATCTGTGCGAGCGTGCTTCGTTGAAATGTAATCGTCTGAACATGCCTGAAGGACTAACGGGACAGGAAGCCAGTCCGAGTCCGTGGTCGCCTGACGGAACGCGCCTTCTGCTGGCGCACCAGAGCTCACGCCGGCCGTCCGATTTGTGGATCTATGACGTGCGGGCCAACAAGGGAACACAACTCACTTACTCTGCGCTGGCGTCGCTCGATCCAAATTCCCTGCCGCAATCGCAGATCGTGCACTACAAGAGTTTCGACGGAAAGACGATCAGCGCCCTGCTCTGGGTGCCCTCAAATTTGAAACGCGATGGCAGCAACGCCGGCGTGGTTCTTCCGCACGGCGGGCCGACGGGACAGACCGTCGATACGTTCAACACTACGGCGGCGGCGCTTGCCGCACGCGGCTACGTGTGCATTGCGCCGAACGTGCGCGGATCGACGGGCTACGGCATCGAGTTTCAGAAGGCCAACTACCAGGACTTGGGCGGCGGCGATTTGAAAGACGAGGTGGCGGCGCGCCAGTTCCTGATCGACAGCGGATACGTGGACGCGAAGAAAGTCGGCATCACGGGTGGATCGTATGGCGGATATATGACCCTGATGGCGATTGGCAAAACACCGGACCTGTGGACTGCGGCGGTGGAAGAGTACGGCATCATCGACTGGTACACCATGCTGCAGCACGAGGATCCGTTCCTGCAGGAGTACGAGAAGACGCTGATGGGCGATCCGGTGAAAGACAAAACTGTGTACGAGGCTGCTTCGCCGATCAAGTTCCTTCGCTACGCCAAGGCTCCGCTGTTGGTGCTGCAGGGAGAAAACGATATTCGGGTTCCGAAAGAAGAAGCGGAACAAGTCGTCGACATCTTGAAAAAAGAAGGACGAACGGTGGATGCGACGTACTATGCGCAAGAGGGACACGGCTTCCGGAAGCGCGAAAACCGCATCGATTCGCTGCAACGTACCGTGAATTGGTTCGATAAATATTTAAAAGCTGCGAATTAGAGTTGATACAAGCGACCGTCCTCTCACGCGGGAGGACGGTTTTTATTTGAGCTTGCTTCTTCGGATGTTGAAGACCCACATCCCGGCGAAAAGCAGAAGCTGTGCGGCGACAACGCCGACTGCGCTGCGGTGAAACCAGAAGCTTACGATCAACGTGATCGCGAGGCTGGCGAGACAGAAGAGGCTTCCCTTCTCATACTCGATTTCGCCGACGCGGTAGAAAAACACGGCGAAGACGATGCCGAGCGCGAGCCCGAGCAGCACGGGAAAATAATCGTAGGGGCTGTACAAAAGATGCCTCGCGTTACGACAGTTTGACTCGCGAAGCCGAGAAACATCAACGGTTTTGCTTTACGAAGCCGTCGCCACGCCCTTCGCCATCCACTTGCTGAGTTGCCCGGTGGCCATAAGCCAGAGCATGCGAAAGTCGCTGATGAACGACCAGAAGGGATAGCCGAACGTAGCGGGCCTATTTTTCTCCAGCGCGAAATGACCCGTCCAGGCGAAGCCGTAGGCGATGGGAAGCCAGAGGAAAGCCCACCACGGATGTCCGAGCGCGAATGCGGCGATGAGCGTCAGTAATCCTAGCGTGGTGCCGATGGCGTGCAATGCACGGTTGGCGGAGTTGCGGTGCTGCTGAAGATAGAAAACGAAGAACTCGTCGTAACTGTTAAACCGCGTGTCGGCTGCCATCTTCCACCCCGGGCGGGCCATTCTACCCCAAGAACCACGGCTACTGCACGGGAGGTTTCACGGCGGCTGTCGCAGGGAAGATCATGCTGAAGACGGTGCCAG
>PLWX01000268.1 GCA_003151155.1 Acidobacteriaceae bacterium
TTCAACTACGCGCGGGACATCCTCATCGATGAAGGGCGACTCATATAACGCGCTGGGTGGCATCCAGCCGCATTGCGTCAAGTGATCGATAATGAGATTAACGAACTCGATCTGATTGGCGCCCAGCGCGTTCTCATGCAAGAAGCTGCCGAATGCGTGTTTCGCTGCCTCGCGATCTAGGCCGACCAGCGAACGCACGAAAAGACCTAAGCCAGTGCTCTCCTGTTTGGCACGTTCCACGTCCTCTGCAGATCCGGTTCCCGCTTCTACCAACATTGCTTCCAGTTCCGCAAGGTCACTGGGCGTCAGGGGTTCATTCCAGCGAAGTTTTCGAATAACGGCATCGTTCTCGTGGGCCTTGAGGAATTGAAGGGCTTTCGCCTTGAACCGCTCGTAATTTGCGGTGGTGCTGATTCCTTTAAACTCGATCTCCGTCTCCGCGCCAAGCTCGTCTTCGAAATCGGTATAAACCTGATTGCGCTTTCGTTTCTCGATCAGCTTCATCAGCGCCCGCAGCTTTTTGCGCACGTTCTCCAATAGCGGTGTTGTGACGTCCTGCCAAAACTCGTCCGTTTGGATTTCCAAAATCAAAGCCATCTGTGCCGCAACCATCGGGATGCTCGCCATCTCTGACAATTGGCTTGCAGTATCGCGTACTTGCTGACTCATGCGCTGAAAGCTTTTGTCGGGATTGAGAAGTGAGAGTTGCAGACGAAGCATTAGCAGGTCGAATTGCTTGGCATCCTGGTCTTCGTCCACCAGTTCCGAGGGCAATCCCGCGATGTGTCCCAACTCGGCTTGCTGTTCCAGCGTCAACTTCTCCCAAAGTTTAGTGTCTGCATATTGCTCAACGAGCCTTCGCTGCGGACGCACGACGAAGTTGTTCACATTCATCGCCGCTACGGTGTCTCGGAGCAGTGCTGCGGTGTCTTTTCTTAGCTCCTCTGCGCCTTCGATGCTGCCGGTTGTCGAAAGCTTATCGAGCGTGGCGATGAGTTCTACTCGCGTGACGAACAGCTTCTTTCCCAGTGACTCGCCAGATGAGCCATCCGTGGCGTCCGGGTTTTGACTGAAAAATTCGAGATTCTGGCAATAATCGAAGATCGTGAAGAACTGCTTGTGTTTCCCGGGGCCGCGCAGATCTGGTCGTAACCGCGTACCGCGCCCCACCATCTGCCAGAACTTTGTCTTGGAACGCACCAGCTTGAAGAAAACGAGATTTACGACATCGGGTACGTCAATACCGGTGTCGAGCATATCCACAGAGATTGCGATGTGCGGGTTTTTTTCTGGTATCGAAAAGTCGTCAATGAGGGATTGCGCGTATTCCACTTGGAAGTCGATCACTCGCGCGAAGTGACCCATAAAGTGCGGATAATTGTCGTTGAATTGTTTGGCTATGAACTCCGCATGAAGGTGATTTTTGGCGAAAACGATTGTCTTTCCGAGCCTGTCCCCGCCAGCGACTTTCTGCCCCTTTTCCATGAGATGCTTTAGCACTTTGTCTACGGTATCCACGTTGAAGAGCCAGCGATTGACCGCCTCAGCTTCCACTGTGGTCGGAATGTTGCCGTCGTCATCCCATTCCAGTTCGTCCCATTGCTCTTTCTCTTCCTCGGAAAGCTGGTCGTACCTGATCCCTTCGCGTTGGAATTTAAGCGGCACCGAGATCGACTTGGGCGGCACTAGGAATCCGTCTTTAACCGCCGTTTCCAGGTCGTACACATCCGTCGGCACACCTGTTTCCATCTCGAAAAGGCTGTAGGTGTTGTGGTCGATTTCGTTTTTCGGGGTCGCCGTCAGCCCAACCAGAAGGGAATCGAAATATTCGAAGATTGCGCGGTACTTCTGGTAAACGGAGCGATGCGCTTCGTCGATCACAATCAGATCAAAATGTCCCGCTCCAAACCGCCGCGCTCCATCTTCGGTTTCTTCGATGAGATTCATCATCGTTGGATAGGTGGCGACGTAAACCCTTCCTTCTGTTTCTTTCTCTGAACACAGATTTACTGGAGATGAACTCGGCAGATGGGTCTTGAAGGCATTAACCGCTTGCTTCACTAACGCCACGCGATCAGCAAGAAACAGCACTCGTTTGGCCCAATTGCACCGCATGAGCAAATCGCAGAGAGCGATCACCGTACGCGTCTTCCCGGCTCCTGTTGCCATTACGAGCAGAGCTTTGCGCAGCCTCTTATTCTCGAAATCTTCGCAGATCCGCTTAATTGCCCTCTCTTGGTAATAGCGTTCTACGATCTTCCCGTTGATTGCCTCGGATGCGAGTGGCTTTCGGGTTTTCCGCCGCTGCACCAGCAGTTGCAATTCATCCTTGGTATAGAAGCCCTGCACCTCGCGAGGGGGATAACGCAGGTCATCCCACATCCAGTGCTCATAGCCATTGCTGTAAAAGATCACCGGCCTCTGCCCGAATTTCGTCTCCAGACAGTTCGCATATAGCTCGGCTTGGCGTTGGCCTTCTTTGGGATTCCGTTTAGTGCGTTTTGCTTCAACCAGCCCCAACGGCTTACCATCATCGCCCCAGAGAACATAATCCACTAACCCCTCGCCGGTTCTGTTCGGCATCCCCGTGACGGGAAACTCGGTGTCATGCCCGGAATGCGAGAGCGTCCACCCAGCCTCCTTCAGCAGTAAATCGATGAAGTAGTCACGAGTCTCGGCCTCGGAGTAATCGTGGGCGTCTGGTGTCGCCTCGTTCTTCTGCTTAACGGCAGCGATCTCAGCCCGAAGCTCTTGCAATTCGGCATCGAGTTCTGCTTTGCCTGTTAGGAGTTCAGTGAGCTTGGCGTCCTTTTCGGCGACAGTGGCCGCTAGATGCTGTAACTGCGCGAGGGTCTGCGGAGGGATTGGGGACGTCTTAGGTAGTAAGTTCGCGTCGAAGCAAACTCCCGGTGACGGCTTAGCTTCCTTGGCGTAGGTGTGCGCAAGCCAATAGCAAACATGGAAGAGTTCTCGCACGGCCACCAGGGCGTCCATCTGCATGACCGGCTTGTGGCTGTGGACGGCGATGTTGCCGAGCTTCTTGACGGCGAGCGCCTTGGTGAAAATCGCCGTGCCTACTGTGTTTTTGAACGATGGCTCATGCAGCAGTGCGTCGAGGTGATTCTGGTAGGGAAGCTTCAGTGCCTTGTCATACTTGTAAAGCCACGCAACGGCCAGTTCCAGAGTCCGACGAGCGTAGAAACAGGCTGTGCGAGCGTCGGGATAAACGGATATTTCGGCCTTACACGCGGACTCGAATAGCTGCGGCCATTCGGTTTGAAGGAGGCCGAAGTTGCTCATCGCGAGATATTCTCGGTTGTAGCAGCGAGTGCCTTGCCATTGAGTTTAGGAAAACGCGCAGAGAACACAGCTCGAATCTCCCCCCACAGTTCGACATTCAACTCTCTCTTACAGCGAATTTCGTTCAGTACGTCGTAGCCAGCGTCTGCGAGGGCATCCCGCAATGCCTTCTCGAGTCCGGCAAGTTGGTCACGGTGTGGTTTGTGCTTTTCCCACGTTCCAGCTTCTGGAAAGATCGGGCCGAACGCGACCATTTCGAAAGAGCAGTCGCTTATGCTTATCTCTCTTCGGAGCAGGATACGACGAAGGGCATTTGCGTTCTTATTGCTGCCGAGGTGCTGACTAACGCGGGAGAATGGTGATTGCGCGTGGGCTGACGCCTCATCTCCGGTTCTACCGACGTAGAATAAGTGTGTCCCGTCCGATGTGACGATCTCCCACACGTAGAGCCAAAATCCGCGAGCCAGCAACGCACCGGGAAAGCTCAAGGAATGCAAATCGGCGGTCATAGCTCTCCTCGGAAAGCACGATACTGGAGAGAGGAATAGAAAGCGTCGATCTGAGTTAGCGCGTCGTGCTGCTTGCTGCGTATCAAATTCAGCATCAAGACTCGTTCTCTAAACGCGAGTTGAGTTTCGAGGGACGGCAGTTCTATCAGAACCCCAGACAATTTAGTCTTGGAGATATTCGGCATAGATCCTGCAGAGCCTCCAGCGAGGCTTTGAATTTCCCGTCGCTTCGAGGGAGTGACCAGTAACCGATGAAGAAAGACGGGGTCTATCCGAGCGTCTGCCTTAATCCTCAGACGAAAGATTAAGTCGGACAACATCAACCGAGGGCGCGTTTGTCGAACCAGAGCACACGCCGCAACCAGGTCATAGGTGTTTTTCCTAGTAAACAGTAGGTCTCCTGGTTGCACTTCTAACTCTGGTCGTGGCTGAAATCCACTCGGGAGTGCCTTCTGCTGTAAATCGTCATACTCGTTGCGAGTCACTGCGCCGAGCTTAAGCACTCCCCACTCGTCACCCACAGCGGGTCGGTCGAGGCAGGTGGGACTCCAACCGCTATCAATGTTCTGCAACAGGTTGGCGAGCGTTTGACGTGGCCAACCCTTCTCGTTTGTAACTGGATCGCCAAAACATTCGTGGAACAGAGATGACTCAATTTTGTTCAGTTGAAAAACGGCTGCCCGCCTCTTGGCTCGCAAGTCCTCAGCCTTATCCAAAATCGCTGCGATCCGCCGCTGCTCAGCCATGGAGGGAAGAGGAACAGGCACTCGTTCCAGGGTAGACTTCCGAATCGATGGGACAGATGTTTTGTCCGCCAATCCGTAGAAGTCCACCGTTCGAAGGAAGCTGAAAAGAAACTTCAAATCAACTTTATTAGGGTCATGTATCGCCCCCATAACGTTGTTATCTATGAGAGATTCACGGAGAGTAATTGCTCGGAAGTTTTGGCTTATTCCCTCTCCAATCTTCGCGAAGATGATTGTTCCTGCCGGAAGCGGTTTTGCCCTCAGTTCTTTCAAATCGATGGGATCCACATAATTGTCGGCGGAGTCAATCTCTAGATTCCCTGAACGGACGGAGCGCGAGATGTCCCCGACCTTCAAGAATGGATACTGTCCGCGCGACTTACCTTGCATTCGGACGGGAAATCCGAAACCTGCTTGCAATGTAGCGATTTCGCCTAACAGGCATTGAGGGTAGCCGTTCACTTAAGCATCCCGTCCAGCTCATTTAAGCCTTGCTCGATCTCATGCTCCAATTTCAACAGTTCGGCAATCAGTTTCTTCGGGGGAACGTGCTCAACTTGAGCGTGAACCACTTCGTGGTAGCGATTTAGGCTTAGGTCATAGTTGTTTGCCGCTATCTCTGACTTCGGCACACAGAAGCTCGGCGCTGTGCGCGGACGCTTTCTTTCTGCCTTCTCTCGTTGCTCCCAGCGGCCCAACACATCCGGAAGATTATTCTTAAGGTGTTCGTCCTGACTGAGCTTCTGACTGGGTGCGCAGCCCAACTTTTCTTCAGCGAGTAACGGTTGCCGCTTATCATCGAGTGACCAGCCATCCGCTTGAACGTCATAGAACCACACATCCTCAGTACCACCGGAGTTCGTCTTAGTGAAGAGGAGAATCGCCGTTGAGACGCCCGCATAAGGCTTAAACACGCCGCTTGGAAGCGAGATCACCGCATCCAGCTTCTGCTTCTCTACCAACATCTCACGCAATTGCTTGTGGGCATTGCTGGAGCCGAAAAGCACACCATCAGGCACGATCACTGCAGCGCGGCCCCCAGGTTTGAGGAGTCGCATGAAAAGCGCGACGAATAGCAGTTCCGTCTTTTTGGTCTTGACCACCTGTTGCAAGTCTTTGGCGACGCTCTCGTAGTCGAGTGATCCGGCAAAAGGTGGATTCGCCAATACCAGGGTGTACTTCTCCTCCTCACCCGCGTGATCTTGTGCGAGTGAATCGCGATAAACGATCTCTGGATTGTCCACGCCATGCAACAACATGTTCATGCTGCCGATACGGAGCATTGTGCTGTCGAAGTCGAAGCCGTGGAACAGAGAGGAATGGAAATGCTTGTTTAATTTCTTGTCGGCAAAAAGCTCCTTGTGCCGCAATCGCAGATACTCACCCACAGCGACCAAGAATCCACACGTACCCGCAGCCGGATCGCAAACCACATCGGTGGGCTTGGGCGCGGTCATCTCCACCATAAGTCGAATGATGTGGCGTGGTGTGCGAAACTGCCCGTTTTGACCCGCAGAAGCGATCTTGCCGAGCATGTATTCGTAGAGATCACCCTTCGTATCGCGGTCTTCCATTGGGAGCGCGTCGATCAAATCCACAACCCGTTCGAGAAGCGTGGGCGTCGGGATCGTGAACCTCGCGTCCTTCATGTGGTGCGCGTAGGTAGACTCGTCGCCTCCGAGCATTCGCAGGAAAGGGAAGACGTGTTCGCCGACGACTTCATACATCTCACGCGCTTCGAAGTTCTTGAGTTTCGACCAGCGCAGATGCGCGTAAGGAGTGCCCTTCGGATCTTTGCCTTTAGGGAAGATGACACGTTCAATGGGCTTGCCCGTGCGCGTCGCCTTGAGTTCTTCAAGCGTCTGAGTCTCATCCAGACGGCGCATGAAAAGCAGATACGTGATCTGTTCAATTACCTCCAGGGGATTGGAAATGCCCCCCGACCAGAACTGATCCCAGATGCGATCAATTTGATTGCGAATTTCGCCAGTAAGCATGGGCCTCGATGCAACAGCTCAGGAGAGCCTGAATTTGCGATTTAAGACTGTTAGAAAGATATGTTTTACAATGCTTTGCGGCGAAGGGCAACTGCGAGTTCTAAAGTAAAGACAAATGGGGTACACCGATGCCAGGTGTTGTTCCACATTACAAAGCATTCCGAAGGAAACTCCTGCGCGATAAGGCGCATATTGCTCCTCTTCAACTCTTGGGCAGAATCGAAGATCTTCTTACAAAGGAATTCGCCAGTTCGATTCTCGTGAACTCGAAGTGGAAGACCTTGCCTCTTTTAAATGTCGGCATGAGCGGTGACAAGCGCAGGATTGATGTCGCTTTGATAAGCGGGGACATATCTGAGCGAGTAAACAAAAATGCGCTCCGAATATGGGCATTTGTCGAACTGAAGTACTTGCGAAACAAACACAGGATTGGGGAGGCTAATGCCCAGGATGAGCTTGAACCCACATTCCGCAGCCTCCACACTCAGTTAAAGCGTCTGAACGTATCGAACTTTGCTGGCTATCCCGTACGACTGAGGGCCGGAATCGGAGACACATACGGGCTGGTGTTTGCTTCATACGTCCATCGCGCCAGCGCAACGAATACGCCCGATGCTTTCGTGAAAAGGATTCAAGAGGCCGCAAGAAATCACGGGTTTCAAACTCACAATTTCAAATCGCCGAAGCTGTACCCAATCTACTCGGATGTGCCTGTGCAAATTCTCGGGGCCACATATAAAGTTTCTCTCTTCAGCGGACTGTGGAGGCTTGCAGGGGAAGCTTGCTGTGAGTGTGATACAGAATAATGAGATCGAGTGCGAGTCCGGGCCTGAGTCGATCACATACCACTGTAACGGAGATCATGGAGAGATATCAATGCTCCCGGTAGAATCCGGATTTTCATTTAATCACCGCGAAGCGAGGTTATCCAATGGCAATGGCTCAGTGATGTGCCCCCCGTTTTTGATCCACTCATA
>PLWX01000308.1 GCA_003151155.1 Acidobacteriaceae bacterium
TCGTCGCGCACGCTTTTGATATTCTTCATCGCGCCTACGCGAATCCCTTTCGTGAGGTGCCGAGTGGACCATCCCAGGCCGATCAACAGGCCGGCAACTCCACCGAGAACGCCGAATACCAAGCCTTCTTTGGAGAGCTTTCGCTTATTACCCAGGTAGCTGCACAGAACTCCAGCCCCGGCTCCCAGTGCCGCCAACCCCACCGCGCTTGGGGCCGAATCCACCAGCACTCTTGGGATCGTTTCTTCGCCCAACGCTGCTTCGCCACCCGCCTGCGCGCCTTCCAAGCCCGTGTTTACCAACCTGCGCCCGTACTCCAGGTTCTCGCCCACCCACTCTGCCACTGTCATAACAATCACCTTTGCAACCTTACTACTAATGACGATTGTCGAAGATCGACGCCCGCTGCGCAGTGACGTGGATCACGATAAGTTACCTAAGTGTTACACATATCGGGAAGGACGGAATCGGGAATCGAGGGAGACGAATCTATCGGCCGTTATCGTGACTCTTAGCACAGGACTCACACACCCCGAAGATCTGGAAGGAGTGGCGTGTCGTTTGGTAGTGATGCTTCTTGCCGATGTCTTTTTCTACTTTTTCAATTTCGGGAGAGAAGAACTCCACGGAACTGCCGCACTGTGTGCATACCATGTGGTGATGGTTACGGCGATAGAACTGGTGTTCGTAGCGGGCTACGCCATCGTGAAAAGCGACCTCGCTAGCCAGTCCACATTCGGTCAGCAACTTCAGGGTGCGATAGACGGTCGTGAACCCGATCCGCGAATCTTTTTTCTTCACCAACCGGAAAAGTTCATCGGTGGAGAGATGGTCCCGCGTCTCCACGAACGTGCGCAGGATGGTATCGCGCTGACCAGTATGTTTCAGGCCAACTTTGCGCAGGTGTTTGTGGAAGACGTCTTCCGCCTCCCGCATCATCTCGCGCGAGATGGTGGGCTGATCGTCAACGCGTTTCGGTGGATGGGCGGTTGGACTCAAGCGTTTCCCTGCAATTGGACGCGAACGGCTCTCTTACCGGTTCCGTAAGAGAATACCATCCGCCTCCCACCCAACCTTTATTTGCTGGGAAAAGTAGCCGTCGTCCAGGCATTCGCGTCGCTGATCACCGGGCCAAACGCCAGGTACTTGCCATCCGGGGAAGGCGCCAGTGCAAAGATGTCCCAGCTCGGCTTCAACAGGGTCTTCGTGTGTCCCGCCAGGTCGCTGTGCAAGATCGTAGTTCCGCGCGACGAAAAGCTGGTGAAGAACAGGCTCTTGCCATCGGCCGCCCATGCCAGGCTCGAGATCTCCATCCATGGCGCCACTAAGAAACTTTGTCGCGCGCTTCCGTTTACCGGAATGATATCGACTTTGCCTTCGGTGTAGCTGAACGGCGCGAATAGCACGCGCGTGCCATCCGGCGAAAGGTCCCAACTCACCCCTCGCGGATTCATCGGGACTGTGCCGATCTCCGCCTTACGGCCCTGGATCGGATCGAAGCTCGTGAAGACGACGTTCTTGTCTTTTCTCTCGGCAATCACACAGTTCGCATCCACCCGCTTCGGGCATCGAAAGCTCGGTAAGCCGCCCACTGTATTAATGGGATACGCCTCCGAACCGATACGTTTCCCCGTAAAGTCCATCACGGGTTCCGGTGCTCCGCCGCCGCTAGCTACGCGCATCAGCTTTCCCCCTTTTACCGGGGTATCCGGCGAAGCCTTCGCCCATTGCATGTAGAGAATCCATTTGCCGTCCGCGCTGACCTGCGGAGCCCACTTCTCCTCTTGCCCCGCCGCTACCGACTCCGCGGCTCTGTCCTCGACGCCCTGCTTGTAGATATCGAAAGTCCCATTGCGATTGGAATAGAACAGCACGGATTTCGAATCGGGCGACCATGCCGTCGGCCAATTGAAGTTTTCGTTCAACGTGACTCGCTGCGGCGACTTTAGTTCGTCGCCCCCAACCGCCAGTTCTCCGACGAACACTGCCGTCTGGTCTTTCTGGTTCAGGAAGATGAAGTGCTTTCCGTCGGCGGTGATGCTGGGACTTAAGAACGCGAACCCGGTCCAGTCCGTCAACCGTCGTGGTGCGCCCTTCGGATGCCCGCTCTCCGGGTCATACCAAATATCCCAGAGATTCGAATCGCGCTCGTGCGGTGCCGCTTCGTTCACGGTGTAAACGAATCGACCAGGCTGGTTCATGGTGCCATCAGCAATATCCGGATTATCCACCAGCACCACGGGATCTTCGCCCTTCGCCGTTCGACTCTCGACCATGGAGGTAATTTTTCCGCTGTCATTCCGGAATTTCACATAACCAATGCGCTTGCCGCTCCCCAGCCAGAATGGCGAGAAGAGGCGGAAATCTGGGACCTTGACAGCCTCATGCGCCTGGCTCCCATCTGCGTTCATCACCCAGATCGAATCTCGATCCTCCGTCGTAAAGGCAATCTGCGATCCGTCGGGCGATAGATCAGCGTCGTGCGCATTGTCGCGCAGCTTCTTCAACGAGGTCCCGATGATCGAGATCATCCAGATGGCTTGCTTCTCTTGAGCGACCGGGCCGCTCACCAGCAATTTGGTCCCATCCAGGGACCATTCAACGCGCGCTCAACGAAAACAGAATTCGTTCGGCGTCGGCAGCGTCTGCGTCTCCCCCGTCGTCATCAGCCGAAGATGCAAGCCTTCCAGGTCCGCGAAGAGCAGGTACTTGCCATCCGGCGAAATCGAAGTGAGCGCTACCGGATCTTCCGAAGAGTTCGAAGTCAGTACCTGCGGCTTCAGTTCGGCTTGGGTATAAGGCCCGTGACTGCCGAACCATCCCGCAAAATACCCGCCCACCGCTACAGCGACGATCGCCACCGCAGCGATTCCCAAAAATAACGGCATGCGGCTCTTCGGAGCGGCAGGAACGAAACCCGTGCTCGGCGACGAAGCCGCACTCTGCGACCGCTGCGAGTCCACCTGCATCGCAGGTGCGGCTCCCGAGGGCGTCGACGCAGCCTGAACGCCATGCGCTGAAGATGGCGCCGGAGAAACACTTCCCGAACTCGGCGGCAACGGAACCGCACTGGCTGCCGAACTCTTCCCCGAATTGATCTCGCGCTTCAAGCGCTTCAAGTCCGCGCGCATCTCGGACGCAATCTGGTAGCGAAGATCGCGGTCCTTTTCGAGCGCTTTATTGATGATGCGTTCCAGCTCCATCGGCACATCGGGATTCAATCGAACCGGCGCGATCGGCGTGCGATTCAAAATTGCTTCAAAGAGCAGCGCGGTGCTCTCGCCCCGAAACGGCAACTGTCCGGTCGCCATCTCGTACAGCACCGATC
>PLWX01000227.1 GCA_003151155.1 Acidobacteriaceae bacterium
CTGGTGAGCGGAAGGACGATTGCTTCCGAGGGGCGCAAGCGTGAGTTGCGCGAGCAGTTTGGGGCAGACGCAATCGATATGGAAAGCGCGGGGGTGGCGAGTATCGCGGATTCCTGCGGCTTGCCGTTTTATGCGGTGAAAGCGATCTCGGATGAGGTGGATTTTCCGATGCCGCCAATGAACGAATTTGTAGATGCCGAAGGTAAGTTCCACACCGCATCATTCGCAATGAGGATGTTGCTGCGTCCCGCGTGGTGGGGGCCGACGATCACCTTAGCGCGAAATGGCCATGCGGCATCGGTGGAGCTTTGCAAGGCGCTCGAGCATCAAATTGAGCGGTTCGCAAAATTCAAACCAGGAGCATTGACGCCGCAATCGTAGCGGTGGAGGACTATGCCAGTAGCGACACTAGTAGGCATTGACCAAGGCAGCACAGCGATTCCGGGAGCGATGAAGGCGGCGGTTTATCACGGCGTGAACGATGTGCGCCTGGAAGACGTTCCGGTGCCGGAGATTGGACGGGGCGAGGTCTTGATCCGGGTGCATGCCTGCGGAATCTGCGGTACGGACTTGAAGAAGATTGCGACGGGTTCGCACTCCGCGCCGCGCATCTTTGGGCATGAGACGGCCGGGACGATTGTCGCGGTAGGCGAGGGAGTGTCGAAATTTAAAGTTGGCGATCGCGTGCTGGTGTTTCATCACATACCTTGCCGCGAGTGCTACTACTGCCAGCACAAGGTATTCGCGCAGTGTCCGACGTATAAGAAGGTCGGCGTGACGGCGGGGTACGAACCGAGTGGTGGAGGGTTTTCCGAGTACGTGCGGGTGATGGATTGGATCGTGGAACGTGGGGGCGTGGTGAAGCTGCCCGACAACGTTTCCTACGAGCTGGCGACGTTCGTAGAGCCGGTGAATACCTGCATCAAGGGCATTGAAACTTTGGCCCTGAAACCGGGCGAAACCGTGCTGGTGATTGGGCAAGGGCCAATCGGCATGATACTTGCGTTCCTGGCACAGCGTGCCGGAGCACGCGTGATTACCTCCGATTTGTTTCCGCAGAGGCTTACAATAGGGCAGAGACTCGGGTTACAGAACGGAGTCGAGGCATCAAAGACGGACCTAGTGCAGCACATGCTTAGCCTGACGGAAGGGCGCGGTGCGGATGCTTCAATTCTTGCAGTTGCAGTGAATGGATTGATCAAGACCGCAATGGATGCGGTGAGGCCCGGCGGTCGTATATTACTGTTTGCACAGACGCAGCATGGGGAAGCGGTGATCGATCCTGCGGCGGTATGTGCGGATGAGAAGAGTTTGCTGGGGTCGTACAGTGCCTCGGTCGATTTGCAGCAAGAGTCGGTAGATTTTGTGTTCAGTCGCGAGATGGACTTGGAACAACTAATCTCGCACCGCTTTTCACTGGAGGAATCGGTGGAAGCGTTGCAACTGGCGGCGCGTCCGCAACCAGACTCGTTGAAGATCATGATTCAGCCTGGCAGGGCGCGGGAAGGACAAGCGAAGTGAGTAAAACGATGACGGCCGCGGTCCTCTACGGTAAAGAGGATGTGCGAATTGAGCGAGTGCCGGTCCCGAAGGTAGAAGAAGGCGAGATCCTGGTGAAGGTGCAGGTCGCCCTGACATGCGGCACCGATCTCAAGGTTTATCGCCGCGGATATCACGCGCGGATGATTGTGCCTCCGGCGCTGTTTGGCCACGAACTCGCGGGCATTGTGGAAGAGGTTGGGCCAGGTGTGAAGCGGTTGAAGAAGGGCATGCGCGTGGTGGCGCTGAATTCCGCGCCGTGCGGCGTTTGTTTCTATTGTTCGAAGCACCAGGAAAATCTGTGTGAAGACTTGTTGTTCAACAACGGCGCTTACGCGGAGTACATCCGCATTCCGCGACGCATTGTTGAAAAGAATTTGCTCGTCATTCCCGACAGTGTGAGTTTTGATGAAGCGGCTGTGATCGAGCCGCTGGCTTGCGTGCTGCGTGGATTGCACGAGACCGGCATGGAAGTGGGCGATACCGTGACGGTGATTGGCGCGGGGCCGATAGGCTTAATGTTCGTGCAGGTCGCTTCGATTTCGGGATGCAAGGTGATATCGGTGGTGAAGCACGACCAGCAAGTGGAAGCTGCCAAGAAGATGGGCGCGCACAAAGTGGTGCAGATCACCAAGGTGGACGATCCGGTGAAGGCGTTGATCGATTTGACGACGGAAAAACGCGGGTCGGACGTGGTGATTGAAGCGGTGGGACGCCCAGAGGCGTGGGAGTGGGCGATCGACATGGCGCGCAAAGGCGGCACGGTGAACTTCTTTGGCGGATGCGCGAAGGGGTCGAAGGTGCAACTCAACACCGAGCGGCTGCACTACTCGGAGATCACGTTGAAGGCGACGTTCCATCACACGCCGGAGATGGTACGAAAGGCGTTCGCGCTGATCACGGAGCGGAAGATCAAGGGCTCCGACTACATCACGGGCGAAGTGCCGTTGTCGCGACTGACGCAAGTATTCAAGATGATGGTAGAGCGCGGTGGCGAGATCAAGACCGCGATCATTCCGGGACATTGACGTTCCTAAGCAAGCGGAAGACCGACTTGCCGGGGATACCGATATCTTCCAGCGGTAGAAGTACATCCTGATGGCGAGTCACGTACAACATCCAATCGTGCCGGTCGACACCAATCATCATGCGGAAGCGGGATGGGACCGCTTGCCGCTGCACTATGCGATCCCTGAGACGGCGCCGTCGCTCGCCGAGGCGCAGGCGTATTGCAAACGGCTGGCAACTGGGCACTACGAAAATTTCTCCGTGGTTACGTGGTTTCTTCCGAAACAACTCCACCAGCATTTCTTCAATGTGTATTCGTATTGCCGGATCTCCGATGACTTGGGGGATGAGGTTGGCGATGCAGCGCTGTCGCTAAAACTGCTCGGGCAGTGGGAGAAGGAACTGGATGCTTGCTATGAGGGCTCGCCCAGGCATCCGGTGTTTGTGGCTTTGCGCGAAACGGTGCGTGAGTTCGAGATTCCAAAACATGAATTTTCAGATTTGCTGATTGCGTTTCGACAGGATCAGACGGTGACGCGGTTCGCAACGTTTCAGGACGTGCTCGCGTATTGCAAGTACTCCGCAAATCCAGTGGGACACCTGGTGCTGTATTTGTGCGGGTACAAGGATGCTGAGCGGCAACAGTTGGCGGACTTCACATGCACAGCTCTGCAGTTGGCAAACTTCTGGCAGGACGTGCGCGTAGATTACGGGAAGGAACGCATCTATTTGCCGCTGGAAAGCCTGAGCCGGTTCGGGGTGAGCGAGACGGACATCGCTGAGCAGCGAGCTACACCGCAGTTCCTGGCGATGATGAAGTTTGAAGTAGAGCGGGCTCGCGAGTGGTTTGCGAAGGGCTTGCCACTGGTGAAGATGGTGAACCGCGAACTGGCGCTCGACCTTGAGCTGTTCACGCGTGGCGGGCAGGAGATTTTGAACGCCATTGAAGCACAGGGCTACGACGTGCTGAAGAGCCGACCGTCGATCGCGAAATCGAAGAAGCTGTGGCTGGTGCTACGCGCAGCCACGGGGAAGTTGTTTTGAGCGGGGACGACAAAAAGCATCATCCGTTGCAGCTTTCGACCGCCTACGGAGTCTGCCGCCATATTACTCGCACCCAAGCTAAAAATTTCTATTACGCCTTCCTGGTGCTGCCGCGACGGAAGCGCAATGCGCTGTGCGCGGTGTATGCGTTCATGCGTCACGCGGACGATATCTCCGACGACGAAGCGCTGCCGGTAGCGGAGCGGCGGGAGAAACTCACGGCTCTTGCCGAAGGGCTGCATCGGGCGGTGGCGGGAAGCGCTACGGATGATCCGGTGCTGCTGGCGCTGGCGCACACGCAAAAGGCGTATGACGTGCCGATGGATTGGCTGGACAAGCTGGTGCAGGGCACGATGATGGACCTGCAAGAGGACACGCCGGCGGCGGCAGTGAACGTTGCGCAAGCGGGTGGCGACACCGCGGTGGCGACGAAGCGGATCCTGACGTTTTCGACCTTCGACAATTTGTATGCGTATTGTTACCACGTAGCGTCGGTGGTGGGACTGGTGTGCATCAAGATTTTCGGTTATCGCGATCCGCAGGCGGAGAAGCTTGCCGAGCGCACGGGGATCGCGTTCCAGCTGACGAACATTTTGCGGGATGTGAAGGAAGACGCGGTGATGGGGCGGGTGTATCTGCCGGAGAGTGACTTGCAGAAGTTCGGAATCACGCCGGAAGAGGTGATGGCCGGGACGTCGCGCGATCGCTTGCAACCGGTGCTCGAATTGGAAGGCGAGCGTGCGCTGGAGTATTACAAGTCCGCGCAGGAGTTGATTACGCTGATCGATGATGACAGCCAGCCGGCATTGTGGGCGTTGGTGGAGATCTATCGGCAGCTCATGGAAAAGATTGTCGCGAGAAAATACGACGTTTTCAGCGAGCGTGTTCGGCTGACGACGAGTGAGAAGTTGCGCGTGCTGGGGAAAGGATTCGTCCGGCGACTGACATGAGCGCAACCCTCACCGCACCGAAAGTAAAAGCCAAAAATCCGACAGAAAAGCGCACTCGGGTTGCAGTCGTGGGCGGGGGACTGGCGGGACTGGCGGCGGGATGCGCGCTGGCCGATGCGGGCTTCGCGGTGCGATTGCTGGAGCGCAAGCCGTTCCTGGGTGGACGCGCGTCTTCTTATCAGCATCCGGCGACGGGGGAAGTTGTCGATAACTGCCAGCACGTATTGCTGGGGTGTTGCACCAACCTGCTGGATTTTTATAAGCGGCTGGGGGTGGAAGACCAGATCCGCTGGTTCGAGCAACTGACGTTCCTGCTGCCGGATGGAAAAGCGGGAACGATCCAGCCTTCCGGGCTGCCTGCGCCTTTGCATGCCGCACCGGCCTTCCTGAAATTTTCGGTTCTCAACTTGAGCGACAAACTCGCGATCGCGCGGGCGATGCTGGCGCTCATGCGCGGACTTCCGAAAGAGACAGAAGAAAACTTTTTGTCGTGGCTGAAGCGCCATGGTCAGACAGAGCAGGCGATCTCGCGGTTCTGGGCGCCAGTGCTGATCAGCGCGTTGAACGACGATTTAGATCAAGTTTCGGTGCGTTACGCGGCGATGGTGTTTCGCGATTCCTTCCTCAAATCGGCTGAGGCGGGAAGGATGGGAGTTCCGGCGGCGCCGTTGAGCGAGATCTATGGGCGCGCGGGTGAGTACATCGAAGCACGCGGTGGGGAAGTGATGCTGCGGGCATCGGTGGACAGCTTGTCGGTGCATGATTCGGCGGTCACCCTGCGGGCGAATGGGGCAGAGGTTGCCGCAGACTACGTGGTGCTGGCGGCGCCGTTTTATGAAACCGTGAAGCTGCTACCGCAGTCTGCCGATGCGGAAGCGTTGCGCTCGCAAATTGGCGAACTGAAAACGGTTCCGATTACCGGCATCCATTTCTGGTTCGACCGCGAGGTGACGCCGATGGAACATGCGGTGCTCCTGGATCGGACGATCCAGTGGATGTTCCAGAAGTCGAAGCTGCTGCGTGGAAAGCGGGATGAAGGCGCGCCGCTGGCGGCGGGAAGTCACATTGAACTGGTGGTGAGTTCCTCGAAATCGCTGCTGGCGATGGGGCGGAACGAGATTCTGGATCTCGCGCTGAAAGAGTTTATCGAATTCTTTCCGGCGGCTAAAGATGCGCGGGTGCTGAAGTCGGCGGTGATTAAAGAAGTGCATGCGACGTTTTCCCCGGCACCGCAGAGTGACCGGTACCGGCCGATCCCGATTACGCCGTGGCCACGGATTTTCCTGAGTGGCGATTGGACCGCGACGGGATGGCCGGCGACGATGGAAGGCGCGGTCCGCGCTGGGTATGCCACGGCGGAGGCGCTCGCTTTCGCTACCGGGGATCAGCAGAAGTTTTTGGTGCCTGATCTTGCGGCGCGCGGGTTGATGAAGCTGTTTGGATAAAACGCAACAGCTTTCAACACGAAGGGCACTGAGGGCACGAAGGGTTTTGTGACCTTAGGCACCGACCAATTGTTCCTGTCTCAGATTTTTCTACGCGTTGCCGGCCTTGGTGTTTTTCTGGGCGTAGGCGAAGCGGTAGACCTGGGCATCGATTTCTCTTCGCAGGTCACGCCAGATAGTATCGGGCATCTGGAGGAAAGTTTCGACGACCGTGGGATCGAATTGGCGTCCGCCCCACTGGGCGATTTCCTCGCGTGCGGCCTGGATGGATTGTGCTGCGCGGTAGGGGCGATCCGAAGTGATTGCGTCGAGCGTGTCGGCGACCGCGAATATGCGGGCACCCATGGGAATCTGCTCGCCTTTTAAGCCGCGCGGATAGCCGGTGCCATCGTAGAACTCCTGGTGGGCGTAAACAATCTCGGCGGCTTCGTAGAGGAAGGGGATCTTTCGGAGCATGTGGTAGCCGCGATAACAGTGCTCGCGCATGATGGCGACTTCTTCGGGAGTGAGCGGGCCGGGCTTGCGGAGAATCGCATCGGGGATGGCCATCTTGCCAATGTCGTGCAAGAAGGCGCCACGGGCGATGACGCGGATGCGTTCGGTTTCGAGGCCCATGGCACGGGCGATTGCGATCGTGAATGCGGTGACGCGCTTGGAGTGACCTTCGGTTTCAGCGTCCTTCAAGTCGAGGGCGTCGCCGAGAGCTTCGAGAGTGATGTCGTAGGAACGCTCGAGGTCGGCCATTGCCTGACGGAGCTGCTCGGTGCGCGCCGCGACTAGCGATTCCAAATTGGTCTGGTAGGCGCGGTTTTCCAACTTGAGGCGACGATTTTCGAGGGCACGCCGGACCATGGCGAGCAACTGTTCGCGTTCGAAGGGCTTGAGCAGATAGTCGTAGGCGCCGTTGCGGATGGCTGCCAGGGCAACGGAGATATCGTGTACGGCGGTGACCATCACTACCGGCATGTCCGGGTAGCGTTCCTTGGTCTTTTCGAGCAAGCCGATGCCATCGAGCTCCGCCATCATCAGGTCGGAGAGCATGAGCTCGAATTCTTCGCCAGATTCCAAAACTGCGAGGGCCTGCAGGCCGGAAGCGGCCTGTTGCGTTTTGTATCCGGCATTACTGAGCATGGAGGAGACGATTTCGCGAATGGGTTCTTCGTCGTCGACCACGAGGATTCGATCAGCTGGCATGCGCTTCCTTGTCCCCGCACTCCGGTATGGTGTCGCCGGCAAAAAGTCTCTCACAGAGCAGTTCCGGAAGGAAACCACGGAATGAGGACCGATGGTATCGAGTGTACTTCGGGTGAACACACTAGATTTGCTTTCATTGTACAACGAGAACCAGTGCGGTCACCTTACGAGAGCCGCGAAAACCGGGGCTTTTCCAGCAACACTGTTATATGATCCGTTGCATTCCATGATGTCCGCGGCCAATCCTACGGGCGGGTGGCAGTTGCTGCAAAACCAACTGCTATACGTCGACGTATTGACGAAGGTTCCAGTGGTGGTAATCCTGCTGGCCGCGACCCTGCTCGTCTATCGGACGTTTCGGGAAAAATATCTTCTGACATGGCTGGCGGGTTGGGCGGCGTACCTGGCGTACAGATTATTAGGGACGCTGCCGCCAACACGAACATTGCCGAGGACGATGCTGTTCTCACAACTCGCCTTCATCGCGGGTGTGACGTGTTTCTCGATTGCGGTTTCGCAATATACGCGACGAAAACAAGGGCGGTGGCTGGTCATTGGTTTCTGCCTCCTGGCGGTTGGGATGGCGGCAATACGACGGCTGTGGGGGGCGGAACTGCCGCTGGCCATCGGCGCAGAACAGATCTTCAGTTCCGCGATCTGCTGGACGGCAGCGGTCCAGCTGTTATTTTTCAATCGCGGGCGCAGGCAGGCCGGGGCATTGCTGATGATCCCGATGCTCTTGCTGTTGCACATGGATGCTCATCCCGGGTATCCACACGCCTTGGCGGGGATGGATGTTGCTATCGAGCTGTTGCTCGGTATGAGCATGCTGATGATTGTGCTCGACGATTCGCGGGCGCGTACCGAGCGGTTGAGCCTGGTGAATAGCATCACGAGCACGATCGCGCGTAATCACGAGGCTGGTCCGCTGATGCTGATCATCCTGCGCGAGTTGCAGAAGCATACCGGCGCGTCATGCGCGTGGTATCGCTACCTGCTACAGGACAAGATGCTGATCCAGCAGCACATTGGGCTCTCGGAACGCTTTCTGTCGGACCGTCGAGTGGTGTCGCTGGAAGAGAGCCATGCCTTGCGGATGATCGAAGCGGGAACGCCGGGAACGTTTGAACCGGCTCGCAGCGATGCGGCTACCGCAAAGCAATTCGCGGACATAAACGTGACGCAGGTGCTGGTGGTCCCGGTGAAAGGCAAGAACTCGATCATCGGCACCATTAACCTGGGCATTCCACGACATCGAATGTTTCTCCCGGAGGAAATGAGTTTCCTGGCGTCGACGGCTGACCAAGTCGGTATCGCGATCGAGAACCTGACGATGTTTGAGCAGGTAATGCGTTCGCAGCGGCAGTGGATCAGTACATTCGATTCGATTGAAGACATCATCCTGGTGCACGACGATGCAGGACGCATCATGCGTACGAACCGGGCGCTGCTGCAACGGCTGGGACGACCGTTCCATGAAGTGGTGCATGAGCCGATCGGCGCGGTGCTGCCAAATGTACCGGTGGGCGTAATCTGCCCTTATTGCCACAACCGGCGTGAAGGTTACGTCGAGGGGCCGGATCCTTGTTTTGGTGGAAATTCAATGGTTTCCACGTCGACGTACCTGCAGGGCACGTCGGACATGGGAACGATCCACATCGTAAAAGACACCACGGAACGTAGAGCGGCGGAGGAACGGTACCGGCTGCTTTTCGAAGAAGTGGGAGAAGGGGTTTACATCACCACGGGTGAGGGGCGGATCCTGGAAGTGAACGACGCGTTCATACGCATGCTGGGCTATACGGACCGGCGGCAGCTGTTGAACCTGGACTTGGGCAAAGAGGTGTATCACCGGGAAGGCGATCGCGAGAGGATTCGCGCGGAGATCCAGGCAAAGAATTTCGTTCGCAATGTTGAAACCACGTTGCGGCGAAAAGACGGCAACCTGCTCACGGTATTGGAGAGCAGCTTTGGGACACGTGACGCCAGCGGAAAGATCGTTCGATACCAGGGATTCCTGGTTGATATCAGCGAGCAGAAGAAGATTGAGACGGAGATCAAGCGGCGCAATCGCGAACTCAACGCGCTGAATGCGATTGCGGTGATCGGAGCGCAATCCTTCGATCTCGATGAGATTTTAAATGTCACGCTACGACAGACAGTGGAGCTGTTCCACGCGGACGCGGGCTCGGTCTGGATGATGGACCCGGAGAAGTTGACCCTGCGTCCAAAGGCGATGGTGGGCGCGCAAAGCCTTGGGGGAAGGGCGCAGGCGGTGAGTGTCGCCCCGGACATGTACCAAGCGATGCTGGATCACCGGCCAGAGGCATTGACTGAAGAACATATCGGGATGATGCCGGCGGAAGTGCAAGGGCATTTGCGCGAGATCGGCGACGGTTCGTGGGTGCTGGTGCTGCTGTGGGTGGGAGACAAGCCGCTGGGAGTGCTTGGCATCAGCAATCGCCTGAAGCGCGAATACTCCGCGCTGGATCGGAACCTGATCGTTGCGATCGGGCGGCAGCTCGCGACGACCATCGATAAGGTCCGACTGTATGAAGAGACAACCCGTGCCTATGACGACCTTCGCCGGACGCAGGAGCAACTGCTGCAGAGCGAAAAGATGTCGGCGGTGGGCCAGTTGATTTCGGGCGTGGCACACGAGTTGAACAACCCACTGACGGCAATCGTGGGTTACGCGCAGTTGCTGGAGCAGGAGCCACTATCCGAGCGAGCACTGGACTTCGTGCAGAAGCTCTACAAGCAGACACAGCGAACCCGCAGGGTGGTGCAGAACCTGCTCTCGTTCGCGCGGCAACGGAAGCCTCTGAAGCAGGATGTGGACCTGCGAAAGGTGATCGACGAAGCGCTGGCGTTACGCGACTACGATCTAAAGCTGAACAACATCGGGATGGAGCGAAATTTCTCCGAGAGTTTCCCGCACGTGGTGGCGGACGCGCACCAACTGGAGCAGGTATTCCTGAATATCATCAATAACGCGGTGGACGCCATATTGGAGGGAACGCGCGGCGGATTGCTGCGGGTATCGGCAACCACGGACGTGGAGCACAATTGCGCAGTGGTGGAATTACGGGACACAGGGCCGGGCATCAAGGACCCAAAGCGCATCTTCGATCCGTTCTACACGACCAAAACAGTAGGAAAGGGAACCGGACTGGGGCTGAGTATCTGTTACGGCATCGTCAAGGAGCATGGCGGGGATATCACGGCGTTTAATCACCCCGAAGGTGGCGCCGTTTTCCAGATACGCCTACCCCTGAACACGCAGACGAAATTTCCGGATGCGCTGCCGGTGGTGATCCCGAAGGAAGCGTTGCGGGGAAAGGTCCTGGTGATCGACGACGAAGATGCAGTGCTCGATCTCGAGCGCGAACTGCTGCTGGGCGCGGGAGCGGAAGTGCATTGCGCGCAGAATGGGACGGAAGCGATTAGCTTGTTGCAGCAGCAGGTTTTTGACGCCATCGTCATCGACAGCAAGATGCCGGGTGAGTACGATGCCGCGGATGTGTACCGGTGGGTGTTGCAGAATCATCCGGAAATGGCATCGCGGTTCGTATTCACGATTTCTCACGCTTCCGAGGCTTCGGTGCGAGAATTCCTCGAGGAGCACGCTCTTACACACATCGAGAAACCTTTCCAAGTCTCTGAATTGATCAGTACACTGCGAAGAATTCTGGGCCACCAGAAAGCCGCGGCGATGCCAGGCGCATCTTAACTTGTAATCGGTCTTCCTTCCAGACACAGTGATAAATGTGGTATCCAGATACCACATTGCAGAACCGAACTGTCCCCAAAAAGTCACAGGAACGTTGGAATTACCTACCCTTTGTAACCAATGCTCCCCGTTTGGGCCTTAGTTCTCTTAAGGTTCCCGGCCATTTGCCCTGCAAACGGGGCTGCTACGCACCCGGAGGTTAGTTAGGCACAGGGATTGCAGTAGGTAAGGGCAAGAAGGAATTGAAGACCAATCGATTCCAGTGGTTAGCTGAAGCAAGCCCGAGATCAGCAAGCCCGCCCAAACGCAAGACGACAAGACAAAAATAACAACTACCCATAAGGGGGCAGAATGGCGAGCACAGTTCAGAGCGTAATGGTTTCCGAGCAGATGGCGTTTCTTCCGACCTTCGCGCAACCGTCCGTTAATCCTTTCAAGAGCATCTACGAAGAGAACCGTCACCGCGTTTATGCGATCGCGTTCTGGATGACCGACAGCGAGTTGCAGGCCGAGCAGTTGCTCGAAACCACGTTCGTCAGCGCCTTTGCCAAGAGCGATTGCCCGACAGAAGAAGACATCGACAACGAATTGATCGCGCAGCTGCGCGAGGATCACAACATCGGCACCCTGACGCTGAAGTGCGCGGATGCCACCGAGGTCCTCAATATCCGTTCCAACACCAAGCGCGTTCACCTGGAACTGGCAGTCGTGCAGCTCCCGGCAACCGAAAAACTGATGTTCCTGATGCATGACGTGGAAGGCTACGATCACGTTCGCATCGCGCGCACACTGGGCGTCACCGAGCAGGATTCGAAGCAGGGATTGCACCAGTCTCGCCTGCGCATCCGCGAGCTCGTCGGCAAGATGGCCTGGTAATTTCTCAAGTTTTGTAACGCATCAACTCTTAACTCTCTCCGCCTCGTGCCCCTCCTAAAAAAGGGGCACTTTTCATTGGCAAAAAGAAACGGAGCCGGTAAGGCTCCGTTTGGAGAGGTGCGCCTCAGCTTAATGCGTCACAGCGGCATTTTTGAGAACCCCGGCTTCGGCGGCGATCTTTTCGAGCTTGGCGCGATTCTCGGGGCGCATAGGGACCATGGGTAGGCGATAGTTTTCTTCGATGCGGCCCATCATGGCGAGCACGGCTTTGACGGGGCCGGGGTTTGATTCGATAAAGTTCGCGTTCATGAGGTTCAGGAAGCGGCCGTGGAGGACGCGGGCGGTGGTCCAGTCGCCACTGACTGCAGCGCGGGTAAGCTCAGCCATTTCCTTGGGAATCTGATTGGAGATGACGGAGATCAATCCGACACCGCCAACGGAGACGATGGGCAGCGTCATGGCGTCGTCGCCGGAAAGCACGGCGAAGTCATCGGGAACCTGATTGCAGATTTCCATGATCTGGGCCATGTTGCCGCTGGCCTCTTTCACAGCAACGATGTTGGGTATCTTGGCGAGACGCAGCAGGGTAGCGGGCTCGATGTTGGCGGCGGTGCGGCCGGGTACGTTGTAGAGCACCAGCGGCTTGTCCACGGCATCGGCGATGGCTTTGAAGTGCTGGTACTGGCCTTCCTGGGTGGGCTTGTTGTAGTAGGGCGAGGCGGTNNGAGTTTCGCCGGTGGTGCCGCAGGGTACGAGGAAGTCGATTTTGGATTCGATCTGCCATTCGACGAGGGCGCGCTGCGCGCGAAAATCGATACTGCCATCCTGCTGGAATGGCGTAACCAGTGCGGTACCGCAACCACGTAATTTCATCATCCAACCTCGTGAAAAATCTCGCGAAAGTCATAGAATCCGCGCTTGCCGTTGAGCCATTCGGCAGCCTTCACCGCACCCTCGGCAAAGCCACGGCGCGATTTCGCCTCGTGGGTCAGGGTCAGGCAGTCCGCGTCCGATTCTAGCGATATTGTATGCGTTCCGGGCACGTCGCCTTCGCGAATGGAGGCGATGCCAAGCTTTTTGCCGCCACTCTGTTCGAGGATTTGCTGCAACTTTAGCGCGGTGCCGGAAGGAGCGTCTTTCTTGTGGACGTGGTGGACTTCTTCTACCGATCCACCATAGCCGTGCTTGAGTGCCTCACCCGCAAGCTTGGCGATTTCGAAGAAAAGATTTACGCCGAAAGAAAAATTTGCGCCGTAGACAAAGCCGATGCCGCTATCTGCTACAAGGCCGCGCACGCGATCAAGTTTGTTGTACCAGCCCGTGGTGCCGACAACGATGTTCTTGCCGGCAGCGACGCAGGCTTTGATGTTCTTGAGAACGACGGCGGGCGTGGTGAAGTCGATTACAACATCGACGTCGTGGAGAGCTTCGCGGGTCAAGGCGCTGCCGTTGCGATTGTCTGCTGAGCCGAGCATGAGAACGTGATGTTTACGCTCCAGCGCCACATCGTGGACGAGCGATCCGGTTTTGCCACGGCCGAGGAGAAGCAGGTTCAATCAAACACCTCGGGATCACAATCGGCGAAGAAATGGGCGTGGAGACGGCGCACGGCCTCGGGAACGTCGTCTTCATCGATCACGAAGGTGATGTTGATTTCGGAAGCGCCCTGGGAAATCATGCGCACATTAATGTCAGAAATGGCGGTGAAGACCTGGGCGGCGATGCCGGGACGTTCGCGAATGTTCTCGCCAACCAGGCAGACGATGGCTTTCCGCCCGACATATTTCACGAAGGCGAGCTTCTCCATGTCGGCGGCGATCTCCGGGATACGCTCGTTGGAGTCGACGGTGAGCGAGA
>PLWX01000158.1 GCA_003151155.1 Acidobacteriaceae bacterium
CCACATCCCCACACCCCCGGCGGCGACTACGGACAAACTTCAAACGAGGCGCTACACTAACAATCCATCTGGTACAAGATCCCGGTCAGGTCAAGCTGCTGGTCGCCAACGCTAGCTGCCAGGTAATTCTCAGATTCGCTGATACTCGGATTCGAGCTGACGTAAAGGATCGGAGCCGACTTGATAAAGCCATTCCAAGGTTCGGGAGACTGGAACTGATCCCAGGTTTGAGCTCCCTGGCTGCAGACAATCTCCCGACATGGGCTGGAGAATGACGGATCCTCAATATGGCGACGGGCTATATCGCAAGTTGCGATCGTCGTTAGTAGATCAGGAACCATGGGTTCGCTATGGTACGTCTCGGGCCTGCTTCCAGAACATTTTCTTTGACGAATATCGGAATGTAGAACACTATGGATTTTCGAACCCCAGACCTTCTATAAGACAGAATTTGATCATTCGTCCGTTCATCGGCAGGAAGCACTGACCGGACTCTAAGGTAGGATGTCCAACTTATAGAAATTTATTGAGCAAGGGGCCAAACGGGATAAGGCGCTCTTCACCACCTATGCCCTCAGCTTGAGCTTTTTTGAGTCGATCATCCTACGGGCGCTTCGACAGAAGGGCTGCCAGGAAGTTTGGGTGATCACCGATGCACAAGGTTACAAAGCATCGCTGATTGAGCGAAAGTCCAATGCGATTGGGCACGATTATCGGGTGATCCCGATTCGATTGGACAAGGGGGTCTTCCATCCCAAGTGTTGCTATCTATGGGGACAGGCCGAAGATGCTCTTCTCGTCGGGAGTGGCAATCTGACCTTTGGTGGATTCGGCCGAAATCTTGAGTCTCTCGAAACCTTCTCATCGCTTAGGACGCCATCTGTATTCGCCGAATTTGCAAATTTCATATCCGCACTCGGCACCCGTGCTGCTGTAGATCTGCAATGCCCAGATCTCGGCTGGGTCAATCGCTTCCGGCAACGCTCTCAGGCAATCGGTAACACGTCAAACGGCGGCGACGTGAAACCCAGACTTCTTCACTCAACCGAAACACCGATCGTTGATCAGTTGCAGAATGCGCTCTCCAGTGCGACCGACCTCACCGTTATGTCTCCTTTTTTTGACAGCGATGGTTACTCAGTGCGCTCCCTCGCGGACAAGCTGGGATGCGGAAAAGTGCGAATCGCAGTCCGACCGAAGACCGGAGCATTCAATTTCCCATTCGACATAACAAAGAAATGGAAGCAACAAGTGAGCTCTTCAGCGGGAATCAAGAGCTGGTACCCTTGGCTTCCACGGTGGCCGAACTTCGAGTCAAACTCGTCGCGGCTAACGAGACGCTGCAGTCTCTCTTGGGTCGCTCGCTCCATGATGCAGCCTTCTCTATTTTTCATCTCATGGACAAAATTCGGGAACACGACAAAAGCAAGGACGAGGCGCAAGTTTCGTACGCCTTCCGGCTGCTTTTTTTGTGTGCTGCGTTCGAAGAGCGCCTGTTCGCTGGCGGGACGGTGGATGAGCCGCTTCGTCTGGGCGGTGTAGAGCGAATCTCGCTCCACTATTGGCGTGATTTTCTGGACCGTTCCGACGACACCAGTTTGAGGGATTTCGTACGAATTTTGCTGGAACAACACATCATTAGTCAGCACCTCTCTGTTGCTGCCCGTCGGTATGATGGCGGCACTCAGCGCCTCCGGATCAGTATCGAAGAAGAGGGGCTTGTGCCGCTCGTCAGAGATCCACTCCCTCTGAATGTCACAGAGGACCGACTTCATTCAGCACTGTCGCTCATGGCAGATTGCGGCAAAATTTACCACGACGCGAACTCAGGCACATTCATGGCGTATGCATAATGACTACCCAATACGGGTTGAGAGAGTAAATCCATCGCGGCGAAGGATTCTACATAACTTCTCGGAATTTTTGAAATTCATCAAATATCACGAGATCTGGGCTGAGGCGGCTTAAGTTGCTGAGACGCGCCCGACCGTAATAGCGTCAGGGCCGCCTGTCTCCCATTGTCGCCATTCTTCCGTTCTAAAGTGGCGATAGCAAACAGTGCAAGATAGGCATAGTTTCGCTCGTCAAAGACCCGCTCCCGCTAAATGTCATAGAGGACCGGCTCCATTCGGCGCTATCGCTTGTGGCTGATTGCGGTAAACCCTTCTAGGAAACAAGTCCACTGGCTTCGATGATCGATCAAAATTTTACCGAAATCCCTAAAATAGCTCTGATAACAAATGACTATTGACATTTGGTCGGTATTTCATTAGCTTGATGATCGATCATCGGACGGCGTATTCCTTTGAAAATTGTTCGCATCGACTGTCATGTTCTCCTAGAACCCGGTTACGACGTGGGAGCCACAAGTTCGTCACAAGATGACATCGTTGTGGAAATTCATACGGACGAAGGCATCACGGGTCTTGGCGAGAGCGATGTGAATCCATGGATCGCGCGCGCATGCATCCAAGCACCCGGGACACACACCATGGGCCTAGGTCTCTCGGAGATGCTGATCGGACAAGACCCGCTCGAGATTGAAGCTTTGTGGCAGAAATTATATGTAGGGTCTGCGATGAATGGCCGCCGCGGTGCGGTGATCCATGCCATCGGGGCGCTCGACATGGCGCTGCATGATCTTAGGGGCAAGGCTCTTGGAAAGCCTTGCCATGAACTGCTGGGTGGAGCCGTGAAGAAGAGCATCACTCCCTACGCTTCACTGCAGCCTGAGGTGAGTTCCTTTCCGGCATACCGGCGATCGATCGTGGAATGGGCTTTGCGCGCGAAATCTATTGGCTTTCGCGCGGCCAAGATTGAAGTGACTCCTTGTGGCCCCTATGCACACAAGGGCCTGGTGGCAACTCATGCGGAGATGACCGAAGTTATTCGTGATGTACGCGCGGCCCTGGGCCCAGATTTTACGTTAATGGTGGATGTGCAATACGCGTTTCCGAGCGCCGAAACCTGCATGCGGGCAATTGAATCGTGGACTGAATTCAACCTGTTCTTCATCGAAACTCCGCTACCCTCCGACGATCTGGCGGGATACGCGCGGCTCGCGGAGGAGCAGGCGATACCGATCGCAGCAGGAGAGTGGTTAGCGACCCGCTATGAGTTCCTTGATTTGATGGACCGCGGCAAAGTGCAGGTGGTGCAGCCTGACGTTGGGAGAGTAGGTGGGTTAACTGAGGCAAAACGGGTATGCAATCTCGCGGAGCAGAGAAAGCTGCGTATTGTTCCACATCTATGGAAGTCGGGGATCTCGATCGCGGCAGCCGCGCATCTCGCGGCGACAACTAGGAATTGTCCATTCATTGAGTTCCTCCCAGACGAACTGTGCGAGTCCTCTCTGCGCAAGGAGCTGGTTGAAAGCGGGCTTCAGATGATTGACGGCGAGATCCCGCTGCCGACAGAGCCAGGGCTAGGTGTAACGCTTAACAGGGAGGCTCTCGCGCGATTCAAGCGCGAGGCGGAGAATGTCAGTGCGTCGTTTTTCGCGTGATTCTTTATGACCGGCAGCCGACAAGTGGTGATCGTAACCGGGGGAGCCTACGGCATCGGCCGTGGAATCGTCGAGGAGTTTGCGTCGAACGGATTCGCCGTGGTGATCGCTGATCGTGATAACGAGCGTGGCGAAATGCTGCAAGGCAAGATGCAGGAGTCACGACTGTGCACAAGGTTCATCCAAACGGATGTTCGCAGCGAAGCAGACATCGAGAGTCTCGCGACCCGAACCGTAGAGGAGTTTGGACGCCTTGATGTTTTATGCAATAACGCAGGGGTGGAGAGGTATCGGCGTCCCGAAGAATATACGACGGAAGATTGGAACACGATCATTGACACGAATCTGCGAGCCGCCTTCCTGACGGTGAAGTATTGTTATTTGCATCTCAAATCGTCGCGTGGATCCATCGTTAACATTTCGTCTGTACAGGCCTTCGCCAATGAGAAAGAGATCTCATTATATGCCGCCAGCAAAGCCGGAATTATCGCTTTGACACGCGGGATGGCGCTCGACTTCGCACGCGACGGAATTCGCGTGAATGCGGTCTGCCCGGGAATCATTCACAGCGGGATGCTGGAGCCAGTCTTGCAGAACGCAGCGGATCCAGAAGTCGCTCTAAAGGCAATCGGGAACACTGTGCCCCTTGGGCGCATTGGTCAGCCGGCCGATATCGCGAAGGCTGTCTCCTTCCTGACTTCGCAGAGCGCCTCCTACATAACCGGAACGACACTGGTTGTAGATGGAGGATTGCTCACTAGGCTGTCGACATGAACGCCCGCCATCGTTGGCTCACGTTCGGCGCGCTGGTAATCGTGAACTTGCTATGGGCCGGCCAATATCCTGCTTACAAAGTTGCTGTGAGGACAATGAGCGTAGCGTCCGTGAATTTCTGGACGCTCGCAATCGCTCTCGCATTTCTCCTTCCTTTCTTTCGAATCTTTACTGCTCCTTCCACAGTTCCGAATACCCGCCGTTCTGCGAAGACGATATGGGAATTTGCGGTTCTTGGCACTCTCGGTATTATCCCGCCTTCGGTGATGCTCGCCTGGGGCATCGATAAATCCTCGGCTTCGAACGCTTCCATTTTATCTCTCACGATTCCAGTCGTTATGGTTGTGCTCGGTGTCATCATGTTGGGTGAAAGGCTGACAACCAAAAGAACTATTTGCCTGATTGCCGGCTTGTCCGGCACGCTACTCGTTTCCAGTGATGACCTCGTGCATGCGTCATTCAGCCGCGGACTCCTCACCGGCAACCTGATCATTCTCGTGGCGGGATTTGGAAGCGCGTTCTATAACACATACAGTAAGCGGCTGCTGGAGCGTTTCTCTGAAATTGAGGTCCTAGTCTATAGCTACGTCGTGGCCGTCGTCTTATGCGCATTGCTGTCACAGTTCTTCGACCATAAACCTTTCTACGTGTTGACGGGATATGGGACTGCTACATGGATAGCGATTTTTGTGCTGGCGGGACTTTCGTGGGGAATCGCAATGGTGATCTGGATGTGGGCGCTGCGGCGTCTCGACATTGGTCAGATCTCTGTCTCCGTGTATCTGCTTCCATTCTTTGGGTTGCTGCTAAGCATGGTCACCTTGCATGAGAGACTTTCGGCGGCCCAAATCATCGGGGGCGCCGTGACATTAGCAGGAACCGCGGCATTGACCGCAGCCGATCGAGGATCGGAGTCAAACCCAGTCGTTCCGCAAGGCGAGGCAAATCAATGATTGCTACTGCCCTCATCGACTGCGGCGATCTTTGTGGCGAGAGTCCGCGTTGGGATGCAGAGACACAAACTCTCTATTGGACCGACGCTTCCGGTAAGAAGTTGCACATGTATTCTTGGCAGAGTGGGCGCCACGAAGTCATCCTGGACGGTTTCGAAGTTAACGGCTTTGCTGTCGATGCAGGCGGAGGTCTGGTTCTGGCGAGCTGTAGTGGCATCTGGATCTGGAGGCAGGGAGGTATGCCGATCCAGCTTGCGTCGCATTTCGGAAACATTGAGATGCGAGTGAACGACTGCACGGCGGACCCGCAGGGACGCCTAATCGTAGGCTCGAATTTCTATAGCCCAAACGGCGAATATCAACTTGGAAAGCTTCTTCTCGTCGACTTAGATGGTTCCGTCCGGATGCTCGATGAAGGCTTTCATTTGGCGAACGGCATGGCCTTCTCCCCGAATGCGGAGATACTTTACTTCGCGGACTCTATAGTGCGGAGAATCTATTGCTACGCGTACGATGCGGCTGCCGGGCAGGCTTCCACGCGCAAAGTTTTTGCGATACTCGAGGGCGACGCAGGATTGCCGGATGGTCTCGCAGTAGACGCAGAAGGATTCGTGTGGTGTGCGGAATGGTATGGCAGCCGTATCACCAGGTTTGATCCCGACGGAAAAGTCGAACGCCGCATCTCTCTCCCGGCGAAACAAATTTCATCCTTGACATTCGGTGGGCCAGAACTCACAGACATATTCGTGACCTCTGCTGCGACTTCCGAACCTATGCCTGCCATGCCTCCGGGCTATGATCCCCAAACCGGATATTTCGGTGGTGCCCTTTTTCACATTAATGTGGGAATTGCCGGGAAGCAGGAATTCAAAACTGCTTTGAATGCAGGGATGGAAAGGTGAACTCGTGAGCAGCAGATTGAGCGGGAAAGTGGCTCTCGTGACGGCCGCAGCGCAAGGAATTGGCAAAGCAGCGGCGATGGCGTTTCAAAGCGAGGGAGCAATGGTTTGGGCCACCGACATCAATGCCAATGCGTTGCACGAATTAGAGTTGGAGAATCCCGAAATACAAACGCGTGAACTGGATGTGCGTGATGATCCGAGTATCCGCCGGGTTTGCGCGGAAATTGGCTCCATTGACGTACTCCTCAATTGCGCCGGATATGTCCATCATGGGACGATTCTCGAATGTTCGGATACCGACTGGGACCTCTCTTTCGAGTTGAATGTGAAGTCCATGTTCCGCATGTGCCGCGCTGTATTGCCAAGCATGGTGGAGCGGAGACGCGGAAGCATCATTAACGTGTCCTCGGCTGTCTCTACGCTGAAGTCGGCCCCGAATCGCTTCGTTTACCAGAGCACAAAAGCTGCCGTCCTCGGGCTTACCAAATCCATCGCGCTGGATTTTGTAAGCTATCGCATCCGCTGCAATGCAATCTGTCCGGGAACGATTGACACGCCTTCCTTGCAAACCCGTATTCTGGCACAACAAAATCCCGAAGAGGCACGTCGCCAGTTCGTTGCACGCCAGCCCATTGGCCGCTTCGGAACTCCCTCCGAGGTCGGTGCGCTAGCCCTCTATCTTGCGTCCGATGAATCCAACTTCACGACGGGGCAGGCGCACGTAATTGACGGTGGTTGGACACTTTGAGGCAAGTGAGTTCACGCGATGAAATTGATACGATACGGTAACCCTGGAATCGAAAAACCTGCCATCGTTTGTGGCGACGGCACCTTTCGTGATCTCTCGTACCATGTGCGCGACATCGCTGGCGACGCACTGCTCCCCGAAACCCTGCGTACACTCGCAGGACTCGACCCCCTATCGTTACCAAGGGTGGCAGATAACCAACCTATCGGCCCGTGTGTTGGAAATGTCGGTAAGTTTGTCTGCGTAGGGCTGAATTATTCCGATCATGCAAAAGAGTCAGGAATGGCAATTCCCTCCGAGCCGGTTCTGTTCACGAAAGCTACTTCTGCCATTTGTGGCCCTCACGACGACATCGTCTTGCCAAGAGGGTCGGTGAAGGCCGATTGGGAGGTGGAGCTTGGAGTCGTGATCGGAAAGCCGGCTAAATACGTCGAATTTAATGAGGCCCTATCCCACATCGCGGGCTACTGCGTCGTTAACGATCTTTCAGACCGCGCTTTCCAGTTGGAGGGCACGGGGCAATGGGTTAAAGGTAAAAGTGCCGATTCTTTTGGCCCCATTGGCCCCTGGCTCGTTACCACGGACGAGGTGGGGGACCCACAAGAACTTAGCTTATGGCTGGAGGTCAATGGCTACCGGCATCAGAACGGTTCGACTGCCACCATGATTTTCAATGTCGCTTACCTGGTCAGCTATGTTAGTCAATTTATGAGCCTGCAGAGCGGGGACATCATTTCTACCGGTACGCCACCCGGTGTTGGCTTGGGGCTTAACCCTCCCTCCTACCTGCGCTCCGGTGACCATGTCCGTCTCGGAATTTCGGGGTTAGGAGAACAGCACCATCATGTTCGGAGCTACGCGGATTAAGAGGCGATCGCCTCTACCCGGGATGGGGAGCAGACTCTCCTTCATCTGTATCGGCCGCATAGAGATGGGCCGCCTGCTCTTCCCAGTCCTTCACAGCGGCATGGAAGGCGCGCTTAGCCTTTTCAGGCTCTCCGGCCACAATCGCATCTAAGATCGTGCGGTGCGAGCGAAGATCGGCCGCAAGATCAAAACGTGCCTGCATGGCCACACGAATGGCGCTGAACCCAAAAAGCGGCACCACAATCCTTTTAAGGGACTCGACCAAGCAATCGTTGTGAGTTGCCTCCCACATCGCAATGTGCCAGCTCAAGTCACCCCGGATATATTTCTGAAAATCGCGGGAGCGCGCGGCCGCTTGGGATTGCTTAAAGAGTTGCTCCAGGCGTTCGATGTCTGCCCGGGTCGACTGGCGTGCTGCTTCTTCGGCCGCGAAGCCCTCGAGCGCCCTGCGTACCGCAATCGTGTTCTCCAAGTCGCGCTGGCTGAAATCTGTCACGAACGTTGCGGAGTTCGGCTTCTTGGTCACGTGACCTTCGAGCTCCAGTTGAATCAGAGCTTCCCTTATCGCCGACTGGCTCGTACCTAGAGCCTCCGCCAGTTTCCTTTCAACCAGCCGCTCGCCAGGAACAAGCGAACCAGCAAGGATCGATTCGCGAATTTTTTCGGCTACTTGGTGTCGTGCAGGCTGATTGTTGAGCTTGGTGGCGACGAGTGGCATGGCGCTCCTTCGGTTCACGCTATCGTGAACGGCTTCACAAGCGGCTCAGGTAGATCATTATAATCGAGCACCTCCCAAGGTCCAAGCAGGACAGAAAATGATTGATGATCGATCAGAATTTAACTTTAATGTTGACATTTACCTATATACGCTTATATTGCAGGACTGATGATCGTTCATCAATAGTCGATTAGGAGGTGTCCTCATGAGAGGTCGTTCCTTCAGCTGCGCATCCCATTTGGTTCTGTGCGCCTTGTCGCTTCTGCTTTGCTTGCCGTGTGTTGCTCAACAATCTGGACTGGTGGGCACGGTACGCGACAGCTCCGGCGCCGTTGTGCCCGGCGCTCGCGTCTCCTCCAAGAACATGAGCACGGGGGAGAGCCGCTCGGCCGTCTCCAACGACGTCGGTCAATATACGATTCCCGCGTTGCCGGCTGGTGGTTACGAGCTCTCAGCCGAGAAGGAAGGATTTCAGAAGTCCGTTTTGGATCAAGTGCGCCTCGAGGTGCAGGCAGTTCGCACGGTCGACATCGCTCTGGCGCCTGGCTCAAAAAGCCAACAGGTGACGGTAGATGCCGCCCCTACAGCACTCGAAACCACGGAGTCTTCCGTGAGTACCACCTTCGAGACCAAGATCGTCAATGAGCTTCCCCTAAATGGTCGTGATTTTCTGCAGTTACAGCTTTTATCACCTGGCACTTCTCTAGCCCCCGGCGGTACGTTTACGGCTGTGCAGATCGCGTCTCAGAATCTCGACATTGGCGGCGGCAACTTCTCGGTCAACGGGATGCGCGACGTGTACAACGACTACATTCTCGACGGCGTGTCCTTCAAAGACTGGATGCACGGCACGAACGGCCTGAATCCATCGGTGGATGCCGTGCAGGAATTCCGGCTACAAACAGGGAACTACTCCGCTGAATTTGGCGCCAACGCAGGCGGTTTGGTGAACATGATCACTAAGTCGGGAGGAAATAGTCTTCATGGAACTGCATATGATTTCCTGCGTAATGACGCGTTCGACGCCACCAATCTTTTTACCAAGATGGCGGGTGAACCAAAGACGCCGTTACATCGGAATCAATTTGGCGGAACCTTGGGCGGTCCGATCCGAAAGAATCGCACCTTCTTTTTCGCTAGTTATGAAGGATTTCGCGAGCAGCGTAGCAACACTCTTATCGATACCTTCCCAACCGAAAAAATGCGAACTGGTGATTTTTCTGAACTGCTCAGCCTAAGCACTCCGATCCAGATCCATGATCCGGTCACCGGAGCTACCTATGCTAACAACCAGATTCCTTCCGGACAGGTTCTGAGTGTGATGCCCGGGTACCTGCAGAAATACGTACCTCTTCCCAATCGCCCAGGCTTGGTGAACAACTATGTCGTTGCCGGCCCACATAGCAATGATGTCGATCAGTACATCGCCAAATTAGACCACCAATTCACCCCCTCTATGCAACTGTCCGGCCACTATGTTTGGGACAAGATCTCAGACGCGCCTCCTAGCACGAATCCGAACTTCACAGTGAAGCAGCACAATAACGACCAGAACGTGGGCCTCCGGTTGACTGACACTCTCTCTCCCCGTTCCGTTCTTGAATTGAACTTTGGCTACAATCTGTTTAAGCAGTACGTGATCCAGTCAACTGCGAACACAAGTCCTAATATTTCCACGTCGGTGCTCGGCATTAATGGAGTGGCGACGGATCCCCGTTCGTCGGGCACGCCGATCTTCATTGCGGTCGGGTTCGGCAATCTTTCCGATCAAAATTCTGCCCCTCGGCAGTGGTTCAGCGAGCGCTATGAATACTCCGGCCAGGTCAGTCTTGTTCGCGGAAAGCACCTCATCAAAGCCGGTCTGCACACCGTTCGTCATCACGAGACCTTTCAAGAGACCTACTTGCCGGACGGCTTTTACGTGTTCGACGGGACGCTCAGCGGATTTCCGATGGCCGACATGCTGTTAGGGATCCCTGCAAACTTCCAGCTATCGCCGCAACTATTCAACCCGCTGTTCAGACAGTGGGAAATCATGCCTTGGGTTCAGGATGACTGGAGAGTTACCCCCAAACTGACAGTGAATCTTGGATTGCGGTACGAATACCGTCCGTGGCCCGTGTCCAAAGAAAATACGATTTCCAACATCGTACTGCCGCCGGGAGGTGGGGATGCATCTTTGGTATTGTCGGGACCGTGTGTCCCATCAGCGATTCGTGATTGCGCAACGTCCCTGAGTACCTCGATCTCTCCTACGCGAAGCACTCTCGCTCACAACGATAAGAACAACTTCGCGCCTCGTATCGGATTCGCTTACCGGCTCGGTGACTCGGGAAAGACTGTGATTCGCGCCGCATATGGCATCTTTTACCAGGCAGAGCCCTTCAACCAGTTCGTGTTCTTGAGCATCAACCCCCCCTTCGTGAGTTTTTACAATCGCTTCATCAACACGAGCAATGTGCAGACATGGGACTGGTATCATCCCGCCGCCGGTCTCCCTCCCGGAGGTGTGCAGTTCACCTACATTCCGGCGAAGTCAAGCACCCCGTACCTGCAAGCCTGGAATATCGGTATCGAGCGTGACCTTGGGGGAGGATTTGTTCTCGATACTACTTACGTAGGTAATAAGGATACGAAGCTGTGGGCGAGGACGTGGCCGAATCAGCCTCGGCCGGGGCCGGGCGCTGTCGACTCTCGTCGCCCTTATAGAAACGTTTCCACGATTGCTGGCGACGAGCCGATCGGTAATGCCAACTACAACGGACTTCAAGTGCGGTTAGACAAACGATTCTCCTACGGTTTGTCGGTATTGGCTGGATATACTTGGGCAAAAGCCATTACGGACAGTCAGGCTGCTGAGACAGGCGCATTTGTTCCCGATCTCCAGGACAATTACAATCGTAGAGCGAACCGTGGATTGACGGCATCGGACGTACGGCATCGGTTCACGTTGAGCTCGGTCTACGAACTCCCTGTCGGGCAACAGCGGCACTTCCTCCCCGACGCTCATGGATTAACAGGCAAAGTGGTCTCCGGTTGGCAGATCGCCGGCATCGCCACGGCGCAAACCGGCCAGCCGCTCACCGCTACGCTTCCTTTCGACAATCCAAATGTTGGCGAAGGCGCTAAACTGCCCAACCAGGTAGGGGATCCCAATAGCGGTCCGAAGACAATAAACGAGTATTTCAATACGAGTGCTTTTGCCGCGCCCCCGCAATACACTTTCGGCAACGAACGCATCGACGTCATCGAAGGTCCGGGAATCGTCGATGTTGATCTATCGTTAGTTAAAGATACGGTGCTGCGCGAGCAAATGCGACTGCAGTTTCGGGCGGAAGCATTTAACGCAATGAATCATACGATTCTGGGCCAGCCGAACACGACCTTCGGAACTCCCCAGTTCGGTCAAATCACGAATACTCGGCTAGATAACAGAGAAATTCAATTTGCTCTGAGACTGATCTTCTAAGCTGAACACCAGGTCATGCCCGAAGCGGGAGTTCCATGGCAATGCTGCTGGCAGGCAAAAGCACGGCGATCATCACCCCTCCCGTGGGAGCCCCCACTCTGGGCACAATCCAGCGAAGCACTGGCGTGCACGATGATTTGTATGCGCGCTGTTTGGTTCTCAGTGACGGCCAGAACCGTGTAGCAGTCCTAGCTTTGGATCTCATCGGACTGCCGTTCTCCTTGGCAGATGAGATCCGAGGAGCCATCGCGGAAGAGACGGATATACGATTCGTCCTGATCAATTGCTCGCACAATCACTCCGCACCGTTCACGATTCCGTGGAGCATTGTCGGCTCGCGCTGGCTTGTAGGCAGGGCGTCGCTTTTGTGGAGGACGAAGCTCGTCTCGCGGATCGTCTCGATGGTGAAAGAGGCAGCGCGCTCCTCTTTCCCTGCGCGACTTTATTGCGGACGCGCGCCCGTGCAGATCGGGTTCAATCGTCGCCTGCCATCTGATCAGGGCATCGTTATGAAGCCAAACCCGGCTGGCGCAGTCGTCCCCTGGGTGGATGTCCTTCGAGTCGATAACCAGGCAGGAGCTCCAGAGATCGTCTTATTTAGCCATGCCGCACATCCGGTAATTATTCATGGATCAAGCCGTCTCATCAGCGCAGAATTCCCTGGCTTCGCAGTGCGCAAATTGCAATCACTGTTGGGGGACTCCGTTCAGCCAATGTTCCTGCAGGCCTGCGGCGGGAACATCAACGGCAATCCTCTTCGCGGGGGCATCGACGAAGCCGAGAAAGCCGGGGCAGCGCTCGCACACGCCGCTTTCAACGCACTGCAAGCAAGTGAGCCGATAGAAAGCCGACAACTAACGGCCATATCTGCCTATACGAAACTACCGTTGCAGATTCTTCCGCCAATTAAGCAATTGGAGGATGTGTTGTCGGCGGCGGAATCTCGACTTGTCTCCACGTTCGGTCGCTCAAACTTCAGCGACGAGGAGCTTTGGGACATGCAGGACGTAGCGGCACCGGCTAAGAGCCAGTCGGAATCCTCTGATCTCGACGACGTGCAACCCATGGAGAACAAAGCTTGGTGGATGATGGACACTATATTGTGCCTCCGTGATTTGCTGCGCAAGGTTGAGCAGCGAGACGAGACACAGCTTCGGTTTGACGCCCATCTGCTGCGTATAGGGTCAGACTGGTCTTTGATTGCGGCATCTCACGAGCTGTTTGCTGAATATCAGCTCATGCTCGATTCTGAGGCACCTACTCATCGCTCGATGGTGCTGGCTTATACAAATGGCTGCGAAAGCTATATCCCCATGGATGCGGATCTGCCCCTAGGCGGCTACGAGGCCGCAACATTTCCAGAGGACGGGGCTGCGCTGCGATATAAACATCGCCGAGCGTTGGCGCCTGGGTGTCAACAGAGGGTGCTTGATCAGCTTCATGGACTCTGGTTTGAGCAAGTGAACTAGGTACTGCGGTTCGGGACCGCTGGAGATTCGTTTGATTGTCGGTTACGTTCTAGCTGTTATCGCGATGCTGAGCATCGGCATCCTCGGTTTGCTTAGCAAGCTCGCGGACCGATACGAGTGTTCTCCTCTCAACACTGCTTTGGTTCTGTTTGGAACTTCCACTGTGCTGATGGCGAGCTACGTCCGTCTCGTACAGGGAGAATCTCTTCGTCCACCAACCGTTGTTCTCTCCACAGGTCTGTTCTTCGGCGCACTCGCAATTCTGGCGTTCTGGGTTTTCCTCTACGGACTGCAGTTCGGCAAGCTTACGAGTAGCTGGATCTTCATGAACCTTTCCGCCGTCGTACCAGCAGTGCTCTCGGCCGGTGTCTATCATGAGCCGATCACGCTCCTGAAAGCTCTCGCTCTGGTCTTGGTGGTTGCATCTATCTTGCTGCTCTGGCTCGACCGCAAGAAGGAAGCTGCGTTTCAATCTGCGGCGCAAGCGGATTCGTCTTATATGCAGCGAGGGCGTTGGATTACGGCGATGCTCGCCGCGTTTTTTTTGAACGGAATCTGCCCCTTTGGCCTTCGTGTGCTTGCCGGCAAAGGCCTCGGATTGCGCTACACCGCACTCTATCTCGTGTACTGGTACCTGGCGGGGTTTGGCTTCGGCCTTCTGGGATTGCTCCGGGCACGTGTGCGGCCATCGCGCGCCAACGTGCTCGTGGGCATGGTCATGGCGGTTGCGAGTGTAGGTGGACAATTCTGTATGGGGGCAGCCATTTCGCGAGGTGTGCCAGGAAGCGTGGTTTACATGCTCGGAATGGGCGCCAGCATGTGCGTCGTAGTGCTAGGCGGTGTTCTTTTCTTTCGCGAGAGAGTCGGTGTGCTCGCGTGGTCCGGCATTGTCGTTGGACTTTCAGCGGCGATATTTCTGAGTTTCGGGTAGCACCGGACTTATCGCGCTGCTTTCATCAGTGGCTCCGATCTTCTACGAGGTGTGACAAGCGTATGAAAAAGGCTGTAGGAATCGTCATTTGCCTGGTTCTTCTTAGTGCATCGGTGGTTAAAGGGTATGCCTCGGACCGAATATCTCTGGCCCACGCTGCAATAGCTGTCAGTCCACAGGAGCCGTCCTATATCCGCCGCGCAGCCCAAGACTTGCAGGCCTACCTTACCGCGGCCAGCGGGAATCAGGTGCCTGTATTGACAACCGGCACTTTGCCCGGCGCACCAACGGTGATCATCGTCGGCAAAGAGATGGCTGCGTCTCAGCACGTGAAGTTGGGATCGTCCGCAGGACAAACAACGTTGTCCGCCTCCACGCATGCCGGACAGACAGTTATCGTAGTCGCAGGGCTTGATCCACATGACACTAACATGGGCCTGGCAACGTTCCTGCAAATGATCAAGGTGGATGGCAAGCTACCGTACGTCGATGCACCACTGGATCAGCACATCGTCCCTAATTTTGCAGTGCGGGGGATTCACCTCAATGGTTGGCCTCTAGCATATCCTTATGCGTTTCGGTCTTGGAAAGAAGCAGATTGGAAGCGGTTCATCGATATTGCCTGGTCCGAGCGGATCAACCTTTTCTATCTATGGCCATTCATGGAAATCATCCCAACGCCTCTCTCAGCCGAGGACTCGGCATATCTTCAGGAGGTACATCGGGTAATCGAGTATGCGCAACAGGAACGTGGTATGACCGTCTGGATCATGCAATCGGCCAACCGCATTGCCCTTACCGATTGCGGTGTGAAGGATCCCCGATCACGAGCGTACTGGATCAACGGCTGCCAGAAAGACATGAACCCTGCCGATGACCTTCAGTTCGCCCGCATTCAAAAGGCATTCGATGCTTTCTACCAGATCGTCAACAATGCCGATGGCTACGTCTTCATCGACTCCGATCCAGGAGGTTGGCCCCAGAGTCCGATTAGCGATCAGCTTAAAATTTTTATGGCTGCAAGGAAGATCCTCGATCGCTACAGCACAAAGGGAAGCCAGGCCGAGTTGATCGACTGGATGCACGTGGGCTGGGGACGACACAAGTTATTCACCTCTACGGACTCCGTGCTTGGCAGTTACGATTTTTCCGAACCGGACGAGAGCGACAACGCGTTTATGACGAGGACCATGAGGAATTTCAAGGATCATCTGCCGGAACCATGGCAGCTCATCGCGGGGCAACCGCCGTATCTCGATCCGGTGAAACAGGAATCTCTTCTTGGGAAGACGGTTTATCTGCCCTACGGCGCAATCGAAGACGAACCCGCGTTCCCGGCAACAAATATCGATCAGAAGCGCGTAGCGGCTGTCTTCGATCGTGCGGAGAAGTATCCCGGCCTGCTCGGGGTGATGGGGAATAATCAACTAATGCTGCTACAGTTCCCCGGCACCTACTATTTCTTCCAGACGGCCTGGGACAAAACGTACGAGCATCGCAGCGAGCGCGAGGTGCTTCTCGACTTGGCCGAGAGCCTATATCCTGACCAGCAAGAGTTGATCGCAGATTCTTTTCTCGCTCTTCGTGAGACCGATGCGGATCATATTCAAAAGTGCTTGGATCGACTCGCAAAGGTAGTGGAGTCAGGAGATATTGGGAGGCTGGGGCCGACCGGAAGATTCCTATTCCCCGACGCTTTATCAGTGGCGCGCAACCTTGAAAAACAGCTGCAAATCCGTGCTGCCCGTCAGACATTGCTGAAGGCCTTGAACGGAAAGCCCGACATTCAGGAATGCTCCCGCTTGATGGAGAATTACTTCGACAAGCTGCTTGCATGGAACAAAGAAACGGGCTGGAACAAAATGATCGCAATAGACGTCTGGACCGGACCGATCTACGAGCAGGGCAAGGATCTGACAGCCGCTCTTTCGCGGCTCAAGCAGCTTTTGGCGCAAGGTGAGCCGTACACTAGTTACCCGCAGATCGACGGGTTTTTCCGAAAGATCTCCGGAGATTTAGAGTCGCGATACGATGCCGACTCTGTGATGATTGGATGTGTCGAGCCCATGAAACTCGCCGTCATACAAAACGACTAATGACTACGGAACGCGAGGTGCAGCCTTTTTACCGCAAAAGTACATGGCAAGGGCGGCCATGCTATGTTCTGGGGAACCAGAGAGTCTGCATTACGGCGCTCATGGGTGGTGGACACATCGCGGATATGCATATCCTTGATGCCGACGGCCGCGCTGGCGTGAATCCTCTTTGGCAGCCCCCTTGGCGTACCATCGAACCATACGAATACAAGGAAAAAATTCACAGTTCCAGCTATGGTTCGCTCGTGGAAGGGAAGCTTCTCTCCGGACTTGCTGGTCACAGCATCTGCCTTGACTACTTCGGACTTCCCTCCGCCGAGGAAGTTGCACAAGGTCTGTCTCTCCACGGCGAGGCTCCCTCCTCCCTCTGGAGGCTGCTACGTGCTGGCGCACAGTCGGAGGCCGCCTCCATCGAACTGTTAGTTCAGCTCCCGATTGCCGGACTCGAGTTTACTCGCCGAATGGAAGTGCGTTCGCAGGAGCCCGTCGTCTACTTCGAAGAAACCGTCCGAAATCGGCGAAAAGCAGATCACTTCTTTCACTGGACGCAACATGTGACCCTGGGAGCTCCATTTCTCGATCCGCGTTACGCGCGTACCTTCATCTCGGGCGATCATGGGATCACATCTCCAGATGGGTACGACGAGGGCAGGGCTGTTCTTCGTTCGAATCAGAAATTTCGCTGGCCGCATGCGCCGAAAGTCAACGGAGGCGATGTTGATCTCACCCGGCCATTCGTGAAAAAGGGCTTTGGATTTGTAGTTACCGTCCGAAACAATCCTCGGAGAAAAGTTAGCTTTGTGGCCGCGCTGAATCAGAAGCTTGCTCTGCTCATTGCCTATTGTTTCCGCACGTCGGATTATCCTTGGACGGCCGTTTGGGAAGAAAACATGGCGATTAGCGCTCCGCCGTGGAAACGGCGAACCCAAGCCCGGGGACTTGAATTTAGCAGCACGGCACTACCATTACCCAGACGACGCTCGTTTCTTGGTGGTCCTCTTTACAACACGCCGAATCTTGCCTGTGTCCCTGCTATGGGAGAGCGAAAGGTGCAATACATTGCAGTTCTCGCCGAGGTACCGCGAAATTTCGGTCATCTCCGGGACATCGTTGTGGAAGGTGGAGGAATAAGGCTGAAGGGCAACGAGAAATCGATGTTTATCCCCTCCTCGGCTTCTGAGCAAATGGTCTCTTAAGATTCGCCGAAAGCTCTTCTCTTTAAAGCAGCCAAGCGCTTCACGCAAATAGACGTCGGCCTCTGTGGCTTTCTGCGCTTGCAGTGCCTAAATGACTTCTCCGTACGGCGTGGCTGTTCATGTCGTGAATCCTGGCAAATTCATGCCGTCTGAACTGCTAACGACAATCGCAAAGTGCGAAGGAGCTCGACGCAATATTGGGGATCTCACGAGTCGCAGGCTCCGGTTTCGCGAGGTTGTGGGCGACGCTTCGCTGCGTACGAGTCGGTAAAATCGACCGACGAAACCGCGGTAATAATTACCCGGGCATTCGGGTATCAGTTCGTCCATTTCGAGGTCGATCGATACCGCGCCTGCCAGCAAATTGTCTCGAGGGCGTGTGCCCAGATTTGTGCCCACCACCGGTTTCTACGCTGTGTTTTCGAGTGCTACGCGGGAGGGATATGCACGCTGCAAGTGATGGAAGGTGCAGCTAGGTAGCGCTAGGTACAGGTCAAATTTACCAACCAAATGCTGGTTCGGGACCAGGGGGTCGGAGGTTCAAATCCTCTCTCCCCGACCATTGTTTCTCTCGTCTTATCAATCAGTTACGCAGCTCTTGCCGACATCGATTTTTCAGCGTTTTTCGGTACATTCGGTACAATTGAAGGCAATTCGAAACCGATTCCGCACTTCTCCGCCCACATTTTCCGAAACGTGACGTCCTCTTTGATCTTGTCGTAGAGGTCGCTCATGCTCTCGCCGGCATGTCCCATCCAGTACTTGTACAGGCCTTCAGGGCAGTCTGTATGATTCCTCAAATACGTGTTTCTGAAACGCCGAAACGCATGGTTGCCAGCCTTGTGCGTTCCCGTGTTCGGATTCACGTATTTCAGCGCCTTGAGAGCCGGATGCAAGTGGCGACGAAGGATATTCGATGTCGCAACCGGCTTGCCGTTGCGAGTTGAAAAGAGGAATCCCGACTTACGTTTTCCGACATATTCTTTCAGGAGCTTTGCCACCGCCGGATGGAGGTCAACGTCTCTGAGAGCACTTTCCGTTTTCAGACGTTCCTCGATCTTGCCGTGACGCGCCTTCTGGCGGATCTTGATGGTCGAGAAATCAGCGGAGATGTGCTTGTCGATCTCGATCCCAAGCGCCTCTCCAATCCGCACTCCCGCCGCCCCACAAAAAATGAAGAGCATGCGCTCGCGCGGCTTTTTCCAACTCGCCAATCCCGTCATGATTTCTTGGGAAAAACTCGGCGTGTTTTGCTTTGATTTCATGATAATCGGCATGTCGATAAACTCGTGATTCCACTTCCGAGGGTAGATTTCTTCCCCGTTCTCATCCACGGCAGATGCCACGACCATCTTCACAACCCCCGTATATGTATCGATGGTTTTCGGCATCAGCTTTCCGGACATGGCCGCTACCAGCTGCTTCATCGCTCCGTTGTGCACCTCGGAGATCGGTAAATCTCCGAGATGCGGATTCACCCAGTTCTTTAGAATGCGCTCCCAATCCTCGATCGTACTGGGAGCCACAGGTTTCCGATTCCTCGTTCGCACAGACTTGAGCCATTGAACAGCCTGTTCTTTGAACGTAGTGGCGGTGAGCGATAAGTCCGCAAAGGATGATCAGAATCGGAGCGAATGTGCAGATTATGTGGACGCTATCGAACGTAGCGTCGGAAACAACCGAGATAGCCAAGGTATCGGGGTTATACGGCTCGGTCGTTCCGCGGTTGGATTTGTGGAGGAAATCAGCGGCGAAGATGGAAAAGAATGTCCGGAGTTCGTTGCGACGCGCCACGAGATCAACCGCATAGCAGGCTATTGGATCGATGAACATTTAGAACAGGACTTTTACTTCTTCATCACCCAGTCCACTGGAAGCTGCGAATGGCGACGGAGCATTTTCATGCGGCGCCGTCTGGATCGACTGGCGGAGGTACTCGGAGAAAAATCCATGACTGAACTCTGGGACGACACAGTCACGCGTTTTCGCCAAAGACACACTCTTTCCGACGAGGACTGGCGAATTTTTCGCGACGGTACGGAGGAAGAGCGAGAGACCTGGCGTCAGAAGAACATCCCGGTGTGGCACGCAGGACTTCCTGACGCGCAATGACCGCGGATATAACCGGCCGAATGTGGCACACAACTTGCACACCAGCGCGCGGGCGGCCGCTGGGGACGGGCACTTGCGGGCAGTCTGACTGACACCTACTCAGTCACACCGCCTGGGTCAAAGCCGGCCGGGCCCGAACTTAGACGAGCCAAGCCAGAGTGGGCGTCGATTCGTAACTGACTTGCCGCCGGCGGCAATTCGCCGTTCGCACCGTCGGCGATGTGACGGGCGGCCGGTGAAGTACGTAGTAATGCAGGCAGTCAGGCGGAAAAACAGCGTGTAGATGGCGCGCGTTTTCTTGCTGCAAAGCCACACAGCCAATATTAAGGAGGTAGTGAATGTCTTGGGTCGAGAGCAACAGAACTTGCCCGCAGTGCGAGTTCAAAGATGCGCAATGCCATTACAACTGTCGTAATGCAGAGGAATTCATGAAGTGCGGTCTATGCGGCTATTTCGAAGCGGTGAAAGCAAGCCATGGAGAAGATGGAAAGTTTGTCGGGTACGTCCACGAAGTGCGATCCGGCGCCGGCGCGCTCTTTTACCACTATCAAGGAGCACCGGGATACCGCACGTACTGTCTACATTCAGAGGAGGAGGTCGCTGCAGCTGAGCGTTGGTTGAGTGAGCGGCTCTCACGTGGCCATCGTGGTCGTAGGCCGCCAGGTGATCGGTTATTCCGAGAATTTCTTCGCTCAGCTCAGCTGCTGGACGAACCGCGGCTTCGATCAATTGTTCGCGCGTCATTTCTCCAGACCGCCGGAGGGGAGCCCAGTAGAAACGATAGTCAGGGTCGTGGCGGCACCAGTCATCGGTGAGATCGTTGATGGTGACCAAGCTGTGGGCGAAGCGGGAAGAGCAGATTCGCGGTGTTGTTGACTCAACGGCCGGGATGTACGGCGACTTACAGGGAATCGCCGGCAAGAGCCTGCACGAAATAGAGGGCCTTTCGCTCGCTGCGCTGCCGCCTTCTGGCGAAGATGAGCTCTGATGTCAATCTTGACTCGCTCGATTAGAAGCCTCGGCTGTTTCGGTGCATACGGTCATGTACACAAAACAGGATCCGAAGCGCATGTTTCTTCAAACTTATATCTTGGCGTTCGGCGCCAGTTTCAAGTGAGATCGGTAAATACCGCTTTTGCCACTTTGGTGAATCCGAACTGAAGTTCGAATCCCTCTCCTTCCCCAGCAAGTCCTTATTCTCCAGTCATTTACGAGTTGAATGCGAACTTCTCGCAATTGTGCGGGCTTTCGCGCGTCCGCTTGACTGAACTCGGACCAGAGAGCTACCCGCGTCTGCCGGTGCGTCGCGAACGGGTGGCATTCTCCCTGATCGGCACTTTCGCAGTCCGGTTTCGAGCCGAATCTGCACTGGAGAAATTGGGAGACTGCTCGGCACCAAGACAACATTTGTGCGGACACGAGCCAGAATGGCGGGTTCCTACCTCGGAAGTGGTCGCCATGTGGCACTAAGAGACGAAATGTGCAAGCCTTTGCCCCGATCGCTTCCTACAAGCGAATTCTTTGAGACCTCTGGCTACACGACGGACTCACCAATCTCGGCGAGCAGCGCGATACGGTTACTGGCCACGTAAAATTGCAGTTGAGGAACCCGCAGCTCGATCCGGTCTGCTATTCGAATGACATTCGGGTAACTCCTGGGTGCGAGCGGCCACGAGAACAGGGCTGGCGACGTCATTTCCTCAAAGCTCACCACCGAGAACGGGGCAGGAATTTGGAATTCCGGGATTGTCGTTATTAAAACCGATTTTACGATTCCATGTAGAATGGCGCGGGCAGCGTGGGAAAACTCCGCGGATATCATTCGTCAATTGCAACAGCGCGACACTTCTTGATACTCTGCGGTGCTCGGCTGGAACAGAAGATTCGTACTGCGATAGCCTTACGCGACTTCGAACAGATCTCAACCAGGTTGAAGCCGAGCGCCCTCGAATTCGCGAGTACATCGACGGCCTGAAGGAAGAGAGAGATGCCTCGCGCCAAGCTCTGACCGAAGCGGAGTTCGCGTTGCAGGCGGCCGTTGCCGAAGATGACGCAGCCAATTCGTTGCGCGATGCAAATGCAAGAGCCGCCCGCGTGGTCGGCCGAGTTAGTCTTTATCTCGAAACATTGCGACTCTCCGATAGGAACGAGCCCCTCTCCAAGGCTGTAGAAGAAGCCTCAGCCGACATTGCGCGCTTGACTGCACTCCTCGATGGCGACGCCGACGAGTTATTGGCATCCGCCCTCAACAGTGTTGCTGGTCAGATGACGAGGTCGGCGGAGAGATTGGATCTCGAGCACAAGGGACAGTACCGACTGGACATCAAGAATCTGACCGTGGTGGTAGATCGGGCCGGTCGCTCCATCCCGATGCATAGAATGGGCGGCGGTCAGAACTGGCTTGGGTGCCACTTGGTCGCGCTGCTTGCACTTCATCACCACTTTGTTACTGCGAAGTCGCCAGTCCCCGCATTTCTCGTTCTCGATCAGCCTACTCAGGTATATTTTCCGTCTGTCGAAAATTACGATGCGCTCTCTGGCGCGGTGGATGAGACGGAGCATGCGGACGCGGACTTGGAGGCTGTCAGACGAATGTTTGAATTGTTATATTCCGTGTGCGACGAACTGGAAGGGAAATTCCAAATCATTGTTTTAGAGCACGCGAATTTACCTGACCAACGCTTCCAGGATTCTCTTGTTGAGAAGGAGCCGTGGAGTGGCATTGGTGATCACGCGCTTGTGCCAGAGAGTTGGAAGAGACAGCCGACGGCCGGCGATGTTGATCTGGACTAGTGGCGCGGGATGTCGGTGCACGTCGATTTACGGCGCCTAGTCGGCGTGGATCCGTAGCTCTATTTCAATGTGATGCGCCAGCCAGATGTTATCTTCTGAATCTTGCCTTGCTGCCCCAGCTGTTGAGGATTCCTGAAGTATGTAATGAAAGGACTAGCTCTGACATTTAGTTCCGCGCCCAATATAATATCGGTCTCCGAGTCGGCAATCCACCGCTACAGGCAGCGGAAAGCGTATGGTTTCAATGACCCGCTGAGGATCTTAGCCACTCTATTAGTTCTTATCGTGAGCACCTGAAAGGTATGCCATGATGCGCAGGCCATGACCTTCGCGACGGCTTCGATGTACCACCTCAAATCGAACCCCTGTTCGTACGGATGTCCCGGTACTCTCCGGAACCTTCTTCGAACGCCCCATCCTCAATTCCCCTTACGAGTACCCGGCAGAACATTGGGAACTGGACAGCCAGGGGCAGCCGACGCAGCGAACGCTCCCGAGTCGCCGCCGGGCGGAGTTCATTACTCCGATCCCGAAGCCGAAGAAGCAGAAGGCTACCCAGGAAACGATCGTCTTTGATGAGGGGAAGGGACTCTCGTCGGCAGCGCAGCAGTATGACCCGACGCCGATCATCAACGAACTGCGTGGCCGAGTGGATCAGTGGCGAGCCACACTCCCACCACAAGCGGCCACACTCCCGCAAAACCCGTCAGCCACGGGCACTTGCCGCGCGCGGTGTAACGAACTTCCTCGACGAGATGGATAAATAGTCACGGAGCTCGTGGCGGCGACAGTTCCGAATGCACTTCGTTTCACTGCGCGATCTCGCAAATACGCTAAGGGCGGTCTCGGACATCGGACGGTAAAGTAGTTTGCCATCAAGCTGTATAAGCTGATTTGGTGAATTTCGCAAAAGAAAAAGCGAAGCG
>PLWX01000141.1 GCA_003151155.1 Acidobacteriaceae bacterium
GCGGCCCATCGAAGCAGGGCTGCGAGGGCTGCCATGGTCCAGGTGCGGAACATGTCGCTGGCGGTGGGGATAAGAGCAAAATATTCGTGTTCACCGGCAAGTCACGGCAGGAGAGCAGTGCTCGTTGTTTGACCTGCCACGGTGAGTCCCACGCGCAGGCCCACTTTTCGGAGTCCGCGCACGCCAGCAACGATGTCGGCTGTCTCGACTGTCATTCTCCGCATCACGCAAAAGAGCCCGAACGTCTGCTCGTTCAGAATCAGCCGCAGTTGTGCTACGGATGCCATGTCAGCGCCAAGGCAGATTTTGCCAAGCCTTATCACCACAGGGTAAACGAAGGGCTAGTGCAGTGCAGCGACTGCCACAATCCTCATGGAACAGCGACGATCCGGCAACTGCGCACCCTCGCGAGCGGAGATGCCGTTTGTTACAAATGCCATGTCGATAAGCAAGGACCTTTCGTTTACGAACACGTTCCGGTCAAAACCGGAGGTTGCAGCAGCTGCCACACGCCGCATGGATCTACCAATCCTCGTCTGCTCAAGCTGAGCCAGATCAACATCATGTGCCTGCAATGTCATACCTTCCCGACCCAGGGACCAGCTGGGCCTGCACACAATCAATCGGCGAAGTACCAGGCGTGCACGATGTGCCATGTGGCCATCCACGGCTCGAATTTCAGCAGTGTGTTTTTCAAGTAGAGGAGAAGCGATGCAATCGCCAATAAAATTCGAACTCATCGCTTTCCCGGAAGAGAAACCACGGAAGCAACGTCTAGTGTGCGGGCTCCTGCTTCTCGCTTTGATGGTGCCGTCGGCATCGCGGCTTTGCGCTCAATCGGCCAGCCCAGCCGCCGAATCTTCCTCCCAATCGGATGGCATCAACAGCGGCGGCTACCTGATTCACTCTTCGATTGACCTCGGCTATCGCTACAACAATGTAAGCGGAAGCGATGCGATGTACGACACCCTGGTCAACCTGCAAACGGGCCCACGATTACTCGATCAGACCCTGTCGATGCATTCCCTCGATCATCAAGGCGTCCTGTTCGACGATCTTTCCATCAACAGCTTTGGCTGGGGTGGGGATCCCAACACTGTACTGCGGCTTCGTGCAGGCAAGCACAAGTGGTACAACCTGCAAGGCAGCTACCGTCGTGACTTGAGCTACTTCAATTACGATTTGCTGGCGAATCCACTGAATCCGCCGAACGCAACGCCCTCGGTTCCGGTGCTGAACTCGCCGCACGAATTCGATAATACAGGGCATCGCATGACGGATGTCGACCTCACGCTGCTGCCTGAATCCACCGTCAGCTTCCGCTTGGGGTATTCGCACAACAACATGACCGGACCGTCTTTCAGCAGCTTGCACGAGGGTACCGAAGCGCTCCTCATGCAAGGTTGGAACACGAGCATGAATTCCTTTCGCATGGGGGTGGACTGGAGAGTGCTGCCCCGGACTGTGCTCAGCTACGATCAGTCGCTCGACTACTACAAAGGCGATACGGATTCGCAGCTCGCCGTCTTCAATCCGGCGCTCCTGCCAGGTGGAGGTTCCGTCGAGCTCGGATTGTCCTTCGATCCGGCCAACAACGTACCCTGCGCCGTGAAGCCACCGGCTACGGGACTGATCGGTCCCGGTGGAACTCTCACCAATGTTAACTGCAGTGCTTACTTCAATTACCTCCGGAACCAGCGGGTTCGTACTTCCACCCCGACAGAGAGAGTCAGTTTGCGTAGTAATTACTTCCAGCGGATTGACCTGGTGGCCTCTTATTCGTACAGCGACGCAGACATGAACACGCCGCTGTACGAATCTTTCAACGGCCTGATCACGCGAACCGGTACCCGGGCATTTCTCGGAACTGGAACGGCGGACGCCAGCCGAATCTCCGATGTGCTGGATATTGGGGTGACCGCGCACCTAACGAAACATCTACGGCTGATCGAGAAATACTATTTCTGGGCCTTCCGCATTCCCGAGAACGCGAACTTCAATGAGATCGACAGCAATTGCATCGGACCTTGCACGTTGCTGACTCCCCTCAGCGCCACGACTCCGACGACGGTCAATACATTGACGCAGGCGTCCTTCAACCAGACCTGGCAAAAGAACCAAACGGAGCTAGCCTGGGACATTTCTAAGAAAGTGGGGATTCGTGCGGGTATTCGATTTGGTGATCAGGTCTTCAATCACTTTAACGATTTTCTGCCGGGAGACCTGGACAATTTCGTAGTGCATGAATACACGGCGCTGCTGGGATTCTGGGCACGGCCGAGCCGCAATTTACGAATGAATTTCGATCTCGAGCACACCAACTACGACAACGTGATCTTTCGCATGATGCCGCGCAAGGAATCGCGATACCGTTTTCAAACTACCTATACCCCGCTCCCATGGGTGGTGCTGGGCGGGTCGCTAAATATTCTGCAGGATGCCAACAATGACACGCTGACGAATTATGTGGGCCACAACCGGAACTATGGCTTCACCGCATCCATTGCACCAAATGATCGGCTTGGAATCGACTTGGCTTACAACTATAGCGATGTTATCCAGAACGCCCTCATCTGTTTCAGCGACACACCTCCACTCGGCGTAACTCTGCCGTTCGTGAACAGTGCGGCTTCCTGTGCCGCGAACGATCCTACCAATCCGTTGCTGGCAAATTCCTATTACACCAACCATACGAATTTCGGCATGGGAACCGTTCGCTTCAAGCCTGCGAAGCGTGTGACTGCGAACCTCGGTCTCAGCATCACCAATGTGGACGGCGCCATTCCACAGCTCAACATCCTGCAGCCTCAGGGCGCTACCCAGTACAAGTACGTGCAGCCGGTGGTGAACTTGAGTGTGGATCTCGGGCACAAGATGAGTTGGAACAGCGGCTGGAATTACTACCAGTACGCGGAGGGTTCCTTCGTTGGACCTACTGCGCCGCGCTACTTCCACGCGAACTCACTGGCAGAATCCTTGCGGTACGCATTCTGACCCGCTTGAGTCCTCGCGCTCGGTCTGGCTAAAAAGAGCCGGCGCGGTGCTCGCCACGAGTGCGTCGAGTCGCGATTAGGACGAAGCCGTTGCGTCACGACGGGGGTAAAAGCGTGCGCAGTAGAGAACCCCGACCACGAACAGCACTGCTCCCCACCACACATTGGCGTGCAAACTGTATAGGACAACGGGCTGTGCGGGAGGATGAAACAACTCACGAATACCTGCCTGCAGTACCAATGCGCCGTTCACGAGCAGTGAGATACCGATAAAAAACCAGATTGAGATTCCGCCGGTCCGCATGCGATCCCTCGATTCTTACCAGAGCAACACATTGGCAACTACAAATACGACACCGACCACAATCGCCCAGAACACCGGACGATAATAGAAAGCGATTTCGCGTTCACTGGGAATAGGCGTTAAGCCATAGACCAAACCCACAAGCTCTTGGTCGCTTTTCGGTCGCGTGAGCAGGCTGACGATCACCGTCACCAGCACGCAAATAATCCAGCACCACAATGCGCGAAATAAATTTTCTGCCATAGGCTGGGCACTCGACGACAGGGCTACATAGCGCAGGGCGGCGGGGTCCATCTTCACCCAGGCGTACATGCCGATCGACGAAAGTGTTCCCGCTAATAACCCCCAGAAGCCGCCGGCGGCGGTCGTCCGCTTCCACAGCATGCCGAGAATCACGGTGCCAAACAGCGGCGCAATGAAGAAGCTGAAGAGGGCCTGCACGTAGTCCATGATGCTGGCGAATTGCATGACCAAGTACGCCGTGCCCACGCTGATGGCGACACCGACGACCGTGGACCATCGGCCCATGCTGACATAGTGTTGGTCCGACGCTTTCTTGTGGATCAGAGCGCGGTAAATATCGTAGGTCCAGACGGTGGTGAACGCGCTGACGTTTCCCGCCATACCTGACATGAAGCCAGCGATTAATGCCGTGATTCCGAGCCCCAGCAAGCCGGGTCCGCAGTAACGCGCCAACATTAATGGCAATACCTCGTTATAGCTGTGGCCTCCGCTCGCGATGGCTAAGGTTTCGCCGGTGAGCTTCACCGGCAGAACTGCCAGGGCAAGCAGTCCGGGAAGAATCACAATGAAGGGAACTGCCATTTTGAAAGCTGCCCCAATGATGGGCGCCATCTTCGCCGATCGGATGTCTTTTGCGGAAAGCACGCGCTGCACAACCAGAAAATCAGTCGTCCAATAACCGAACGAGAGGATAGCTCCCAGACCAAAAACAATTCCCACCCAGTTAACGCCCATCGGATTGCTGTTGAAAGAGCCAAGGCTCCCCCAGAGATGGGTGTACTCCGCTGAGGCGTTGTGCGCGATCTGCACCTTGAGGTTCCTCCATCCGCCGGCTTCTATGAGGCCAAGAATGGGGATCAGCAGTGCGCCTGCCCAGATCAGGATGAATTGCAGCACCTCGTTGAAAATTGCCGAACGCAGTCCGCCAAGCGCAACATACACGGCGACCGTGATCGAGGAGACAAGAATGCTGAAGTTAATGTCCCATCCTAAGACCACTTTCATAACGAGAGCCATCGAATACATATTGATGCCACTCATCAGCACCGTCATGAACGCAAAGGAAATGGCGGAGAGGGCACGACTGGCTTCACCAAAGCGCAGTTTCAAATATCCCGGCACGGAATGGGTTTTGCAGATGTAGTAGAACGGCATCATGACCAGGCCGAGGAAGAGCATGGCCGGAATCGCGCCGATCCAATACCAGTGAGTCGCAAGAATTCCGTACTGGTAGGCCGCACCTGCCCATCCCATGAGTTCCAGCGACCCGAGATTCGCCGAGAGAAAGCTCAATCCGGCAACCCATGCGGTCATCTCGCGGCCCGCCATGAAGAAGTCTTCGCCGGTTTTTGCTTGTCCGCGCAGGTGCCAGCCGATTGCAAGTACCAATGCGAAGTAGAAGATCACGATGACGATGTCTGTCGTAGAAAGATGCACCAGCCTGGAAGCGGAAAACATCGCCAGTTGTGATGTCATGGAGCGTCAAATCCTTCGTAAAGTCCTTACGATCGCATGACAAGTGCTGCTTTAGCAATCCTTTACGACTCGAGAAACATGCCGCTCAATATCAGGTAACTCTTTTAGGTTACGCGCGTAATCTTCACATGCAGCGAGATTTGATTATAGAGTAGGTACTAGCCAGAAAGTGGCGAATTGCCCAATTACTCCGCAATCTGCGGAGCACAAAGAGGATGGGGATTAGTGTCGACTGACACGCTTGTGCCTGAATCTGCGATTTCCACCGCGATCAATCCAGAAGGGTTCCAGATCGGAGCGATTCCAGCGGGCTGGGTCCTGAGTGGTTCACCGATGACGAAGTGCAAGATCCTCGGTAAGACTCAAGACCGGATGGCCTACGCCATGCTCTGGGAGTGCGAGGCCGTCACCTTCGAGTGGCATTATGAGAAAGACGAAGCGTTCGTGGTTTTGTCGGGCGAAGTATTCATCACCGATGAATTGGGCGTAGAGCGTCGCTTCGTCGCGGGCGATGTGCGATCCTGCGAGGCAGGTACCACCCTGCGATGGAGAGTTCCCCACCACGTCCGCAAGATCGCTGTTTTGAAGGAACCCGTGTGGTTGCCATTCGCGATGGCATTGAAAGCCTTGAATAGACTATTGAGCACCATCGGGCTTTCCGCGAAATCGGCGATTTAGTCACAAGAATATCTCTTCAATCTTTCACAGCTACGTGCGTGGGCAGAATCTTTGAAGTCTCGTCCAGCGGGTAAGCCGAATTCCTCAGGTTCGCACACCATGGTGTAGCGGCGACGGCGTTTCCATTTCTCCTCTGCCGAATGTCTTCAGTGGGTTAATGGCTGATTGTCACCAACTCACGGAAATTCTAAGATGAAGGCGTTAGATCATCGTTGCGAGTTCTGCGAATTTTGACGATTGTATCGAGTAGCGGGGGGCAGAATGCCTGCTTTTCGGGGGAATGCAGGGCACGAAGATAGAGGTATCTGCATCTTCAAGGGCGCACATGCAGCAGGAGGACAGTCATCGTCCTGTGAATCGTGAATTAGAAACACGGAGCGCAAATTGGATCTCCCCTTCACAGTTTGAGTAATGATAGTAAGAACGAGCAGAGAGGGATTGAAATCGTTATGAAGGTTTTGCTTTTTGGCGCAAACGGACAACTTGGTACGGAACTCCAGCGCTTTTGGATGTCTGACGAGCTCGTGTCGATCACGCGAAATGAATGTGATCTGCGGGACAGCTTCGCCATCAGTAGAACGATTCGCAACGCCAGTCCGCAAGTCATTTTGAATGCCGCGGCCTATACCGCCGTGGACCAGGCAGAGTCAGATCCAGAAAATTGCTTGGCAATCAACGGCGTTGCCCCGGGTGTGATGGCTACGGAAGCTGCCCGCTGCGGCGCACTACTGGTGCATTACTCGACGGATTATGTGTTCGATGGGACGAAGGCCGGGGCCTATGACGAGAGCGATGAGGCCAATCCGCGGAATCAATACGGAAAAAGCAAACTTGAAGGCGAACGGGCGATTCAAGCGACCAAGGCCAACTACCTGCTCTTTCGAACCAGTTGGGTCTTTAGTCCTCATGGTAAGAATTTTGTCACAACGATGTTAAGGCTAGCGAAAGAGCGCGATTCGTTAAAGGTGGTGGACGATCAGATCGGATCGCCCACCTCGGCAGCTGCAATCGCAGGCGCGACTGCCCGCGTGATAAGGATTGTCGGTAACGACTCGAAGCCATCGGCCGGCCTATATCATATGACCGCGGCGGGAGAGGTAACCTGGTGCGGCTTTGCGCGCGAGATTTGTCGGCGGGCGCATTTCGAGCAAACTATTTCGGTCACACCCATCAGGAGCGAAGATTATCCGACTCCAGCTCACCGTCCAAAAAATTCGCGTTTGTCAAATGACCGATTCTCTGAAAAATTTGGATTTCGATTATCCTCATGGCAGGAGCAACTGGATGAGACACTCTCGTCACTTGGGCTCGCAGGCCGTCCCCTGGGCGGCCAGGAGGTAAGGTCATCGAAGTCCTAGAAACAGCATTCAGTGTCGTTAAGCTCCTCGCGCCTCGAGTCTTCCCCGATGAGCGAGGCTTTTTCTTTGAAAGCTATAATGAACGAAAGTTTTTGGAACTCGGAATTTCGGAACGATTCGTCCAAGACAATCACTCGACCTCCTACAAAGGAGTGCTGCGCGGCCTGCACTACCAGATTCAGCACGCCCAAGGCAAATTGATTCGTGTGTTGCAAGGAAGTATCTATGACGTTGCGGTCGATTTGAGAAAGTCCTCACCCACGTTTGGCCACTGGGTGGGATATGAACTGAGTGAAAGCAATCAGCATTTATTGTGGATACCTGCCGGGTTTGCACATGGTTTCCTCACACTGTCTGATAAGGCGGCAGTTGCGTACAAGGCGACAGACTTTTACGCTTCGGAATTCGAGCGCTGTATCCTCTGGAATGATCCGGACCTCGCGATTGGGTGGCCACTGCGGGAAGTGGTTCCGAAACTTTCCAAAAAAGATGCTGAGGGCAAGTTTCTGAAGCAAGCGGACGTTTTCCCATAAGGATGAGCATTTGTACTTTGTTGTGGAACACCAGGAGAAGGCCTTGCAGCAGACGATCTTGGTAACCGGTGGTGCAGGATTCATCGGCTCTAACTTTGTATTACAAAGTGTCGGTTCAGGCGACAGGGTGATTAACCTCGACAAGCTAACGTATGCGGGAAACCTGGAAAATTTGCAGCAGATTCGATCGCATCCCGATCACGTTTTCGTTAGAGGTGGGATCGAAGACAACGATGTGGTCGGGCAGTTATTAGCGAAGTTCCGGCCCACAGCTGTCGTAAATTTTGCCGCCGAGAGTCACGTTGACCGCTCAATCCATGGTCCTGAAGAATTCGTCCTCACTAACCTGCTCGGTACATTTCGAATCCTGGATACCTGCTTGAAGCATTGGCGGACGCTAAAGGGGCAAGCGCGAGACAGCTTCCGCTTTTTGCAGGTGTCAACCGACGAAGTTTACGGGTCGTTGAGTGCTGATGAACCCGGGTTTCGCGAGCAGACACCCTATTCCCCCAACAGCCCATACTCGGCGTCTAAGGCGGGCGCGGATCACCTCGTAAGGGCCTATTTTCACACCTATGGAATGCCGGTTCTGACCACCAACTGCTCCAATAATTACGGTCCCTTTCAGTTTCCAGAAAAATTGATCCCCTTAATGATTTTGAATGCTCTGGAAGGGCGATCTCTTCCAGTGTATGGGGATGGCCTGAACGTTCGCGACTGGTTGTATGTTGAAGATCATTGCGAAGCGATCGCTTTGGTTCTTGAAAAGGGGCGTCCAGGAGAAACCTACAATGTCGGCGGCGAAAGCGAGAAGACCAACCTGGAAGTTGTGGATGTGATCTGTACGATCCTGGACGAACTTCACGTCGTCAGCGCGCCACACAGAAACTTGATCCAATACGTACAGGACCGGCCGGGGCACGACCGCAGATATGCCATCGACTGCTCGAAGCTGAAGCAAGAGCTGGGATGGCAGCAGCGCGAGACGTTCGCCACCGGCATTCGGAAGACCGTCGCGTGGTATCTCAGCCACCAACAATGGATAAAGAACATCCACAGTGCGGAATATCGCAAATGGATCGACACTAACTATGCGGGGAGGAACGCAAATTGCGAGGCATAATCCTGGCGGGCGGCGCGGGCACTCGACTCTATCCAGCTACGCTTGCGATCAGCAAACAGCTGGTGCCGGTCTACGACAAGCCGATGATCTACTACCCGCTCAGCACGCTCATGCTGGCGGGAGTGCGGGAATTCTTGATCATTTCAACCCCACTTGAACTACCGCGATTTCGTGACCTTCTAGGGAACGGCAATCGCTGGGGCCTCGAAATACAATATGCCGAACAACCAAAGCCCGAGGGTTTAGCTCAAGCATTCCTGATTGGTGCCACGTTTGTAAAAAACGAGCCGTGTTCTCTGATCCTAGGCGACAACATCTTTTACGGCAATAATCTTGCGCAGATCACACAAGACGCGGCCAAGTTACAACAGGGCGCGACTATTTTCGCCTACGCTGTGAAGGATCCCAGCGCATATGGCATCGTCGAATTCGACAGCAATGGCACAGTGCTCAGCTTGGAGGAAAAACCTGTTTCACCAAAGTCCAGCTACGCGGTGACCGGATTGTATTTCTATGACGGCAATGTCGTAGACCATGCACGGTCTCTGCGGCCCTCAAAACGGAGTGAACTCGAGATTACAGATTTGAACCGCATTTATCTCGAACGTAAAGAACTGAAAGTCATTCGCTTAGGACGAGGAACAGCGTGGCTTGATACAGGCACACACGAAGCCATGCTGGATGCTGCGGTGTTTGTTTCCACATTCGAGAAGCGACAAGGCTTGAAGGTTTCCTGCCCGGAAGAAGTGGCTTATCGAATGGGCTTTATCTCATCTGAAGAATTGATGCGCCTTGCGGAGCCGCTCATGAAGAATGATTACGGCCAGTACCTAATGCAAATCGCGCAGGAAAAATAGTTGAGGATTGACGATAGGATCTGTATGTTCAGTTCTCAAGAAAATGGAGGCTGCATACTGCGCAACCTCCATGACATTCATCCGAGCCGTAATCATAAAAACTATTGCACGATGACCTTCACTTCACTGGAGTAGGTGCTTTCTCCTTTGGGGCTGACTGCAGTGACGACATAGTAAAACGTTCCTGTGCCTGGTTTGTCGACGAAGCTTGTGGTGGCGGAAGTGCCGGCTTCGGAATATCCACCCCCCGAGCGTAGCGAGCGGTACACGATATAGGAATCGATCCCGACCGTGGTGCTGGGCCTCCACGATAAGTTGACTTGTCGCTGAGTGGTGCTACCGATGTTGATGGTCTCCGACGTGGCAATCTTTAACCTCTTGTTGTCGATCGCCTGAAACGTTAGCCGATGAGAGCCTCCCGCCAATGTGATGTTCAACTCGACGTCGGGAACAAAATAGTCGCCGTACTTTATTCCGTCGATGTAAATCTGGCTCACGAGGATTCCATTCGCGCTGGATTCCGCGGCTGAAAAGTGAAAAGTGGAAGCAACGGTTACTCCCGAACCAGGAGCGCATATTCTTGCCTGAACTGTAGAAATCGCTGAATTCGTGCTACAAGTAGCAAACGCACTGGTTGCGGACAGGGCCCAAATCAGTACTAAGAACAGGGGGAGAGGGAGATGCTTGCGAATCAAATTATCGTGCTCATTTCTGCCAGAGATTTAGGGGTTGGGGAGATTCCTTTAAATTGCACTTCATCGAATCGACTTCGTGGCGTACCCGATCTCCTGGCTTGCTGAGGATCGAGTTCGTTTGCGGCTTCTTACAGGCTATTGAACCGAGGGGGTGGCCGACATCCCCCTATGGGCCTAGTGTCGCTGAACTTTACACCTTAGATTAGGCCGGGTGTTCTACTTAGACGAGAACTAATCCAAAGCTGCTATCCATCAAAATAAATGTAGTCTAATGTGTAGCTTACGTTGGTGTGAGACTCTGGTTTGCCGAAATGAGACATCTCGGCGCCTGTGGATATTCAGCAACTCTGGCTCCGCAATTCACCTTAGAATTCTTGAAGTCTTCCAAAGGCTCCGGGAGAGTATTTGTATCATCGTAAAGCGACATTTTGGTGCAAAGAAAAACACGCTCGATGATATGAGCGTGGCGGCAGGTAGAGGTGAAATCTAAGTGGTTGGAATCTGTACGTTCGAAACAACGTTCGAGTAGACGCTCTCCTGGTTGCTCGAATCGACAGCCGTGGTGGCGTAGCAGTACGAAGCGCCATTCGCGACTGAGCCATCTAAGTACAGCAAGCTCGTGTTTACCGTGGGGTTGATCTTGGCAAAAGCGCCGCACCCACCCAAGTACGAGGCGCGGTAGACGTTATAGCCCGCGACGTCCGAAGAGGTGCTCGCATCCCAAGCCAGGCTGACGGAGTGTGTGGGTGCAGGTGTGCCATTGCCGGTGAGCGCTTCACTGATATTGGCGGTTGTGGCGTTGCTATTGAAAATGACGGTCGCGTTGGCAATGCCAGTCGTGTTCGGATTGAACGTTAATGTGAACGACACGCTCGACCCAGCGGGGATCGTGACAGGCAGGGACAGACCACCAAGCGTAAACACAGCGGAGTCCGTGGAGTTTGCCGCGTTGACGGTAACACTGCCGCCTTTTGCGGTCAGCATGCCAGAGGCGCTTGCGCTGTCGCCGACGACGACATTGCCCATGTTCAGGGTTGAGGGTGTAACGGTCAGTGTACCGATGGCGGTGGCGCCTGATCCCGAGAGGTTCACGTTCACGGGCGATGCGCTCGATGAGATAGCAACATTGCCACTCGCCGCGCCGGCCGAAGTTGGGTTAAACGAGACGTTCATGCTGGTAGATTGCCCGACGCTGAGGGAAACGGGAAGACTGATGCCGCTGACGCTGAAGCCCGAGCCACTCGCGGTTACCCCGGAAATCGTGACGTTGGCACCGCCCGTGTTAGTTATAGTTTCGGACTGGGTTTGACCGCTGCCAACCGTGACACTGCCAAAGCTGAGGCTGCTGGAACTTACGCTTAGCGTACCCGGCGTGACGCCAGAACCAGACAGGGGAATTGCAACGGTGGACGAGGTGGATGCGACCGTTACACTTCCGCTCGCAGAGCCGGAACTTGTTGGGTTGAAGGCGACGTTGAAGCTGGTCGACTGCCCTGCGCCCAGGGAAACAGGAAGACTGATACCGGTCACGCTGAAGGCCGCACCGGTTGCGGTGACAGCTAAGATGGTTACGCTGCTGCCGCCAGTGTTGGTGAGGGTCTCCGATAGAGTCTGTGTGCTCCCGACCGTGACACTGCCAAAATTCAGGCTGCTGGGATTGCCGCTGAGCGCACCGGGCGCGACGCCCGTACCTGATAAGGGAATTGCTACGGTCGAGACGCTGGACGCGATCGTTACGCTTCCGGCGGCCGAACCGGATGATGTCGGATTGAAGCCAACACTGAAGCTAGCCGATTGACCGGCTCCAAGAGAAATCGGAAGGCTGATGCCGCTGACACTAAAGCCCGGACCGCTGGCCGTGACAGCTGAAATTGTGAGGCTTAGACCGCCTGTATTGGTGACGGTTTCCGACAATTTTTGAGAGCTTCCCAAGGCTACGCTGCCGAAGGTGAGGCTGCTGGGACTAGCAACCACCGCGGCCGGCGTGACGCCAGAACCAGACAGGGGAATTGCAACGGTGGACGAGGTGGATGCGACCGTTACACTTCCGCTCGCAGAGCCGGAACTTGTTGGGTTGAAGGCGACGTTGAAGCTGGTCGACTGCCCTGCGCCCAGGGAAACAGGAAGACTGATACCGGTCACGCTGAAGGCCGCACCGGTTGCGGTGACAGCTAAGATGGTTACGCTGCTGCCGCCAGTGTTGGTGAGGGTCTCCGATAGAGTCTGTGTGCTCCCGACCGTGACACTGCCAAAGTTAAGACTGCCCAGTTTTGGAGCGAGCACCCCAGGCGTAGTTCCGCTTCCGCTCAAAGGGATGGTGTTCGTCGGATTCTTCGCACTAGATGAGATAGTTACGTTGCCACTTGTAACTCCACCGGTTGTCGGGCTGAAGGCCACGCCGAAGCTCGTGCGCTGGCCGGCGGCCAACGACATAGGAAGACCAATTCCGCTTACGCTGAATCCTGATCCGCTCGCCCAAACGCCAGAGATCGTGATGACAGAGTTGCCTGGGTTCGTCACAGTGATGGTTTGCGAATTCTTCGTGCCGACCGGCACGCTTCCGAACGACACACTTGCCGGGTTCGAGACGAGGGAGCTTGAGTCCGTCCCCAATCCTTTCCCGTGCAGGGTCAAATTCACATGATTATTGGCCGCATCGGAGGTGAATACCGCGCTCGCGGCGAAGGTTCCTGGATTCTGGGGAGTGAACTGAACCGAGATTTGTGTGCTTTGTCCGGGGCTCACAGCGACGGGAAGACTGGGTGCCGTGATGGCGAAACCAGTCGCAGTTATGCCGGCGCTGTCGATCGTGATGGCTGAGGTGCCCGAGTTCATTGCCGTCACCGTGAGAATTTTGCTGCTTCCCGCGGTAACGGTACCGAAATCAAGACTGGTGCTGGCCAAGACGAGCACGCTGGGTTGTGGTGGCGTGGCCTGGTTGAGAGCCAGGCACCCAGTGAAGAAGGGCAGACTAGCAAGAATTAAGATAAGGAAAGCGCCGCTCAGACGGACCCGGCAAATGAATGAGATCGCTATTGACACTTTCTTCAGCATCGGCGTCATGGAACCATCTCGTGAGTGTCCATGGGCTTTCGCCTGGAGGAACGGTTCATGTTGCCAGTGTCATGTTCCGGGCGCGCGAATCACAGATGCCCCCTGTGCATGGGAAAAATTTCCATAGGGTCAGTGCAGGGACATGACTTCCGTACTGTGGGTCTGAGCTGAACGTGGGATTGGTGACCAGCGGCACGCTTACAACAGAAGTCGTGATGTCGGGTGGCAGGAGTGAGAAAGGGATCGTTCGAGACGTCAGGATTAGAGTTCTAGAGATCGTTGTGGCAGTGACGGCCGCGATGGGAGCCCGGAGGCGCTGATGAAAGGGTCCAAGCGACTATCCACAGGAGGATGGAAGAGCATTCTTTCCTTTCAGGTTAGGCTTCAAAAGAGAGATTTGTTGTACTTGCTGTTGACAGGGAGCGGATTTGAGCGGAATATGTTGGGCAGCGGTATCCCCTGCCGCTTTGTTTAATTAAACATGTCTTGAAAGGGAACTGTCATGTCCTACTCCATCTCTCGGAGTTGCAAATACGCCCTGATGATTGCGGTTTTCTGCGCGGCTGCCGCTAGCTTGCCAGCACAGCAACGTGCGAACCTGGGGAAGCAGAAGAACGATCCGGGTCGTCCATGTAGGACGGAATTTCGCGACTGCAAGAAGGTTGCGGTGCCGGAAGGTGGTTCAGCCCTTCCCTATGTTCTGGTATCGGGGCTGGCTTGTTTCGCTTCGATTGCCGCCCGGCCTCGGAAGCAGAGCATCTAGATCACACGGGAGCCTTCGACAGGAGGCGGCTTCGTCATTTTCGCTGGAGCAGCAAACTCTAGCAGGCTGCTGAAAAACTCNNTAGCTCGGTGCGCGTTTCTTTTTGTAGCATCGCAGCTTCCGAGCTATCCCCACCTAGTCTTCATTCCGTACCCTTTTTCCCGATAACTTTAGTTACATTAATTTCTCAGTCAATATCTTGCAATCGTACCCCCATGGTGGTACTGTCCCTGAAACGAGAGCAGAGTAGCTCTCTCTCGGAAAGACGAGCCGGTTCCTCCCCTGCTCTGCCGCTCCCCCAAGTGTTCGTTCGCATAATAGTTTACGTGGTCGGCTGTCCCATTTGTTGGCAGTAAAGAACTTTGCACGAAACGGAGTCACCTTGTTATGGGACTCAGAGGGCGAAGCTGTGGCTACAAATGTATCGGACTGGGTTGAAGCTAGACCGGGCGCAGTCATCGCCGGTGAGCCTGAAAAATGGTTCGCGCTTCACACGAAATCGCAACACGAAAAAGCGGTAGCACGCCGACTTACCGAGCTGGGCATTCCCGCCTATCTTCCGCTTGTCAATGAAGTACGGCGGTGGAGCGATCGCAATAAGCACGTCGAGGTTCCCGTCTTCAGCTGTTACGTATTTGCGAAGTTGACAATGCGGCGGTGGGACCGCATGAGGATTGTTGGAGTGGATGGTGTCCTCAGCGTGGTTGGCAGTCGCGGCGCTGGTACGGCCATTCCAGAAGAGCAAATCGGAGCGATCCGTACGCTGGTTGATCGGTCCCTGCCGTGGACATCGCATCCATTTCTTCGCGTCGGACAGCAGGTGAGAATCCGCGGGGGCGCACTGGAAGGCATGGAAGGGATTCTGATTTCGCGTAGTGGCAATAATACGCTCGTCGTTTCGATCGATGCCTTGCAACGTTCACTGGCAGTGCACGTGGACGGCTACAAAATCGAGCCCATTTGAAGAACAGAGTGAAGTGATCGTGGATTGCACAAATCCACTGAGAGTGAAACATATCTTATGAACGGGCCTTGTAAAGTCTGCACTGGCTGGTGGAAGACACTAGAAGTAATCTGTGCTGTCGCGCTCGTGTCGTCGTTATCGCTCGCACAGAGCAATGACTCGCGGCAGAAGACACAGGCACAGAATGCCGGCGCAGGCAAGTTGACCGACAGTGCAGTGAAGCCGCACGACGACAGTTTCGTCATTGGGAACGACGATGTCCTGGCGATCAACGTGTGGAAGGAACCTGACATCTCGCGCGCTATTCCGGTGCGTTCCGATGGGAAGATATCCCTGCCACTGGTCGGCGAAGTGCAGGCTGCGGGGCTCACCCCCTTGGCGCTCGAGCAATCGATTGCGAAGAAGCTTGAGAGATATATCGCGCAACCGGAAGTCACGGTGATGATTCAGCAGGTGAACAGTCAGAAGTTCAACGTGATCGGGCAGGTCGTGCACCCGGGAACGTTCGCGATCGCCAATGGGCCCACGGTGCTCGATGGGATCGCGCTGGCCGGAGGGTTTCGCGATTTCGCGAAACAAAAATCGGTCATCATCTTGCGTCAGAACGCTGACGGCACGCAATCGCGCATTCCTTTCAATTACAAGGAAGTGCTCAAGGGCAAGAATCCTGCCCAGAACTTCAAGTTACAACCGCATGACACGATCGTCGTCCCGTGATGAATACACTTTCTAAGCTGTGCTGCGGAGGATTGGTGTTGCTAGGCCTTTCGCCGCTATGGGCGCAGGTGGAGCAGTCTACGCAGCTTCAACCACAACCTGCCGGGATTGCACCGGTGGAGGAAGTGGTCGACGAGGGCGGCATGCTGGTGCCGCCGCCGGTGAGCGGTGCGACCTTCCCAGCCACGCCGGCTTCTGCGGAACGCTCCAATTACTTACGCGGTGGAATGGTTTTTACTGGCGCGTATACCGATAACGTCATCGGCGGTCGGGCCGTGAATCCCGTGAGCGATGAAAGCTATTCACTGGCGCCGACGGTCGAACTGGACAAAACGACATCAAGAACGGCTTTGCAGCTTTCATATGCGCCTGGCTTCACTTTCTATCAGCACACCAGTGCCCTGAACGAGGCAGATCAAAACGCTGCCATCAATTTTCAATATCGCATTACGGAACACCTCACCCTTAGCGCTAGAGACAGCTTCCAAAAGAGTTCCAACGTGATGAACCAGCCACTGACCGCGCTTAGCGGTGTAGAGCAGGCGCCTGAGGTGGCGAACTTTTCGATCATTGCGCCGCTTGCGGACCGCTTGAGCAACATCGGTAACGCGGAGCTCAGTTATCAGCTCAGTCCCAACAGCATGGTGGGGGCAAGCGGGTCGTTCTCTAATCTCCATTACCCCAACCTATCGCAGGTCCCTGGTCTATTTGATGCGAGTTCGCAGACCGCATCCGCGTTCTACAGTCATCGCCTAGCAAAGCGGCACTACGTGGGCTTGACGTGCCGCTACGAAAGACTTCTGTCCTATCCCGCCGGCGGTACGAACAGAACGAGCACAAACGCGATTCTAATGTTCTACAGCTTTTATCCGACGCCAAGGTTTTCCTTTTCGTTCTACGGGGGACCTGAGCGGGCTGATACCACTAATCTTCTCTCGTCGGTGCATTCGCAATCGTGGACGCCTGAAGCGGGTGCGAGTTTGAACTGGCAGGGTGTGCGCAGCAGTTTTGCCTTGAGCTATTCGCACATGGTAGCGAGTGGTGGGGGGCTAATCGGCGCCGTGCATATGGATAATGCCATTGCGTCGTTCGGACAACAATTCACAAGGTCGCTGCGAGCGACGCTTATCGGCGGATGGGTTCAGAACGACCTTCTAGACAATGAATTGTTTACGAACGGACATTCGACATCGGTGTTGATCTCTCTCCACCAAAGGATGGGTCAACGCGTGGAAGTCGGAGCCGGATATAACTGGCTTTATCAGAGCTACAGCAATTTGCCGCTGATCTCGGCAAATCCCGTGACGAACCGAGAGTTTGTATCACTCTCTTACCAGTTCGAGCGGGCACTAGGAAGATAGGCGATGGTTGACGAGTTAGAAGAGCAAGGGTCGGGAGAGTTTGACTTACAGAAGTATATTGGGTTGGCGCGCCGGCGCTACCTGTACTTCCTCGGTCCGCTGTTCCTGGGATGGCTGGCGGTGTGGTCGGCGAGCTGGTTGCTTCCGCCGCGATACGTGTCGAGTACGCTGATATTGGTGGAACAACCCACCATGCCGAAAGACTACGTCACGCCCAACGTAAACGACGACCTGCAGGAGCGTTTGCAGAGCATTACCCAGCAGATCTTGAGCCGTACGCGATTGCTGCACATCATCGACCAGGTCGCTCTGTATACCAACGATCGTACCAAGGTCTCCCCCGACGAGAAGGTAGAGCGGATGCGCAAGGATATCGGCATCGAGCTCGTGCGGGACACACGAAACCAGATCACAGCGTTCAACGTCTCTTACACCGCGGGCAATCCTCGCGTGGCACAAGAGGTCACGAGCGAACTAACGAATTTGTTTATCAGCGAAAACCTGGAAGTTCGCCAACAGCAGTCGGAAGACACGACGCAATTTCTCGAGAGTCAGTTAGAGGCTTCGCGTAAAACGCTCGCCGATCAGGAAGACAAGATCCGCCAATTCAAGGGCGAGCATGTGGGCGAAATGCCCACCCAACTCACCAGCAACGTCCAGATCCTAACGGGCTTGCAGTCGCAGCTGCAAAACGAAGAGGATGCACTGAACGCGGCGCGGCAACAGCACGTTTACCTGCAGACCCTGTCGGATCAGTATCGAACTCTACAGAATTCGTCCAAAAGTCCGGATGGTACATCTGCGACGCTGCCGGCTCTCGACGATCAATTAGAAAAGCTAAGAGCGCAACTTGCGGAGTTGAGCTCTCGTTACACCGACCGGCATCCGGATGTCCGCAAAGTACAGGAACAAATTGCAAGAGCCGAGAAACTGCGGGCCCAACTGGTGGCGGGATTAGGCAAACCTGCGGCGACTGGTTCAGTTGATAGCAGCGGTGCAGGCCAGGGTGACCCGAGTCGCGCCTCGGTGATGGCGCCGATTCAGAGCCAGTTGCAATCGAACCAGGTGGAAATCGCGAACCGTGAACAATCGATATCGGCTTTGAAGCGCAAAATCGACGCTTACCAGGGCCGCTTGAACCAGGAACCTATCCGCGAACAACAATTGGCGGATTTAACACGCGGTTATGAGCAATCCAAAGCGACCTACGACGATTTGCTGAAGAAGAAGAATGAGTCGAAAATGGCGACCAGCATGGAATTGCTGCAACAAGGCGAGCGATTCCGCATCGTAGATCCGCCTAGCTATCCGCAAAAAGCGGACTTTCCTAATCGCTTGAAATTCTGCGCGATGGGTTTAGGATTCGGTATGGTACTCGGCGTCATATGCGCTGGAATCTTCGAGAAAATGGATGACCGGATGCATAGCGCTTCTGACATACGAAAGATCTTGCCGGCTGCGGTGCTGGTGGAGATTCCGCAGATTGTAAGTTCAACAGATGTTTCCGTTGCCCGGAAGCAGGCGTTTCTCAGGTGGGCGACTACGACGGTGGTATTCGCCGCGATACTGGCTGGGTCGGCATTCAGTTACTTCAGAGGCTAGACTGTAACACTATGTACAAGAGTTTCTACAGCTTGAAGCGAAACCCGTTTGAGATCACGCCGGATCCTTTCTTCCTGTTCTCGACGAAGCAGCACAACGAGGCGCTGGCCTCGCTTTACTATGGAGTAAAGCGACGGAAGGGGTTCGTGGTCCTGACGGGTGAGGTGGGAACCGGGAAAACCCTGCTGGTGAGCTGCCTGCTTCAGTTGCTGTCAAACGCCAAAGTCACTTACGCCTACGTGTTCAATCCGCGCTTGAGCGCATCGGATTTCCTGCACTACATCGCCGGAGACTTCGGACTTTCGACCGCTGGTAAAACCAAGGGCGACTTGCTTCTCGACTTGTCCAATTTCCTCATCGCACGTCACAAACAAGGGCTCACGACGGTCCTGATCGTGGACGAGGCACACCATCTCTCTTCGGACGTTCTGGAAGAAATTCGATTGCTGACGAATCTGGAAACGCCGCAGGAGAAACTGCTGCAGATCTTGCTGGTCGGGCAACAGGAGCTGGACGGGAAACTGGACACGATAGAACTTCGGCAGCTCAAGCAGAGGATCGTGCTGAGATCGCAATTGAAGCCGTTGGATATCGATGAGACATGCCGTTACGTGTATCGTCGCCTCGAACTCGCGGGCTGCGCGAATCCTTCGCAGTTGATGCCTCTGGAAACCATCCTGGAAGTGCATCGACAGTCTCGCGGGCTGCCCAGGCTGATCAACATCCTTTGCGAGAACGCGTTGATCCAGGGCTATGGACGCGAGTCACGAGTGATTACGCCGGATATCATCGAAGAGATCGCAACCGAATTTCGGTTGAACGTGGTAAAGCCCACGCCCAGCGCCGGTACATTGCAAGCTGGGCAGGCGGCGCGAGTCGCGAACACGCTTTCGGACTGAACTTAAACGCGAGAGCACGCATAAAGCGAAGGCAAGGTTTAGGCATAAGAGAACGGGAGATATGAGCCGGATTTTCGACGCACTTCGACGAGCAGGAGCAGAACAGACCGGTATCGAATACTCGGACACCATGTCGGTTGCAACAAAGGTATTCGAAGCCCGGCCGGTAGAAGCTGAGGTCCCTGCGGAAGGCTTGACCCCGCCAGCTTTTGATCCGGGGCCTGTGCAGAACGCAGAAGAGATTCGTACACTGTTTCCGGCGGTCGAAGTGGTGATTCCGCCGACCAGCCGGCTGGTATTCGCTGCCCAACCGAATAGTCTGGCAGTGGAGAAGTTCCGTTTCCTGGCAGTGCGGTTGCGGGAAATGCGCCAGAATCGACCTTTGCAGAAGGTGCTCATCACCAGCTCGATTCCAGAGGAAGGGAAGAGCCTGGTGTCGGCGAACCTGGCAGGCGTGATCGCTCGTAAGCGTCAAAAGGTGCTGCTGATTGAAGGTGATCTTCGGCGACCGGTCCTGGCGGAACAGTTTGGAATTCCGAAGCTCCCAGGGCTCGCGGAGTGGTTGAAGGGTACGACGGAACAAGCTTCCAACATCTATCGGCTGGAAGGCCCGGGACTTTGGTTCATGCCCGCAGGCGAACCACCCGAGCGAACGATTGAACTGATGCAGTCAGGACGGCTAGCGAACTTAATGCAGCAGTTGACGGCGCTCTTCGATTGGATCATTATTGATTCCCCGCCATTACTCCCCCTGGCTGATACCACTTTGTGGAGTCGTTTAACCGATGGAACTCTACTCGTGTCTCGCGAAGGTAAGACAGAGAAAGCTCATTTAGAACGTGGATTGGATACTTTGAAGAAGTCCGATTTGCTTGGAGTTGTATTGAACAGCTGCACGCATACGGACCAGAAGAGTTATTACCAGCGCTATTCGCCGCATTCGAAGTGATGCACCCCCCAGCGCATTCACTTCGATGAGTATCACGGGCCCAAATTAGCAAGCTCCCTCTTGCACCCGACAGCAGTACCACCATCACAAACGAGCACCACCCAATCAGGGAGACGACCGTGCGATCGCAAAGCAACTTGGGGAACGTAAGTAGAGGAAACTGGGGAACTGGGACAAGCCTGAGGATTCCGCTCGGCGAAGCAGCCTTTCATCGCATGATGACGCTGGAGCGGCGCAGGACCAGTCGCTCGCAGAAAGCGTCGCGGCTGATGTTGCTGGATATGAGCGAGCGCTGGACACCAGACGTGGATTGCGACTGCTTGCATAAAGTTCTAGTCGCTCTCACGACTGTGCTGCGCGAGACGGATGTTATCGGATGGTACAAGGACAGCGCGATCGTCGGCGTGCTGCTTAGGGAAGTCGAGACGGAAGACCCGAACTTCTTTCCGGAAACCTTAATGGTGCGGGTGAGCCAGGCGTTGAAGAGCGTACTTTCGGATAGTCAATTCCGTCGCATGGGCGTTTCCTTCCACGTCCTGCCTGAAGAAAAAGGACACGATGTGCTGGCGCGTAGCGCCGCAGTCGCCGGCTAACGTTCGAGTGGCGCTCTGTTCTTGAGGCTCAAAGAAAAGTGAAACCGTCCATTCTGGTAGTGGCAACTTCGAGTTGGTTTCCGACCGCCCGCCTGGTTATGGCGTTGGCGAATGCCGGGTGTTGCGTAGACGCAATCTGTCCCGGCGGACATCCGCTTTGCAAGACCAGTGTGGTCCGGCGTGCCTACACGTACCGCGGTTTAATGCCGTTGCGCTCCATCGCGAATGCCATCGCCGAGGCGCGGCCGGTGCTGGTGATTCCCGGAGATGATCTCTCCGCGCAACATCTTCACCAGCTCTATGCTCGCGAGTCTCGTAAAGGGCAAGCGGGTGCCGCTATCTGTCAATTGATCGAGCGCTCGTGCGGCGCACCAGAGAATTTCTCGGTCGTCGACCGACGCGGGGCATTTCTCGATATTGCCGCGAAGGAGGGAATTCGCGTCCCGGAAGTTGCAGTCATCGAAGACATAGCGGCCCTCCGCGGGTGGATTGAGCGAGCGGGATACCCGGTGGTGCTGAAAGCAGATGGGACATCGGGCGGCTACGGGGTGAAGATCGTCCGTACTCTGGAAGAAGCCGCACGATCATTCCGTACCTTGCACGCACCCCCGCTGCTGGCGCGTGCGGCCAAGCGAGCCGTGGTGGATCATGATAGGACTTTGATCTGGCCCTCGTTGCTGCGCCGGCGCTCAGGGGTCACCGCCCACTCCTTTATCGATGGAAAGGATGTCACCAGCACAGTGGCGTGTTGGAAAGGGAAAGTCCTCGCCGCATTGCATTTCGAAGTGATTCGAAAACGGTATGTTTCGGGTCCCGCTTCAGTGATGCGCCGCCTGGATAACTCGGAAATGACAGAGGCGGTAGAGAAAATGGTTCGGCGCCTCGGACTCTCAGGTTTTCACGGATTCGATTTCCTGCTGGAAGCGAGTTCCAGCCATGCCTATCTTATCGAGATCAATCCGCGCACGACCCAGGTCGGCCATTTAACGCTTGGCCCGGAACGCGATCTGCCGGCAGCTTTGGTTGCGTCCCTCACTGGGTCCAACATTCATCCCGCGGTGATAGCAACCGAGAACGAGACGATCGCCCTCTTCCCACAAGAGTGGATGCGGGATCCCGCAAGCCCATTTCTAGAGTCCGCCTATCACGACGTGCCTTGGGAAGAGCCTGAGTTGCTGCGCGCTTGTCTCCAGAGGCGTCCCAACCAAGCCCGTGCTCAAAGATCAAAAAGAGTGGGATTCGGCCTTGGCCGCGGTTCGCGCTCCCCGTCTCTAAAGTTCAAAGTTTCGAAACATCGACCAAGCCCAGGATCTGGTCAAATCGATCAGGACGACGGCGGAGTCATCGTTTGAACCATGAATAACACCACAGACAAAATCCTCCACGCTCGCGACTGTCGTTGCGCGGTCGCGCAAAGCGTCGGTACCCGGCCACTCCGGGTTCTGAAATTTGGTGGTACGTCCGTCGGAGACGGAGCCAGCATTCTGCAGGTCGTCGACATCATTCGAGGCGCGTCCGCCGAGGGAGACACGGTTGTCGTGGTATCGGCGATGAGCGGGGTCACGAACAAACTCATCGAGGCAGGGAAACAAGCGGTAGCCGGGGAAATGTGGAGAGCGAGCCGTTTGCTACAGGAAGTGCGTACCCAGCACAATATCGCCTCCCTCTACTTGTTGACAGATGAGGACGCGCGCAGACGGTATTTGAGCACAAAAGATGGGTTGCTGGACGATTGCCGGCGATGGTGTGAAGAAGCGACGAGGCAGGCGGCGCTATCCCCAGCGCTACAGGATTTGATAGCTAGCCTGGGAGAGCGCCTCTCTGCACCTCTTGTAGCCGCGGCGCTCGTTGCCAACGGAATGCGGGCAACATCGATCGAAGCGACACATCTCGTGGCGACGGACAATCATTACGGTTCTGCCAACCCTGACATGGACGCCACGCGCGAGTGTTGTGAGGCGCAACTTCGGCCCCTCATCAAAAGTGGCACGATCCCGGTGGTGACTGGATTTATCGGTGTTGCGGCGGACGGCTCGCTGACAACCCTCGGGCGCGGTGGGTCGGATTATTCCGCGACCATTTTGGCAGCCGCTCTGCAAGCTCAGGAAGTAACGATCTGGACGGATGTAGACGGAATCTTCACGGCAGATCCGCACGAAGTGCCATGCGCTACGACGATCCCCGAATTGTCTTACCAGGAAGCTTCGGATTTGGCGTACTTCGGAGCACGCGTACTACATCCGAAGACGCTGCGTCCCGTTTTCGAAACCAATATCCCAGTATGGATCCGAAATACCTTTGCTTCCAGCAATGTGGGAACGAAAATCACTAAGCGAGGACCGGTCATCGACGGTGGCGTCAGCGCGTTAAGTGTCATGCGCGATGCTGCACTGATCACGCTTACTCGTTCCCGCGAAGCTAGTGTCCCGGACGTCTTCGAGATGATTCTGGGCACTGCCGCCAACATTTACTCGGAACTCCTGATGGTCTCGTACCTGTCACTGCGGGATAAATTCTGCGTCGTGGTCGCGGCTGGAGCTGCGCATTCGACAGCAGAAGCGCTACGCCGTGAGCTTGCAAAGCGCCTCAACGGCGCCGACGAAAACTCGGTAGTCGTGGATGATTCCGTCTCGGTGCTTACGGTTGTTGGACAAAGCCTGGTAGATGTTAAGGGAATCGTGAAACGCGCGCTGAATGCTTTGGGCTCTGAAAATATCAATGTTCTCGCGACGGGGCAGGCTTCTTCGGAATGCAGTCTCTCCCTAGTTGTATCTCGGAGAGACATCGGAACCGCGACCCTCATCACCCATCGCGAATTGAAGCGCGGCCATCAAATCTACGACTCCTCTACCGACCTATTACACCAAAACCTCGATACAACTCTGCGTATTCCGGAGTTCAACTCTTAATCATATTCCATGTCTCAGACGCGAGATAAGCACGATAAAGTACGGCACGACGCACTAAAAGTGCACGATCGCAAGGCGATCCCGGAGCCGTCCGAAGCGACGGACGTGCGCGACTGTTCTGTTCTCGACGAGGAATCGTTTCGGCAGCTGATTACGGTGGAGAGAAGACGCACCGAGCGCTCCCAAAAGCCCATCTTGTTGATGCTGCTCGATGCAGGCGATCAGTCAGTTGAGAGCAACGGGAAGGTGCTGGCCAACATTCTCTCCGCGTTGTCGCTCTCCACGCGCAAAACCGACATCACCGGGTGGTACCGCCAGTCGAGTGTGATCGGTGTGTTGTTCACCGAGATCAACATGGACGATCACGGTACGATTCTGAGGGTGATCCTGTCGCATGTGAGCCTCGCATTACGGAACAATCTCAGCCTGGAGAAATTCAATCAGATCAGTATCGCGCTGCATGTTTTCCCGGAAGACTGGAATCACGAGAACTCGCAGGGAAATGCCGCGCTCTATCCTGATCTGGTGCATCGCGCAAAAACTCGAAGACTTGCGCTCGCGATGAAAAGAACGATTGACATCGTCGGAAGCCTATTGGCGATACTCTTGTTTGCGCCTTTGTTTTTCTGCGTTGCGTTGGCCGTGAAGCTGGGCTCGAAAGGGCCAATCCTCTTCAGGCAGGAGCGTATTGGCCAGTTTGGAAAGCCGTTTACCTTTCTGAAGTTCCGCTCCATGCACGTGAATAACGACGCCAAGATCCACCAGGAATTCATGAAGCGAGTGATCAGCGGGGAACACGACGGCGAGACGCACGGCGAAATCAAGAAGGTCTACAAGATGACCAACGATCCCCGAATCACCCGCGTGGGACGCTTCTTGCGCCGTACCAGCCTCGATGAGCTTCCGCAATTCTTCAACGTGTTGCAGGGCGCTATGTCGCTCGTCGGACCGCGGCCTCCGTTAGCGTACGAATGCCAGGAGTATGAGTTGTGGCATCGGCGGCGAATTCTTGAAGTGAAGCCCGGGATCACTGGATTGTGGCAGGTCAAAGGACGCAGCCGGGTCAGTTTCGATGACATGGTCCGCCTGGATCTGCAGTACGTTCGGTCGTGGTCGGTGTGGCTGGATCTCTGGATCCTGCTCAAGACACCCTTCGCAGTTTGCTTTGGAAGTGATGCTTTCTAATCTCGATCGAGTCATTCATGCCAACTGAAGAAAAGATGTTCCAAGAAAACGGCACGATAACGAGCTCTTCCGAAAAACTCGCCACCACGGGCGAATCGATGAGCCCTGGGGCAATTCGGATTGGAGCGATCAATGCCCATCCAGCGAGTAAATACCGGGTCTGGATAGACATCGATAATTCTCCCCACGTTCCGTTTTTTCTACCGATCGTTGAGAAATTGAAATCGCAGGGCATCGAAGTCATTCTTACAGCCCGCAATATGTACCAGGTGTGCGAGCTCTTGAAGTTCTTTGACCTGCCGTGCAAGGTCATCGGTGGACATTGGGGCAAGAACAAGATCTTGAAGGTGCTCTGCAACTGCACCCGGGTGGTACAACTGATTCCTACCGTCTTCGAAACGCGGCCCGACCTGGCGGTTTCACATGGCTCCCGAGCACAAGTCATCGCCAGTAAACTCTTCGGAATTCCGAGCATCATGATGCACGACTACGAGCACTCGACCAAGACAGGTTTCCTCGAGCCTGACTGGACGATGACTCCCGACATCATTCCGTGTGTTTCCATGAGTCACAATTCCGAGAAAGTGCTTCGTTATCCGGGATTGAAAGAAGATGTATACATCCCGCGGTTCCGGCCGGATCCTGCGATTCGGATGCAGCTCGGGTTGAAAGTCGACGACCTCGTGGTCACGGTGCGTCCGCCGGCTACGGAAGCCCATTATCACAACCCCGAGAGTGACACTCTGTTCGCTGAGACGATGCGGCTCCTCGCGTCTAAACCGAACGTGCGCGCGGTGACTCTCCCGCGAAACGCGCGGCAAAAGCAACAACTCCAGTCTGAGTGGGGAGATCTGATCGCATCCGGCAGCATGATCATCCCGGAGTTTCCGATCGATGGACTCAACCTCTTATGGTTCTCGGACCTGGCGGTGAGCGGCGGTGGAACGATGAACCGCGAAGCGGCGGCGCTCGGCGTTCCTGTGTACAGCATCTTCCGCGGGAAAATCGGTGCAGTCGATCGGTATCTGTCTGAGCAAGGTCGCATGATCCTGATCGAGTCGGTGGAAGACGTTCGCTCCAAGATAAAACTTGTTCCATGGAATCGCCCAGAAAAACCGCAAGACCGGAATTTCCCCGCGCTCGAGTACATCGTGCGAAGTATTCTCGCTGCGTTGCCGGGACGTGGTGGTGGGGAAATACTTGCGTAAATCATCCGCGAAAGGGCGTCCTGCCCAACTTAAGCTGTCGCCCTTGCTCAGTCTGGTCAAAAAGGTGAGCCGCTGAGATGGAGAAGCGGGTCGCACTCTTCATTCCTTGTTTTGTCGACCAGATGTCGCCGCAGATTGGACTCGACACGGTGACGGTGCTGCGGCGCGTCGGATACCAGGTAGAGTATCCCGAAGACCAGACGTGCTGCGGACAGCCGGGGTTTAACACTGGACAGTGGAATGCAGGCCGCCCTTGCGCCGAACGGTTTGTGAAGGTATTTCAGCGCTACGATCAGATCGTCTGCCCTTCGGGATCGTGCACGAGCATGGTGCGCACCCACTATTCAGAGTTGCTGAAAGATAGTGCGTTACGAGCGGATGCGATTGCCTTGGGGAAGCGCACATTTGAACTGTCGGAGTTCCTGGTGCGCGTTGCCGGGGTGACGGATGTGAATGCCGAGTTCTCGCACAGCGTGACTTATCACCCATCGTGCCACGCGACGCGCGAACTCGGGATTTACGATGAGCCGATTGCGCTGTTGAGCAAGGTGCGGGGACTCGAACTGAAGTTGATGAAAGATGCCAACGAGTGCTGTGGCTTCGGAGGGATGTTCTCAACGAAGTTCGGGATGATCTCGGCGGCAATGGGGGAGACGAAGGTTGCCAACATTGAGGCGACGGAAGCGGAATACGTGACCGCCGTCGATCCGAGTTGCCTGATGCATCTCGAAGGGGTGCTGCGCTTCAAGAAGCATCTCCCGAAGGCGATCCACATTGCATCGATCCTGGCGAGGGAGGCGCGATGAGCCGGCTATCGGAAGAGTTCCTCGTCTCGGCAGCGCACAAGTCTGCGGACCTGACGCATCGCTCGACGATCAAGCGCAACATTAGCAGCTACGACGCCGCCGTGGCGAAGGGAAAGACGCGCTTCGCGGATTTCGAGGCGGCACGGGCGCGAGCAGCGCAGGTGAAGTCGGAGGGAATTCGCAATCTGGCATCGCTTTTAGAGACATTCGAAAGCAAGATCATTGCGCGCGGTGGGCATGTTTATTGGGCCGAGAATTCCGAAGATGCGCGGCAATATATTTGCGACGTTGCACAGCGCAACCAGGTAAAGACTGTCGTGAAGTCGAAGTCGATGGTCACGGAGGAAATTCATCTTTCCCCGGCGCTGGAAAAGCTGGGGATGAAGGTGTGGGAGACGGACCTGGGAGAATTGATCGTCCAGCTGCGTCACGAGCCTCCCTACCATATCGTGACGCCGGCGATGCACCTGACGCGGGAACAGATTCGAGATCTCTTCCGGGAGCAAATGCCGGACGACATGACGGGCGAGACGCACCAGGAACTGGTGGCTACGGCCCGAAGATTTCTGCGGCGCGCGTTCTTCGCGGCGGAGATGGGGATCTCGGGAGCCAACTTCCTGGTCGCGGATGCGGGATTGGTCGCGATCTCGACGAACGAAGGCAATGGGCGGCTCACGACCAGCCTGCCGCGGGTGCACGTGGTGGTGACCGGAATCGAGAAGGTGATCCCGCGACTACAAGATCTCGGAGTTCTCTGGCCGGTGCTGGCGGCAACAGGGACGGGACAGCCGATTACGACTTATAGCACGCTGATCGGCGGCCCGACGACAGCGGACGAGATCGATGGGCCGGAAGAGTTCCACGTGGTTCTCGTCGACAACGGACGCACCGAGGTGCTGGCAGATAAAGCGCAACAGGAGTTGCTGCGCTGCATTCGCTGCGGCGCATGTCTGAACATCTGCCCGGTGTACCGGCAGGTGGGTGGACACACGTACCAATCGACGTATCCGGGCCCGATCGGCAGTGCACTGATGCCGATCTTCCAAAGCCAGCAGGAATACGGGCACCTGTCGTACGCCTGTTCTCTCTGCACGGCCTGCAACAGCGTTTGCCCGGTGAAGATCAAGCTGAGCGATCATCTGCTGGAAAACCGTCGCGAATATGTTGCGGAAGGAAATGCAAAGATCAGCGAAAAGATTGGGTTCTCGCTGTTCCGTTGGGCTGCGATGAGCAGCACGCGCTTCGCACTCTTTGGATGGATCGGACGAAAAACATTGCGCGCAGGGCTCGCGATGGGGATCAGCCCGCACGCGCTCGGGCCGCTGGCCAATTGGACGAAATATCGCGCGATGATGGATGTTCCGAAAGACTCGTTCCGTGACTTGTGGAGGAAGCAGAATGGCAACCACTAACTCGGCGCGAGGGCGAATCCTCGATCGTATCCGCAAGGCCGAGGTGCCATTGGATTCCGCGATCGATGCGGTGAACGTGACCATGGAACAGATCTATCCACCGATCGGTGATCCGCTGCAGCGTTTTCTCGCCGAGTGCGAAGGGAACTTGACAGAAGTGAAAGTGACAGGCGACCGATCTTCATCGGTGGAGGCATTGCGAGAGTTGCTGGCTGCGGTGCCGGCGGGAACGCTTTACGTGCAGGAGAATCCCGAACTGCGGCAGTTTGCAGAGGCGTACTCAGGCCGTGAGGTCGTATGGTCGACGAGCGAGCGTGCTCCGGAAAATTGCGCGGCTTCGATCACACTGTGCGAAGGACTGGTTGCACAAACAGGATCAATCGTGAGTTCCAGCCGGTGCGGTGGACGCGGGGGTTCGATTATCCCTCCGGTGCACATCGTTTACGCTACGTCTGATCAACTACTCCCTGACATCACGACTGCCTTACGAAACGCAATGCAAAGCGACCTAAAAGACGCCTCGTACTTCGGCTTGATCTCCGGATCGAGCCGCACGGCCGACATCGAGAAGATCCTGGTGCAAGGCGCGCACGGACCGGTAAAAGTCGCGATTGTACTGGAAATGCGTTAGGACCCTTTCCAGCTTCTCAGAAACCCGTTTCCGTCAGATCACCGACATTGATCATGGAATTTCCCCTATGCCTTCGTCGACTTACCTTCCCCTGATTTCCCGCCCTCCTACAACGAAAGGATTTCGTATTGATCCTCTGCAAGATCGGCGTTGGGAGCCGTTTTTGCAGAGACATTCGGATGCAACGTTGTTCCACTCGTCCGCCTGGTTGAGGACGCTTCGTGAAACGTATGGATACCAGCCAATCGCTTACACCACATCTACACCGGAAGAAAGGTTAGAGAATGCGATCGTTTTTTGTGCGGTGAAAAGCTGGTTGACTGGCAAACGCCTCGTGTCCCTCCCGTTTTCCGATCACTGTCAACCTCTGCTCGAGCCTGGTACTAGCATTGATTTGATGAGTCGGGCATTGCAGGATTTCCAGCCCGAAAATTGGGACTATATCGAATTCCGACCGATTCACGGCCGACAGCCTAAAACTGCGCTGCTTCCGACGAGCGTGAAGTACTCCTTTCACGTGCTCGACTTGAGTCCGGACATCGACATCCTGTACAAGAATTTGCACAAAAGCTCGATTGAACGAAAGATTCGACGAGCGGAGCGCGAACATCTTATCTATCGCGCAGGGCGCTCGGATGAATTCTTGAGTCATTTCTACCGCCTGTTCATGATGACGCGAAAACGGCATCGTCTCCCCCCGCCTCCGATGGATTGGTTCGCGAACCTAATGAAATTTTTTGGGGACGCACTCCAAGTTCGCGTCGCTTTCAAAGAAGCTCAACCGATTGCAGCCATGATCACCATCGCCTACAAGGACACACTGACATACAAGTACGGTTGCTGCGATCCGACTTTCAATCCTCTGGGCAGCATGCATCTGCTGTACTGGAAAGCGATTCAGGATGCAAAGTCCAGCGGGATGCGTTTCATGGATTTGGGACGCACGGATGCGGGACAGCACGGCCTCATTACCTTCAAGAATCGCTGGGGCGCCAAGCAGTCTGAAATCACATATCAGCGCTACGGCAGCGCTGCGAGTTCAACTCATCTCTTCGATATCAGCACGGCCAAATGGAAGGCGGGAGTGGCGAAAGGGGTGATGCAGTTCCTGCCCCCGACCGTCGTTTCAAAAATCGGTCAGTGGTTATACGGCCACGTCGGCTAGTGGCTACCTGAGCAAGGTAGATTTCTTAATCTCATGAATCAATCTGGAGCATTGCAGCAAATGGTGGATGCAGTGGTCGCGAAACCCTCACAGCAGGATCAGTCTACGGTACGTCGGTTTATTTCTCTAGCCGTCCGCGGTCTGGTTCCGATGTTCGATCAACAGCGACAATTATTCTATTTTAGTCTCAAGAAAACTTCCGATGGCATGATGCCGGACGGCATTTCTCATCGCTACACCATGATGACCTTGATGGGATTGCACCGGCTCGAACTGGGCGGGGGAACATTACCGTTCGACCGAGAACCCATCCTGCGAGCGCTCTTCCAGGATTTAGAGTGGGTAAATAACATCGGCGATCTCGGCGTTCTGCTCTGGATGTGCGCAGTAGTTTGCCCGGAGCGGCTTGCAGAAGTCGAACGCCGGCTGCAGCCTCTAACCGCTCTGACACGCTATCGCGGAGTCAAGCGCGGAATCACGATGGAAGTCGCTTGGTTTCTGACGGGGCTTTCGTATTGGGCACAGTTCGATTCTGCGAAAGCGTCTACGCTTGCACCGAGCGCTGAGGAAACCTATCAGTTGCTGATCAAGAATCAAGGACAACAGGGGTTCTTCGGACATCTGTCGACCTCGAAAAGTCTCGAAGGAATCGCACGTGGCCGAACTGGCAGTTTTGCCGACCAGGTTTATCCCATCTATGCCATGGCGCAGTATCACAAGGCATTTAACAATCCTGAAGCGGCTAGTCGCGCCCGCCAGTGCGCCCTTGGCATTTGCGAAGCACAGGGTCCGTTAGGGCAATGGTGGTGGCATTACGATGTTCCCGGCGGGCGAGTCACTGACGGTTACCCCGTGTTCTCCGTCCATCAACATGCGATGGCGCCGATGGTCCTCTTCGGTCTCGGAGAAGTCATAGGGCACGATTTCAGCCCCTGGATCTACAAGGGGCTGGGCTGGATAAACGAGAAGAATGAACTCACTTTCAACATGGAGGATGCGGAGCAGAACGTGATCTGGCGCTGCATCTTCCGTTCGCGGCGCTCTTTGTCGCGGTATGCGAAAGCCGGCATCGGACGCTACGACGCCGACCCCCAACACAATCGCCCCGAGGATCTGGCCGTGCTCTACGAGTGCCGTCCTTATGAATTGGGCTGGTTGCTGTATGCATTCGCTAATCGGATTGGGCGCGGCGAGCAATCGACAGAACAGAAAATCTGAATTTTAAACAGAAACGTTGAAGGATTGAATTGTGCAAATAAAGATCGAATCGCAACATTTTAGAGACGTAGCGATCATCGTTCCCGAGATTTTTCAAGATGAGCGTGGCTTCTTTTCCGAAACATTTCGGGCCGACCAATTTAGCGCTCTCGGATTGCCGACTACCTTTGTGCAGGACAATCACTCCCGTTCGGTGAAGGGGGTGGTGAGAGGCCTGCATTTCCAGTGGGAACCCCCAATGGGAAAGCTCATGCGCGTAACCGTAGGATCTGCTTTCTTGGTGGCCGTCGATATCCGAAAGGGTTCGCCAACGTTAGGCAAATGGATTGGGGTAGAGGCGTCCGCCGAAAATCGTCGTTGCGTTTGGGCACCCGCTGGCTTCGCTCGCGGATTCTGTGCTCTTTCAGATAGCACGGAAATTCAGTACAAGTGCACAGGCATCTACAGCAATAAAGCGGAATCGGGCATAAGCTGGAACGATCCCGCCATCGGAATTGAATGGCCATTGAAAGACGTCATCGTCTCCGATAAAGACCGAAACGCACGGTCCCTTGCCCAGTGGTTAGCATCGCCCTCGTCAGAGAATTTCCAATACACGCAGGTTTAACCCAAACTCTTCAACAAAGGACCTCACCATGAAAATACTCGTTGCAGGCGGCGCTGGCTATCTTGGATCTGTACTGATTCCAAGGCTCCTTGAGCGTGGATACAAAGTCGATGTTGTAGACCTGTTCTGGTTCGGCAATCATCTGCCGCGACAAGTAGGTACGCTCAATAAAGACATCTTCCAGCTCACGGTGGAGGATCTTGAGCCGTACGATCAGGTCGTTTTTATGGCAGGCCTCTCGAATGATCCGATGGCGGAATACTCGCCGGCGAAAAACTTTGTCTTCAATGCGGCTGCGCCGGCCTATCTGGGATATATCGCCAAGATCGCGAAGATCAAGCGATACATCTACGCCAGTTCTTGCTCTGTGTACGGCTACACCGAGAACGAGTTGTTCGACGAAACCCGTCCGGTAAGCTCGAGTTATCCGTACGGGATTTCCAAACTGCAAGGCGAACAGGCGGTCATGCAGTTGTGCGACAGCGACTTCTCCGTGATCTCGTTACGCAAAGGAACGATCTCAGGCTACAGCCCACGGATGCGACTCGATCTGATCGTCAACACGATGTTCAAGTCCGCGATGAAAGACCGGGTGATCACCGTCAACAATCCCTCGATCTGGCGGCCGCTGCTTGGCATTGAAGACGCAGCCACGGCCTACATCCGCGCCATCGAAGCAAACCAGAAGATCTCCGGCATCTTCAATGCAGCATCGGGAAATTACACCGTCGGCGAAGTGGCAGATCTGGTTCGCAGCGCGATTCAGGAAAGGATGAAGCTTCAGGTCAGCCTGAATATCAAGCATATTCAAGACTTCCGTAATTACAAGGTGAGCACGCAGAAGGCAGCAAACGTACTCAGCTTCCATCCGACGAGCAATGTGAAATCGATCGTGTATGACCTGATCGACAACTTCAAGAAGTTCGAAGATCTCGACAATCCCATGTACTCCAATATCGCGACCTTCAAGAAGATTGAGACTGCGCTGCAAGTTCACGACATGGGGAACGGCGCTCCGACGATTCTGACCGCGACCGCGTCGTTGTAATTCTTACGTCTGTCACACAACAAAACTTACATGCGCGTACGCTCGTTTCTCGGTGCAGTCCGACGCACTATGCTGGCTTCGCTTTACCGCCGAATGGTTCCTCTGGGGGATCGCGGGCCAATCGTCTCGTTTGCCTTCGATGATTTCCCTCGTACCGCTTACGTGGTGGGTGGCCGCATCCTGGAATCTTACGGGGCGCGAGGCACCTATTACGTGGCTCCGGGCCTCATGGGCACGTTTAATGGGTTGGGAGAGATTTGCAATGCGGACGACCTCCAATCGCTTCTTGCGCATGGTCATGAACTGGGGACGCAAACCCTGCATCATTTCTCGCCCCGGAAGTTATCGCTTCGGGAATACCGAAAGGATGTCGAGCAGGGGATCGAGGAAATCGAACAGTTGACAGGCCGCCGGGCGAGAAACTTCTGTTATCCCTACGGACACGTGACCCTTCGCACAAAGAAGCATCTCGAATCCCTGGTGTCCAGCTCGAGAAGTGTACTGCCGGGGATTAACGGGCCGGAGATCGATCTCAACCTGCTGCTCGCCCACCGGCTCTATGGGGATAGCTCCGAAGCTCCTCAGGTGAAGCAATTGATCGAGCAGAACGTTGCGCAAAAGGGATGGCTGATTTTCTGTACGCACGATGTGCGATCCGACCCCAGCGCGTATGGATGTACGCCCCAGTTGTTCGAGTATGCGGTGTCGGCAGCCACCCACAGCGGTAGTCGCGTTCTGACGGTCGAGCAGCTGCTCAGCGAAATTGAAGGAAGCCACCCGCCGCAGCTTGCCAGGGCGGAGAAAGGAACTGCTACTGCCGTCCACAACGCCGTCGACGGGTAGAGTTGCTGCTTTCCAGCTGTAATACGGTTAGGCTAACCCTAAAGGCCAGTGGGAATGATGACTCTTGGATATGGACCAATGGGCGGGCCGAGACCTTGAAACATCTGGTGGAAATCCCTAGCATAGCGATGAGGCGTGCCGCAACGCAGGCCTCCAATTTCACACGCTAGGATTCTTAATGAGCCGAAAGTTGCTCCAGGTTTTCGTTCTGTTACCTCTCGCACTGATCTGTCTTGCAATGCCTCAACACTCTTTCGCTTCAACGACTGCGCAATCACCCTGGCCCGGACAACCCGGCAACCCAGTAGGATACGCGGCGTGGACCGGATGGACGGGATCATTCAATACAACCCCCTGCCCATCGTCCCCCGCGAGCGGTACCAGTTGGTCAAATGCGACGGTGGTGCAGAACTGCACGTATGCGGGAGATGTGGCAATAAACTGCAGCTACTGTGAATTCATTCATGTGGACTTCAGTGGAGGCTCTGGTAGAGGCAACAGGGGGGTATCTGGTTCGCACGTTCTGCTTATCGGCGACAGGTTTCAAAGCAACTACGTTGAAGCGAGCAGTGTCGGCGTCGGTGGATCATATATCTATTTCTTCTACGACAGCTTCGAGCCGCTCGTCTCTTATTACACATCACCGCCGGGATCTTTATGGCCTTCCGCGGGCGCTGGGGCGAACTCAACCAAAATCACCGAAGGGGTGGATGCGATCAACGGGAACGAAGGCTACCAATTCGGAGTTATTTTAGGTAACGGCAGTGGGCCGATATGGATCGACCACTGTGATTTCTGGGGCTTCGGAAATGCGATCACAATTCTGACAACCATTGCTCCGATGACAATTACAAATAACTGGATTCACGACGCGGCAAATCCGACCGAGCAGAGCTACCACACGGATGGTATTGGCTTTTTGAATGGGAATACAGCCCCGAACAACGTCGCAATCATTGGGAATACCGTTGCCATGCTCGGTAACACAAATGCCTTGGCCTTGCAGGCTGCAACAGGTGGCTACCAGAATATTCATGTGAACAACAATTTCTGGAGTGGCGACGGCGCGACAATCGCCTTCTGCCATCCAGGATCGGTGCAGTGCGCGAACTCCACCTTCTACGGAAATACCTTCGGCACGGATGTCGAGGCGGGTGGTCCGCTTTATGACCCTGGCGCAAGCTTGGGAACTGGCAGCGTATGGGCCTGCAACACGATTGAAGTTCGTTCCGGCACCACGTGGGCGAATTTCGTCAACGGGCAATATTTTTTAAACGCCGTTTCGGAGAACAGCGCAACAGATCAGGGCGGGAATACATATTGCGCAATGACCGCGCCCTCGGCCATCCAATTCGGTAAATACGCCGCCGGGACGACTTCAGCGGGAAAAGCAATCACAATTTCGAACACGAACACAGGCAATTTGTCGATTGCCTCTATCGCTCTGGCCGGAGGAGCAGGTTCGCCATTTACGATTACATCCAATACTTGCGGTTCAATGCTCAACTCTGGTTCCAGTTGTTCAATCACCGTCATCTTTGCTCCGACTTCGATGGGACCGCAAACGGACACTTTGCTCATCCGGGACAACACGGCAGGCGTAAGTTCGCCGCAACTCGTGCCTTTGGCGGGAATCGGAACAGCAGGCTCTAGCGTAGCTCCCCCAAGCGGGCTTAATGGTGTAGTCCAATAGTTGTATTTTCGAGCGCGTTGGACCGCTGATGCTAGTCTGCTGATCCGGACGCATAGTTTCCCGAAGTGTCCAGCGATTTTGTCTCGCGTTGTCACAGCGTCTCGCAGGTGTGATGGCGCAGCATATACTGCTCGTTTCGAAGTGACGGGCGAATCCCGGTATTCCTTCCCAATCGCACGTTTGGAGCTGGTGTAAACATGCAACTCTCAATTCCGTTGATCCGTAGGCTCGCCGACGACCAATGTACCGACTCGTTGGCGAACAAGCTTCGCAATCGCAGATTCCAGTTGTTTGAGGAGTATGTCGCTCAATTGCCGCGACCGATCAAGATCCTTGACGTCGGGGGAACGAATGCTTTCTGGGAACAACGCGGTTGGGCCGGACGTCGTGATGTCCAAATCGTGACCGTTAATCTCGAGGCGGAGCCGAAGCGATTTGAGAATGTAGAGCCAGCGGTGGGAAACGCCACTAATCTCGGTCAGTTTGATGACCGCAGCTTCGATATTGTCTTCAGTAATTCCGTTATCGAACACCTTTTTTCGCTCGAAAACCAGCGAAAGATGGCGTCTGAGATCCAGCGCGTCGGCAAGGCTTACTGGGTTCAGACGCCCAACTTCTGGTTTCCGATGGAGCCGCACTTTCACGTCCCCGCATGGCAATGGTTGCCAGTGAGCGTCCGCGTCGCCATGCTCCGACGTTGGAGATGTGGGTGGAGAGGCCCTTGTTCCGATGCAGCGCAGGCCCGCGAACTTGTATTGGAACTCCGCCTAATGCGTCACCGTGAACTGAAGACGTTGTTTCCCGGAGGAGTGCTTATTCCGGAGAAATTTTGGGGGCTCGTCAAATCATGGACGGTCGTGGGCTGCCTATCGGAGACGAAACAACGTTCACGGCTACATAATGGAACCTGAACACATTCGATTTGGAGGTGGCGCGAATGCAAGCCTCCTGCATCCAATCGTAGCGGTCTGGATGTTGGCTGCCATTGTGCTGATGCTGACGCTCCCGCGCAAAAGGGCAATTGTGCCCTTTTTGTTGGCGATCTTGACGATTCCCTTTGGGCAGGTCCTGCTACTCGGGGGCATGCATTTTACGATGATGCGCATCCTGATTCTGACTGGACTAGTGCGGGCCGTCACGATGAAAGCATCGTTATCGGGACGCTGGTTTGCAACTAGGTTCACCCGCATAGACCAGGCGGTGGTGCTGTGGACGTTGTCCGCATTCATCGTCATCACGATTCAATGGATGAACCCACAAATGTTGATCGCGCAGTTGGGGGATTTCATAGATGCGCTGGGCGGCTACCTTGTAGTGCGATTTTTCATACCCGATGGCAAGGCAGTAAAGCGCACAATAAAAGTCTTAGCCGCGGTATGCGTGATTCATGCTGTGTGCATGATCAACGAGCAGATTACGAGCGTGAATGTATTCAATGTGCTTGGTGGCGTGGGAATACCGGTCGAGACGACGATTCGAGATGGGCAATTACGTTCGTCGGGTGTCATGGGCCCCCTCGGCGAGGGTGTATTTGCCGGTGTTTTAGTGCCTTTATTTATCTGGCTGTGGAAGGATCGTAAGTCCCGGTTGGCGGCATGTGGGGGACTGCTAGGTGTAACAGCCATGCTAGTTACTACTCACGCGAGCACGCCTTGGATGAGTGTTGGCGGAGCCATTCTGGGACTTGGTTTTTGGGCGCTGCGTGGACACATGCGAATCGTCCGTTGGGGTTTCGGCTTTACCCTGGTGGCGCTGCACATGGTCATGAAAGCGCCCGTCTGGCATCTGATCGCGCGAGTGGACATAACCGGATCCTCTTCCAGCTATCACCGCTACACCTTGGTAAACCAAACCATCCGGCATTTCAGCGACTGGTGGCTACTTGGATACAAGTATTACGACCAGTGGGATTGGGATATGTGGGATACCAGCAACCAATTTGTCGCCGCTGCTCTGAACGGTGGTCTGGTGACACTGGTTTTGGTCATTCTAATTTTTAGCTTTAGCTTTGGAGCAATTGGAAGAGCGAGGAAACGAGTGAAAGGGGATCGCAATCAGGAGTGGTTCCTGTGGTGTCTGGGCTCGACCCTCCTTGCGTGCTTGGTATCGTCTTTCGGAGTTACTTTTTCCGGTCACTTGCAGATGATCCTGTTCGCGCTGCTGGGATGCATTTCAGTGACAACCTTCGAGGCGGGGCGGACGCGTGGCCGAAGCGTGGAGCCGCTGCAAAAGGCAACGGGAGAACTCGCTTTCATCGCGGTGGGGAGTGAGCTGTCGCTCAAGAATATTTTTAAGCCGGCAGACTCCGAAATGAGCAACCAGAAGACAAATTATGAAACCCAAAGTATCCGCAATTATTCCGACCTATAACCGATCACTAAAGGTCCGAAACGCGATCGACAGCGTCTTGACCCAGACTTTTTCGAATGTCGAAGTGATCGTGGTGGATGACGGATCCTCTGACGGGACGGGCAAGATCCTGCAGGAAACGTATGGCGACCGTATCCGCTACTTCGCACAGGACAATCAGGGCGTCAGCGTGGCGAGAAACAAGGGACTGGCAGAAGCGCGGGGCGAGTGGATCGCTCTATTGGATTCGGACGATCTCTGGGAGCGGGAAAAGCTTGAATGGCAGTTCACGGCCTTGGAACGATTCGGTTCCCAGTGCGGTTGTTGTTACACCGACACGCGATTTTTCGACTACCCAGAAATGCGGACAATGTTCCAGCTGGCGGAAGAGAGCTATCGGCATGAAGAGACGATGGGCATCAATACCGACTTGCTGCGGGTGCTCTTGAAGCCCGGGGGCGCGGGGATGGTTGTTTGCACGTGCGCCCTTCTGATGCGCGCCGATCTAGTAGCGAAATCTGGCGGATTCAATCCTGGCCTGCGCTTCGGCGAAGACAGTGAGTTCATGTTTCGACTGGCGCTCATCACCGACTTCTGCTACGTCAATCGTCCGCTCGTCGCGGTTGACCGATCACCCGCCGAGGTTCGACATGTGGGAGTGAGCTCAGAGTGGAACAATGTGAATTTCTGGCTTCGAGATACGCAGCTCAAACTCGAGGGGCTCGCTGGCCTGGGCGATGCCGTGCCTCGAAAAATTCGCAAGCTTATTCGGGAGCAGTTAAGCTCTGTCCACAGCGGCTGGGCGAACTGGTACTTGGAAAACGGGAAATACGCAAGGGCGCGAGAATCAACATTGAGGGCAGTGCAACTAAGCTTTACGTTCAAATCAGTGGCGAAATTCTTGCTGACGTGGATCAGCCCACCCGTTGCGCTTCGAACGGTGCAGCAGCATCAGCAGAGAAGGAAAGATGTGGTGCCTTTCATATGAAGATCATAGCCTTTGGCGCGCCATCTCAACACACTCACGGAGTTCATCATCGAGGCTCCTGAACTGCCAAACCAAAAACATTGAAACCTGCTGGGGCCACCCATCCATACCAAGACTTCCGTGCCAACAATCCAACAGAATGACGATAGTATTGAAACGAAAAGTCGCACTCGGCGTCGCGTGGTCCAGCGTTGCGAACTGGGGTGGTCAGATCATCAGCTTCGGAGTGTATGCGGGACTGGCTCGCCTCCTCGACCCTCACATTTTCGGGCTAGTCGCCATTGCCTTCGTGTACGTTTCATTTATGCAAGTGTTCGTGACTCAGGGATTCGGAACAGCCATCGTGCAGAGGAAGGATTTGGAGCCGGAGCATATCGATTCGGCGTTCTGGATCAACATGGGGACGGCATTTGCCCTGTGCGCCGTAAGCTTCGCACTCGAAGGGCGCATCGCGAGGGTATTCCATGAACCCAGCTTGGCGCCCGTGATCGGATGGCTCTCTCTATCGTTTCCGCTTCTTGCCTTAAGCGCCATGCCGGGAGCTATCCTGGCGCGGGAGATGAATTTCCGGACGCTGTCAATTCGCGGGCTTGGCGCAACAGTCGTTGGAGGCGCGACCGGTTTGGCGATGGCGCGTTTTGGCTGGGGTGTCTGGAGTCTGGTGGGCCAACAGATCATGGGTTCCATCTTCGGGGTTCTCTTCTTATGGTCAACCGTGCAGTGGCGGCCAGGATTTCGAATATCGAAGCGTCATTTGCGCGATTTGTATCGGTTCTCCGTAAACCTTGCTGCCAGCGACCTCTTGTGGTTTTTTGCGAGCAAATCGGATCAAACGCTAGTCGGATATGGATTTGGACCGGAAGGACTCGGTCCCTACTCCCTCGCAAGTCGTTTGAATAGCGTGCTTCAGGATGGAATCGCGACTCCGCTTCAGACGGTCGCGTTGCCCGCCTTCTCGAAGCTGCAATCTGACCAGGTTAGTCTCGAGCGAGCATTACGAAAATTTTGCGAGATTTCTTGCTTTCTGTCCCTGCCCCTATTCGCCGGCCTAATTGCAGTTGCGCCCCAAGCCGTTCCGCTGATGTTTGGTCCAAAATGGATAGCGGCGATTCCGCTGGTTCGGATACTTGCTATTTGTGCTGCCATGCGTTGCGCATTCCCGTTCTTAAACCCCCTCTTACTCGCCAAGGGGCGAAGCGGACTTCAGTTTCTAATTCTAGTTGTTCAGTCTGCGACGACAGTTGCTGCATGTTGGATCGCCCTCCGTTGGAACACAGAGGCCGTGGCCTGGTCTATGGTTAGTAGTGTAGGGGCCATTTCGGCCCTTGCGATCCTCTTCCCGGTAAGAATGCTAGGGATTAACATCGCGCGGCTTATAAAGAGCTTTGTACTCCCATTGTTGGCCTCGATTTTCATGCTTGCAGTCGTAGATCTGACACGCATAGCCGCTGAAAAACGCTTTCCCCCCGTTGCTATCTTGGTCCTTTGCGTTGCGGTAGGATTTCTTACTTATTCTGTAGCGGGTGTTCTGATCATGGGAGATCTCGTTGGAGAAATCTGGGAGACACTGGGGCGTAAACAACCTGTCCTCGGGGGCGAGCGGTCCGTCGAAGTAAGCTCTCCTAAGGTCGGCTAAACCGTTGCTGAGAGGTCGAGAACCTGAAGTATCGGATCACCGTCCAACTGAACCTTGCCGATGCTAGGTCTCGAGCCAAGGGACGAGGGTATGAGCGAAAATCCGAAAATTCTGTATGTAGTTTCGAACTGGCCATTTGATGGCACAGGCGCCCAGCAAAGGGCACTTAACATCGGAAGGCTGTTGAAGCGTGTCGGTGAGGTTCGTCTTGTGGTAGTTACCCCAGGGCCCGAAAATCCACACGCATTGCGGACCATGGAACGCGAGTTCAAGGAATGGCGCGTTATCCAACCGACCATGGTGAATCGCCGGAATCCATTCATCCGCGTCTGGAATCGACTGCAAAACTCTCTTGGGTCGCATGCTTACGCTTCGCGTTATTGGAAGGTGAATGCCGTGAACCACCGGGCGTTCCGTGACATGATGCTCGAGTCCGATGTAGTTTGGCTGCATAATTTTGTGACTGTCAACAGATTCAACTTCGAGAAATGGCCGCATACGGTTTTAGACGTTGATGATGTCCCGAGCGTTTTTTATGACTCTCTAGCACGCTCGCGTAGAAGTCCGCTCAGACGGATAGTTGACGTCCAGACATCGCGGCGGTTGAGGAAAAGAGAACGAGGCCTGCTTAATCGTTTTGACGTGCTGACAGTGTGCAGCGAACAGGACAAAGTGTACCTAGGCGGCGATAAACGAGTTTTCGTGGTTCCCAACGGCTTCACGACACCGGAGATTCGTCCGCGGATCCAGTCTGCACGCCCGCGGATCGGGTTCATTGGAATGTTCGGATACCGTCCGAATATCGAAGGAATGGAATGGTTTCTCAGTGACGTGTGGCCGCTGGTCACGAGCCGGATCGAAAAGGCAGAGTTGCGGCTGGTGGGCCCGGGGAGTGACACTTTTTTGTCGCAAAAGCGTTCTGATGTTGTAGGTCTCGGCTGGCTGGATAATCCCACGGAAGAGATCGCTTCATGGTCCGCTATGGTCGTTCCAATACGCGTTGGTGGTGGCACAAGGATTAAAATTGCCGAAGGATTTGCCAGAAAGTGCCCGGTCATTTCCACATCGGCTGGAGCCTTCGGTTACGATGTCCGCAATGGCGAGGAACTTGTGCTCGCGGATTTTGCAGGTGATTTCGCCAGCGCCTGTGTGCGATTGCTGAGAGACCCAGCATTCGGGGATGCGCTTGCGAATCGCGCCTACCAGCGCTTCCGTCGCGAATGGACTTGGGATGCCTTTGCGCCTCGTGTTCAGGCCGCGGTGGAGGCCTGTTTGAGCAGTCGCAGCAGTCGGTCGACCGGCCAGAAATCCGCATTCGCTTCAAACGAAAACCCTGGTTCGTGATTTTCGGCGCCCACAGAACGTGTGCGGGTACTGGGTTCTGTCTTGGCGCGCGCTTCGTCGGGTTCGCAAACAAACCCGCCGCCAATTTGGCGCTGGGAGTTATAGTCTGCGCAGTTGCCTATGCGTTAAGTGTGCCGGGTTTCCTGCGCATCAGACAGACCGCACAAGCGGCTGTCGCCCTATAGCGCAGTAGAAAAGACTCTTTGGATCACCAATTCAACTTATGACGGACTCCCGCAATCTCGATTTTTTGCGCAGTGTCGCCGTTTTACTCGTGCTGTTCGATCACCTGTTCATGGCTGCGGGATTAGCCGATCGATATCCATTCGTTTGGAGCATGGGACACTTAGGCGTCCTGATGTTTTTTGTTCACACAAGCCTCGTTCTCATGCTCTCCCTGGAGCGTTCGGAAGAAAAAAGCAGTGGACATCTTTTTCGAGATTTCTACATTCGCCGCGCATTCCGAATTTACCCACTTAGTATCGCTTGCGTTGTGCTGGTGAGCGCCTTTGGAGTGCCGCAAACGCCGGGAATAGCTCCGGCCCATCGCGGCGCTGCTGTGATCCTCGCCAGTCTTTTCCTGGTGCAGAATCTGGCAGGGCAGCTGTCTGTCATCAGTCCGATGTGGAGTCTCCCACTGGAGATTCAGATGTATGCGGTTTTGCCGTTTCTCTTTATTTTCGCGAAGCGTCATAGCGTAAAGGGTCTGCTTAAGGTATGGTGCGCCGCGATTGTGATGGGTCTGATATTCGACTGGGTTCTTGGTATGAACCTGGTGCGCGGGGTGGGTCGATTGGATATCCTGGCGTACGTTCCGTGCTTTGTCGCCGGCATCATTTCGTATCGCCTGTCGAAGAATCGGATTCCAACGATAAGCTGGGTTCTGTGGCCCGTCGCGCTGGCGGCAATCGTCGTGGTTTACGTTTCGTGGCAAGCACTCTTTCCAGGCTCCTCGTCCAATCCTTTCCCGCCGTATCGAGGCTGGTTCGTTTGCGCGATCCTTGGGGGCATCATCCCTTACTTCCGAGAGGTGACGCCGACGTGGCTTCGGACGGCAAGCCACTACGTGGCGAAATACTCCTTTGGAATCTATCTTGGACAGGTGCCCGCTCTTTGGATCGCATTCACGTTCCTGCCGCAAAGCGCGGGGGCGCTTCGATGGATTGTATCCATTCTTCTGCTTGCTTTCATCGCGGTGGTTGGTTACCACCTCATCGAGCAACCAGGTATGCTTCTTGGAAAGTTGATGGTAGATCGTTCGAAAGGCAGAAAGCCCCGGGTTGCGACGCTAGTTGCCGGTGCCTGATCTATAGGAACGACTACATCCTGTGTTGAACCACGTTGAATTTAGCAGCTCCCAAGCGCAGTTTGTCAGAGCCTCCGTTGCATATCTTCGATCATGGAGAGTTCGATAATCGAATTCTCAAATGATGAGTCAGGAATTTTCGGAATGAAACTATCAATTGTCATCTTGTGTTGGAACGATCGGAAGGTGGTCTTAGACTGCCTGCGTTCGATCTTTGCCACCGTAAAGCACACTGAATTCGAAGTGCTCGTATCCGACAACGGATCGACTGACGGCTCCGTAGAGTTGATCCGTAAGGAATTTCCGCGAGCGATCCTGATTGAAAACGGCTCTAACCTGAGGTTCGCGAAAGGTAATAACGTTGCCATCCGTGAGAGCCGCGGTGAGTACGTCCTCATTTTGAATCCTGATACGATCATCCACGAAGGGGCTCTGGATGGAATAGTCCAGTACGCCGATGAGCACCCTGCCGCTGGTGCCTTTGGTTGTCGAGTGGTGTTTCCCAACGGAATCAACCAGCCCGTTCAGAGGCCAATTGGCACTCTCCGCAGCGAGTGGTGCTGGGCCCTATGCCTGGGCGGCCTTTCCCGTTTCTCCGAGAGCTTTCATTCCGGCAGCTACGCGAATTGGCATGGCGAGACGGAACGGACGGTCGGGTGGCTCGCCGGATGCTTTATTCTGGTGCGTGGGGAACTGCTTCGTAATTTAGGAGGCTTCGACGAACAGTTTTTCTATTATTACGAAGACACAGATCTGTGCAGGAGGATATGGGAGTCGGGTCACCTGATTCTTTACACCCCGAAGTTCACGATCACGCACCTGGGAGGGCAATCCACTGTCAATCGGTTCAATCCAGTTGCCTTTGCGTTGGACGGTGAAATCACGCGGTACCTCTACTACTACAAGTACGATGGCCGAAGTGGAGTGCGCAGCTGCCGACGGGCGAGCCTTGTGGGCCTGGCGATCCGTCGAATCGCATATCGACTCCGGGCCCTGTTCGGCTCCAATGAATTTGCCCGGAAGCGTCTTCAAGTGCTCGATACACTGTTTGCATGGAACCACGAGGTCGATCCCGTTCGTCTTTGCGAAAATGGTGAAGAACCGTCTTTGGGCATGAATCTTGCGGACCGTGTTGTCGAACGGTAACTCTGCGCCGAATACCACGAGAGATTATGAAAATCATTGTCATTGGAGCTAATGGTCAGTTGGGCAGCGACGTCGCGGAAGCGTTCGCGGACGCCGGAGATGAAGTCTCCTCTCTCACGCACGCCGATCTGGACGTTGCTTTAGCGGATCCAATTGCAGCTCGCATGCGGGAAATCCGGCCCGATGTAGTCATCAACACGGCAGCCATGCACCATGTGGAGAACTGCGAAAAAGATCCCGCCCTTGCCTTCGCTGTCAACGGGATCGGTGCCAGAAACCTGGCGATCGCCGCGAAAGATGTCGATGCGAAGCTTGTTCATGTCAGTACGGACTATGTGTTCGACGGCGCTAAAGACAATCCTTACGTAGAAAGTGATGTTCCGAACCCTCTGAATGTGTACGGCAACACCAAACTGGCCGGAGAACACTTTGTGCGTTCCATGGCGGACAAGCATTTCGTGGTGAGGGTGTCGGCGATCTATGGCAAGAAGCCCTGTCGAGCTAAAGCTGGACTGAACTTTATTGAGTTGATGTTAAAGCTTGCGCGGGAGAGAGGTGAGGTGCGCGTCGTGGACAGTGAGTTTGTCACGCCAACCTCAACCAAAGAAATTGCCAAGCAGATCGTTGGGTTGAGCCGCTCCGATGCTTACGGGCTCTATCATGCCACCGCCGAAGGAGCCTGCTCTTGGCACGAGTTTGCCAAGGAAATCTTCAGTCTCACCCACACTTCTGTGAAGTTGCACGTGGCTCGTGCGGATGAGTTTCCTGCCAAAGTTCCTCGACCGAAGTATTCAGTTTTGGAGAACAAGGAGCTCAAGAACCGTGGACTGAACGTCTTTCGCCCTTGGCGCGAAGGCCTGCAGGAATACCTGTTCGGCAATGCCGGCTCTTGATGATCAACTCACAGACTGAGAGCGCCTCACCTGGCATTGTTGCGCCAAGCGCAAATTGTGAGGGTTACGTTTTGCTGACCGCAGCCTATAACGAGGCGGCGTACATCGAGAAGACGATTCAGGCGGTCGTCGAGCAGACGGTGCGTCCGCTGCGTTGGGTTATAGTCAGCGACGGGTCCACCGATGCCACGGACCAGATCGTGGGGACGCATGCCCGAGAGCACGGCTTCATCCAGTTCGTGAAGTTAACGCGGGACGGCGGTCATAGCTTCGGAGCCAAGATCCTTGCCTTACGCGAAGCAGAAAAGCTGCTGACGGGGTTGGCCTACAATTTTATCGGCAACCTCGATGCGGATCTTGCATTAGAACCCACATATTATGAGCAGCTTCTCAAACGACTGAAAGCCAACCCCCGACTCGGCATCACAAGCGGCTTCATTCACGAGGATCACGGCCAGGGATTCCGCAGTCGCTGGTTCAATGACGTACGAAATGCACCTCACGCTGCGCAATTGGTGCGCCTGGAGTGCTACCAGGCGATCGAGGGATACGCTCTCTTAAAGCACGGCGGAGAAGACTGGTACGCCCAGATCTCTGCGCGGATGTACGGATGGGAAGTGGAGTCCGTTCCAGAGTTGAAGATCTTTCATTTCCGCCATACCGGCGGGACGAGTCACCCCCTGCGGAATGCATTCCGACTTGGCAAAATGGACTATTCTTTCGGTAGCGATCCCGTGTTCGCAATTGGCAAATCGTTACGCCGGGTCAAGGAACACCCATACGTTCTCAACGCCATCTCTCGCATCTGCGGCTTTCTTTCGGGGTACTTTCTTCATGAACAACGTGAGGTAGGCCCCGAGGCGATCGAATACCTGCGACGTGAGCAGAGATCTCGATTTCGCATTCCCTTTTTCCATAAGCGGGCCCCGAATGAAACGAGTCGAGCTTAACCTCACAAGAGGACGTGGGTTGTTAACCCCAAAACAGCGGTCGGCAACAGTTGAAGCACTGTAAGTATTTCGAATACCCCGGACAATTCTCATGCCTTCTTTCATCAACACCGTAATTGTGGGTGCAGGTCCTTACGGCCTTTCCATCGCGGCCAATCTTCGACGCAAGGGCATACAATGCCGAATCTTCGGTCGCCCCATGGACACTTGGATTTCCCATATGCCGAAAGGCATGCTCCTGAAGTCCGACGGCTTTGCCTCGAATCTGGACGATGGACAAGGAAGCTTTCATCTTGCAGAGTTTTGCCGCGAGAAAGGCATTCCATATGAAGATACGCAAGTCCCCGTGGCACTCGAAACCTTCTCTGCCTACGGGCTCGCATTTCGTGACCGGCTGGTCCCTCAACTGGATGAGCGCAAAGTCGTTTCAGTTGAAGAAACCTCAGGCGGTTTTCGTTTGTCACTGGAGGGCGGCGAGTTAGTAGAGGCTAAGAGAGTCATCCTCGCTGTTGGAGTTACCCACTTCGAGTACATTCCAAAAACCCTATCGGGGCTACCGCGGCCCTATGTGACACATAGCGCGAGCCACACTGACCCGAGCTTGCTTCGCGGACGCAAAGTCGCGGTTGTGGGGGCCGGAGCGTCGGCGCTGGATCTGGCCGCGCTCTTGAACGAGGCTGGTGCAAGCGTGGAACTGATAGCGCGAACGGAGGAGCTCAAGTTCCACAGCAAGGCGATTGGAAAGCGCACCTTCTGGCAGCGGCTTCGGCGGCCGTCTTCCGGGCTCGGCCCAGGGTGGAAGAGCCGATTTTTCGCAAATCACCCCAACCTTTTTCACTATCTGCCGCAGGGTCTTCGATTGGAAGCGGTCCGGCGGGTGCTGGGGCCGTCGGGCGGGATGTATATCAAGGACAAGGTGGTAGGTGTGATTCCGTCGCACCTCGGTTGCGAGATCGAGAATGCAAAGGTGAATGACGGAAAAGTTCTCCTTGAGCTCTCCTCGCGCAACGGCGAGCGCAAGACGATTGTGACCGATCAGGTTATTGCGGCGACTGGCTACAAAGTCAATGTAGAGCGTCTAGAATTCTTGAGCCCGGATCTTCGATCTCGTATTAAAACCGTTGATGGAAGCCCTATCCTTTCTTCCTCATTCGAGTCGTCTGTACCGGGGCTGTATCTAGTGGGTCTCGCGGCAGCGAATAGCTTTGGTCCTGTGATGCGCTTTGCATATGGAGCCGCCTTTGCGGCGCGCACGGTGAGCAAGGCGGTTGCGAAGGCCGCCATCCGCGAACCTATAGGGCATTCTTCGGCTGCTTCGGATGCGGCTCACAGGTAAGTTCAGTCCATGGGACAGGCATGAAAAGAGAGACCATCGCGATTCACGTCGGATACGAAGGTGATCCCACGACGAAAGCTGTCGCGGTACCTATCTACCAGACGGTGGCATTCGAGTTTGATAGCGCGGAGCACGGTGCCGCGCTGTTCAATCTTGAGGTCAAAGGCAATATCTATACGCGCATCGGCAACCCCACAAATACGGTGCTGGAGAAGCGAGTAGCCGCTCTGGAAGGGGGAGTGGAAGCGCTAACCGTGAGCTCCGGGATGGCGGCAATTGAGTATTCGCTCAGCAACATTGTTGAAACCGGAACGAACATTGTTTCGACTCCGCAACTTTACGGCGCCACTTACACCCTGCTGGCTCACATTTTTCCTACCCGCGGCGTCACGACGCATTTCGCTAAGAGCGACAGTCCCCAAGATGTCGAGGCCTTGATCGATCACAACACTCGCGCGGTCTATTGCGAGAGTGTTGGGAATCCGGCTGGAAACGTCGCCGATGTAGAAGGCCTGGCCCGGGTGGCACACAAGCACGGCGTTCCCTTAATTGTGGACAATACCGTGGCGACGCCGATCCTCTTGCGGCCCATCGAATATGGCGCTGATGTGGTCGTGCATTCCATGACAAAGTTCATGGGAGGGCACGGCACCAGCATCGGGGGCATCATCGTCGACGGCGGCAAGTTCCCTTGGCGTGAACACGCTGAGCGCTTCCACATGCTGAACCGTCCAGAGATCGCCTATCACGGCGTCGTCTATGTAGATCACTATGGAGACGCGGCATTCGTAGCTCGTTGCCGCACGGTTTGCCAACGCAATACAGGCGCCACTTTATCACCGTTCAATGGGTTCCTCTTTCTCCAGGGAATCGAAACAATGGCACTACGCGTCGAACGGCACGTGGAGAACGCTCGCAAAGTCGCCGAATTCTTACGTGCCCATCCGAAGGTCGATTGGGTAAATTACGCCGGATTTCCCGACAGTCCTTTGTACCCAATGGCGCAGAAATATCTCGGAGCGAATCGCTGCTCACTGCTGACATTCGGCGTGAAGGGTGGATTCGATGCTGGAACCAAGTGTTTCAATGCTCTGCAATTGTTCAAGCGAATGGTCAACATGGGTGACGCAAAGTCATTAGCATGCCATCCTGCGTCCACAACCCATAGGCAGCTCACCCCCGACGAGCAACACAAAGTCGGTGTCACGCCCGAGATGCTTCGCCTCAGCGTCGGCATTGAACATATTGACGACATTCTCGACGATCTCAGTCAGGCCTTGGACGCCACGACCCGATGAAATTCCAGCAAAGGCAAAACGCATCCGGTGGGGGAGGTGTGAAATGCCACTGATCGTGAAGGGCCCGGTTCCACCCAGGTGGAAAGAAAGGGAAGCATCGCGCCTGGCGTTGCTCGACAGTGTCACTCAGTCCGAATGCCTGAGACTTGCACTGATCAATAATATGCCGGATTCCGCACTCGAAGACACTGAATTGCAGTTCTTCGAATTACTCGACGACGCTTCGGGCGATATTCCAGTCTTGTTGAAGCTCTACTCGATGACAGGAGTTCCTCGAGCAGCTCTTGGGCAACGACACCTGAATAGTTTCTATTTTGGCTTAGGGGATCTTTGGCTCAGCAGGACCGACGGAATGATCGTCACCGGCACTGAGCCACATCATCCGAATTTGCGGGACGAGCCGTATTGGGCGCTCATGACGCAGCTCTTCGACTGGGCTGAGCGCAATACGAATTCGACGATCCTCTCCTGTCTGGCCGCCCACGCCAGCGTTTTACATGGCGATGGCATACAAAGACATCCGCTTGCCCAGAAGCGGTTCGGAGTTTATGAATCGCCTGTCGCCAGCGACCACGGATTGATGCGCAATGCGGCAAGCCTCCTGCGATTCCCGCATTCTCGCTGGAACGAAGTCAGGGAGAATGAACTCATTGCGGCTGGTTATGTTGTGCTTACGAAATCAGTGGAAGCCGGTGTCGATCTGTTTGTGAAGAAGAAACAAAAAAGCCTCTTTGTTCACTTCCAAGGGCATCCCGAGTACGGCGCCTACACGTTAGCCAAGGAATATCGACGTGACGTCAAAAGATTCCTTCGCGCTGAGCGGCCGTCTTATCCATCTCTACCCGACGGATATTTCGATGAGGCAGCCTCTCAATTGCTGAACAGCTTTCGCGCGAATGCTCTCCTTGACCGGCGCGAAGAACTCATGAACGCCTTCCCCGATGAGGTAATCGATAGACTGCAGAAAACGTGGCAAGCGTCGGCGAAGTGCATCTATAGCAATTGGCTGGAGTATCTGGTGTCAGCTCGCGCCGAGCAGCCTGCTTTCAATTCGATTGCAGCTGCCCCCGCGCATACTCAGCGGAGTCAAGCGGCCAAGGCAATCGGAGCGACCTTTCCTTCCGGGTCGTAGAGCCCGTTGCGACTCCTTAACGGGCACGAAGCGAATACGCACCAAGCACAAGAGTTCTTATCTCCATGCCCTCTCTTGAAGACAAGCTATCTTCCGTGATCCTCGGTACGATCCGCTCCCGGAAGAAAAAGCCGGAGCGAGTCTTACCTGCGGAAAAGCTGGGCTCTCCGCCGCCTGCGAAGCTGCGGGAGGCGACCTTTGCTGATTTCGACGGCGTAATGAATCTTCGACGGGCTGCCGGTTGGTCTGCAGATTCTCGGGAGAACTGGGAACGGCTGTGGCATCGCAATCCGGCGTTAGCCTCAATGGAGGTCCCGCCTCCGATCGGTTGGGTCTTAGAGGCCGAAGGAAGGGTTGTTGGCTACCTCGGCAACATTACGTTGACCTACCGCTACGGAGACCGTCTGCTCACAGCTGCGACCGGATCGGGTCTCGTTGCAGAACCGGCCTACCGGCCGGTGGCCGTCAGTTTGAACGCAGCCTTTTACCGTCAAAAATCGGTTGATCTCTATCTCACGACAACCGCCATCGAGGCTGTCGGCAAAATCTCCTTCGCTTTTAAGTCGCTTCCTCTCCCGCAGAGAGACTACGGTTCAATCCTTTTCTGGGTGTTGCAGCCGAAACCGTTTGCCAATGCGGTGATAAAAAAACTCGAGTTCAAGCCTACTCTCTCGCGCTCAGCTGCGGCGCTTGCCTCGGTTGCGATTCGTTCCGACAGAAGGCTCCGACATCGATACCCCCGGAGAGATTCCAAGATGCTCTCCGTACAAGAAAGAGACGTCAGTGACATCGGCGACGATTTTCGAGCGCTCTGGCTGGAGAAGCTAAAAGAAGAGACACGCCTTCTCGCGGATCGCGATCCAGCCACCCTGCGCTGGCATTTTGATATTCCCGGCGACACGGGGGCCGTACGGGTGTTCTGCTGTTACCAGCAAGCGGAATTGCTCGGCTACGCTATCGTTCGCGATGAGCTCCCGAGCCACGCGAGTGGTTTACGAAGGTCGATCATCGCCGACATGTTGGTGAAACAGGACGATCCTGTCGTACTGAGGTCGCTTTGGGTTGCCGCCTATGACCATGCGAAACAATGCGGGAGCCACGTTTTCGAAGTACTAGGTTTTCCAACAAATATCCGCAACGTATGTTCGAGCTGGCGTCCGTATCTGCGGAAATATCCATCCTGTCCCTTCTATTACAAAGCATCTGACCCTGTGCTTCATCAGACTCTCACGGATGGCCAGGTCTGGTACGCTACGCCCTTCGATGGGGATACGACGCTCTGGGCGTTCGGAAACTCCTCGTAGTCGTGATTCACATCCCTCAGCATGGAACCTCATGGGAGCTCTACAGGGATGAGCGACAAAGGCCCGCCAACACGAACCATCATCGTTGCTCGAAAAGGACTTTAAGAATGCAAACTGCGGAAACGGAACGCGAGATCCGAGAGTTCATCGTCAAGAATTTCTTGTTCGGGCGTCAAGATCGACTTCAGGAAGAAACCGCGCTCTTTGGCAACATACTCGATTCCACAGGCTCTATCGACCTGGTGATGTTCCTGCAGGAGCGATTCGGGATTACGGTAGAGGATGACGAGATTGCGGTACCCGAAAACTTTGGTACGCTGAAGCAGGTGGTAGCTTTCGTCGAATCCAAAATTCAATCCAAAGCCTGACAAGACAGTTTCTCTGTCTGCTCCGCTTTTATTCCGTTGCTGCAATCCGTTGTTGCTGGTTCCGACGACCCTCCCCCAAAACCACGGCAGCAAAATACAACCAATGACTCTGCCGACTCACATTCGCGATCTCGTCAAGCTCTGGAGTGACCGTTCACCGGAACATCCAGCCTTGATCGAGACCAATGGTTGCTGGAGTTACCGCAAGCTCGATGAGGTGGTCGCCGAAACTGAGAAGTGGCTGCAAGGGTTAGGCATTCGAGCCGGTGACCGGGTGATGATCGTAGGTGAAAATTCCCGGTGCTTGGTTGCGGTCCTCTTGGCCACCACTGCAATCGACGCCTGGCCGGTGCTGGTGAATGCGCGTCTATCGCAGCGCGAGATCGAAGCGATCCGCATACACAGCGGCGCTCGTCGCGTTCTCTACCTCTTAAACTCCTCGGTGCACGCCTCGAATCACCTAGAGAAACAGGGCACGATGGTCGAAGAACGCGAGGATTTGGGTCCGATTGCGATCAGCTCTTTGAATGAGTCAGCAGAGCCGGAGCCCTTAAGCCCAGATGTTGCCCAGCGCGTCGCTGCTCTGATCTACACGTCGGGTACAACGGGCCTGCCCAAGGGCGTCATGCTGACGCATAAAAACTTGATTTTCATGGCTGCTGGCTCGGTGCAGGTTCGCTCCGTCTCATCGGAGGACAAAGTGTACGGCATTCTTCCGATCTCCCATGCCGTTGGGCTTTCGGTGGTACTGCTCGGTGCTTTACTGGCGGGCGCGTCGCTCTACCTATCAGCCAATTTCGATCCCATGAGCGCGCGTGTCATGCTGGAGAACAACCAGCTAACGCTTCTTTTTGGAACCCCTGCCATCTTCAACCAATGGCTCCAATATGCAAAGATGAGAAAACTCTCGTCGCTCAAGTTTCCTGCGCTACGCATCATTACCTCTTCGGGCGCTCCTCTTGACCCAGTGACCAAGTCGGGTGTGGAAAATCTTTTCGGCATGGTCTTGCACAATGGTTACGGTGTGACGGAATGCTCTCCGACCATTGCATTGACCCGGCCCGAGGCACCCAGTACCGATATTTCGGTTGGTCCGGTTTTTCCGGGGGTTGAAATTCAGCTGCTGGGAAGCGACCATAAGCCCGTTCCCGCCGGGGGCGTCGGCGAACTCCAAGTGCGCGGCCCGAATGTGATGAAGGGCTACTATCGCGCTCCGGAAGAGACTGCCGCTGCGGTCGATACAGAGGGATGGTTTAACACGCGTGACCTTGCCCGATTGGAAGACGGAAGTCTCTTCATCGTGGGAAGAACGAAAGAATTGATCGTTCACCGAGGATTCAACGTCTATCCTGCCGAAGTGGAAGCAGTGCTCAACGATCATCCCGTAGTCGCGCGTTCAGCGGTTGTTGGCAGGGCCGTCGATGGAGATGAAGAGGTCATCGCCTTCATCCAGCCTCGTGCCGATGCTCAATTAGATCTCGCTGAATTGGCGGAATTTGCGGCGCAGCATCTGGTGGCCTATAAGCGGCCTTCTCATTTCGTTTTGCTTTCTGCTTTGCCAACCACGGTCTCTGGAAAAATCGCGAAAGCCGACCTGAAGACGATGGCCGAAAAACGTTTCAGCACGGCCGTCGGTTCTTCGACCTAGCCCGGGGCGTTGGGCCCTGCTAAGAAACCACCATCCAGAACCAGCGTATGGCCCGTCATGAACGATGCGCGGTCCGAGCACATCCACACGACCGCTTCGGCAATCTCCTCCGGCCTCCCAAAACGCCCAATCGGATGGCTGTTCAGAATGATTTGATGAACTTTCGGGGCGCCGAATAGACGATCGGACATTTCCGTTTCTACTACCGCTGGACACACCGCGTTAATCCGAATTCCGCTTCGAGCGTTCTCAAGCGCTGCGGACTTCGTCAGCCCGATTACCCCATGCTTGCTCGCGCTGTAAGCCGCCGCCCCTGCCGCCCCTGCTAAGCCGGTAACCGAAGCCATGTTCACAATCGCTCCGCCCCCGCCTTGCATCAGCATCTGACGCATTTCATACTTCAGACAGAGCCACACTCCCTTTAGATTTATCCCGATCGTCCTGTCCCAGTCCGACTCCTCCTGCCGGACGATCGGCACCCAGACTCCCTCGATCCCAGCGTTATTGAAGGCCATGTCCAGACGGCCAAAATGATCGACCAGGGTCTGGATGAGCTTCTCCACTTGAAGCGCCTGCGAAACGTCGGATTTCACAAAAAAGCCATCGCCACCGGCTCCGCGTATCGCCTCGATCGTCTCATTACCCTCCTTTTCACGTCGGCCCGAAACCACAACTTTGGCTCCTGCCTTTGCAAAGGCCAAGGCCGTCGTCCGCCCAATCCCTGACGTCCCGCCTGTTACGAGAGCCACTTTTCCTTTTAGTTCCGCTTCCATAAAATTCCCTCAGATCAATCTGGAAGCGCGGAGTGTAGGCTTTATTGGATACGTTCGTCAATCGAAACCCTCGCCCTCGATTCACGAGCTCGATCGGATGATGATTCAGTCTCAGAGATTATCGGAGTGTGCGTTCGTGCTCAGAAATGAAGACTTGCTCGGCACCTGGACTTTGGCCTCTGTATCTAGTGTTTCCCGCAGTGGCGAGCGAAGCGATGCCCCTTACGGCGCCCGTCCGCGCGGTCTTCTCACGTATTCCGCGGATGGGAGAGTTACCGCCCTCATCAGTTATGATGGCCGCAAACCACTGTCCATTGGCGGTGGGATGCTAGAGGAACAGGCGGAGGCATTTCAAACATTTCTCGCGTATGCAGGCCGTTATACGATCAATGGCGACCAAGTCGCACACCATGTTGAGATATCTTCGATCCAGAATTACGTTGATAAAGAACTCCTGCGCACCGTCAAGTTTGTCGGAGATCGGATGATTCTCATTACGCCTCCGACGCGCATGAATGGAAAGATCCAGTCCCTTGAACTGGCGTGGCAAAAGCTATCAATCGAGCCGTGAACCTTTGCGGCCCTGCGGTTCGTCGAAACGAGATCGCAGACACCCGAATCTCTAGCAGGCGGTGAGTGTTGTCTCAGGCTAAGAAGGTTGTTTTCAGCGACGATATTTTGCAAGATCCGTATCCGACCTACTCCCGTTTACTCGAAGAAGGTCCGCTACACTACGTGGACGTCGGGAGTAAATGGGCCGTCTGGTCCGTGTTCAGTCATGTGGAGTGCTCCGCGATTGCAAAAGATCCCCGGTGTTCCGCCAAACGCGCTCAGCAAATGCTGTTGCCGCTACCCTTGAGCCGCCAAGCCGAGTTCACCGAATTGGCGCGCATGCTTGGCTTGTGGCTGATCTTCATGGACCCGCCGGAACACACTCGCCTGCGAAAGCTCCTCAATAAGGGCTTCTCGGCGGCGGCGATCGAAGCTTTGCGCCCCCAGGTGGAGACCATCGTCGATCGCATGTTAAAACCGCTGCAGCGTGGCGCCGAAGTCGAACTCATGCGAGAGTTCGCGAATCCCATGCCGGTGAGCATCATTGCCGAGATGCTGGGCGTACCGCAGGCGCAGCAGGAAAGATTCGCCCATTGGTCCCGCGCGATTGCACTTTTTCGCGGCAGCCCTAATCGTACCGTCGAACAGGCCCATGCGGCGCAAGACGCTCTTATTGAACTCACTGCGTTCTTTAAGGAGACCGTTGCAGAACGCAGGCGGAACAAAGGGACAGATCTCATCAGTCTCCTCATCGACATCGAGGAAGAAGGAGAAGTGCTCACGGAAGAAGAACTCTATGCCCAGTGCATCGCTCTTCTCTTTGCCGGACATGAGACCACTCGAAACTTGATTGGCAACGGGATGTACACCCTCCTGCAGCATCCCGATCAAACCGATGATCTACGAAGAAACCCAGAACAGATAAGGTCGGCCGTGGAGGAACTTTTGCGGTATGAAAGTCCCGTGCAATTCACCGCCCGCGTTCTCAAGGAGGACATCGAGATTTGCGGCCGCACCATTCCGCAGAAATGGTCGATTTTATGCATGCTCGGTGCGGCCAATCGTGACCCCAAGAAGTTCAAGGATCCAAATCAGCTGAATCTCAAACGTCTGCACAACGAACACCTGGCGTTCAGCGCCGGTCCGCATGCCTGCATTGGCGGCCAACTCGCACGATTAGAAGGACAGGTGGCGCTTTTGAATTTAGTGCAGCGGTTTCCAAACATGAAGCTAAGCGGCCCAAGACCCGAATGGGCATCAACGTTTGGGTTCAGGGGCCTGAAGAGTCTTTCCATGACGCTCTAGCAGCTTGATCTCCGGCGCTCGAACTAAAGCGGTATCTCGATCAGCGTCGGGCCCTTCGCAGAAAATCCGTCTCGCAACGCCTTCGCGAATTCGCCCAACGATGTGACCCGCGCGGCGGGGACTCCCATGCTCTTCCCAAGCTGCACCCAATCGATGTCGGGACCACCGATATCGAACATCTGTGCGGCTCTCTCGCCTGGCTCACCAATTCCCAGATAACTGAATTCTCGTTTGAGGACAGCGTAGCTGCGGTTGGCGAAAACCACCGTTGTGACGTTGAGGCCCTCTCGTGCCATCGTCCAAAGCGCCTGCGGTGTGTACATCCCACTGCCGTCGGCGGTAAGGCAGAGCACCTGGCGGCCCGGACAAGCAACCGCGGCTCCTACCGCCAGCGGCATAGCAATTCCTATCGATCCGCCGGTATTTCCCAGCCAATCGTGTGGCGGAGCCCCCTTCGTCGCCGCCATCAATCCGCGTCCTGAGGTCATGGATTCGTCCACCACAATTACGTTCTCAGGCAGAAGTGCGCCCACCGTTGATGCAATCCCGCCCAAGCTGAGTTCGCCGTCCGACAGCGCAGGCCGTGGCGCTTGTTCTGCGAGTGCCTGTTGCCCACGAACTGACAATGCTTCTGCCAAACTTAACAACGCGCCCGTACGGTCCTCGTTCGCTTCCGCCAGAGTGTGCACATCACATTCGGCAGGAAGGAAAGCGGAGTTCTTGCCGGGATACGCAAAGTACGCGATCGGAGCCGGCGCACCCGCCAGGATCATCTGACGGAATTCCTTGAATTGCTCCGCGCCTTGTTCGAGAACGTAAGCAATGCGTTCGACCGGCGGTAGCCCCGCACCGCGTTCTATCCGTGTCACCGGGTAGGGCGCGAAGAGTTGAGCCCCAGTCGCCGCGGCGATTCGCCCCGCGGCCGCGAGTCCAGTACCGTAAAGAGCATCTCCTGCAAGTAGGATTGCGGTTCGTAACCGTGATCGAAGCATGACTGCTGCCTGCTCGATCGCTTTGGTATCCGGCATCGATGGCTGAGGAATTCTCGGAGGCGCGGCGCTCGAGCCACCCTCGCTCCATGCAGCGTCGGCGGCGATAACCAATGTGGAGATCTGACCCGGCGGCGTTCGCGCTGCAACGATGGCTTCGGCAGCATCCCTTCCAACGTCCGTAGCAGCTGAGGAAGTCCGCAACCACTTGGAATAAGGTCGCGCGATCCCCTCAATGTCCGAGGCTAAAGGAGTCTCGAGTTCCTGGTGATAGGTAGCATGCTGTCCCACGAGGTTTACGATGGGCACCTGCGCGCGACTCGCATTGTGCAGGTTTGCCAGCCCATTGCACAGACCCGGCCCAAGATGGAGCAGCGTGCATGCAGGCTTTTCCATCATGCGTGCGTACCCATCCGCCGCTCCCGTCGCAACCCCTTCGAATAAGCTCAGAACGCAGCGCATCTCCGGAATGCGGTCGAGGGCCGCGACAATATGAATCTCCGAAGTCCCAGGGTTGGTGAAACAGGTATCCAGGCCAGCCGCCAGCAGCGTGCGAATCAGGCTCTCTGCGCCATTCATAAACAGGCCGACATCCTTTGATCCCTCATTCCGAGATGCTACACAGAAACCGGACTCTACGTTTACGAACAGAGGATTGTCAACATTCGAAGGATGACCAGAGTTCTGCAGCCCGATCGACGACGTGCGACGTTGATGAGATTAATCAACTATTTCCGGGGGAAAAGAAGCTTGGGAAGTCGATTTGCGAAGCCGGCTCTGCTGGGCTTCTTTCAGATTTTGCAGCCAAGAGCTTTTGGCTAGCGATTCTCGTGCTACATAATCAATGAAAGAGACGAGGGATGTTAGGAAATTGAGTCGGAGGCCGCGCCAGGAAAAGGCGTAGGAATAGAGTGATCCATCCTCTCGCGATCGATTGCATAGCATACGTTTATAATGCCGATCGCCCCACCCAAGATCAACTCGATTCGTATATTGCCCAGCCTTGAAGCAATCTTGAATGCTGTGCATCAAAATAAGGAGTCCAGGAGAGTACTTGCCGAACTGCGAGTCGAATCCCATGAAGTGCCCGTGTAAAGTGCTCTTGTAGTGCTTTCCAATGAAGAACGCACTCGGCTGTTCATTCAGATAGAGAACGCAGCCTCGCAAAGTCCCTTGTTGGGCTGCGAGCCGGAACGATTCCAGGGTTTCCGGGTCGGCACGATATCCGACCCCGAGCGCTCGCTGATAGGTTTTTTCCGCAATCTGCTCAGCGACTTGTGCTAACGCTTCGACTTCGAACGGTTCATGAAAACAGCGGATAACCATCCTTCCACGAAAATCTTCTTCAAGCTTTTTTTCATGTCTACGGATTTCATGTCGACTTTTCCGCGATAGGTTCTTGAGAAATTCTTCGTACTTGGGCGGCAGCTCAAGCCAGCGGTGCTCGTGGGCGGGGGAGAAGTGTCCCCTGAAAAAAGGGTTGAACTGCTCGAGGATGGATCGATCGACCGTCGGGTTCGGAAATCCACGTTGCAATTCCGCCACGTCCGCTTCGCCGCGCTGAAGGCAACTTCTAAGTTCCTGAATGATTAACCGGATGTTGTCTTCGCTGGCATTTCCAAGGTAACCACCCCGAACAAAAAATATCCGGCGGGCGCGAAGTTCGAACAGAGTTTTGTATCCCACTTTCAGCTTCAGCCGACAGTTCTCCAATCGTCCTAACAACATGCAATCCGGCCGCCCGTCGCGGTACAAAATGATCACATGAGGCCGGACGAACTCTGGTCTGGAATGGGCGAAGGCAAGGTATGAATCCAAGTCGGCATTGGGATCGTCGCACCACGATTCCCATACCGTCCGCAGGTCCTCGATTTCTGGGAGGGTACGAGCTACGCGTACCGTCGGGGATATCCCATGGAGAGCAGGTTCTTCAGTGGTCCCAACCACAACCTTACTCGTAAAAGGGCTCATATATTCGCTCAGAGCTGGCAATGTAAGGTGTAGGGACACCTCAGGGGAGCAATACGATGTTTATAGGGCAAGCAGAGTAGCGTGTCTGTGATGGGAATCACAGGCGCAGCGGGCGTTCGAAAGACCGAAAGGGAGTAGAACCTTCGCCCGATTTTTCGGAATTCGACCTAGTCAGACAATAATTGGGGTGTGAAGCGCCCTTCTGGCCTTTTCTCTAATTTCCAGCGAGAGCTTCTCCGACGTAGCGCGCAACCACGGATGATAGCGTTTCAAGTTGGGTCGTGACCATGTCGAGGTGCGCGCCTGGAATAGTTTCAATCTGGAACTCGTTCGTGAGGTGCGCCCAAACAGCCGCTGGATCGCTTGGGAAGAACGTAGGAATTGCCGCCTTCACAAACCGTATCTTGCCGCTGTAAAACGAAGGACGATAGTTGCGCCACGCGTCGTATGCCGAATCCTTGATAGCCTTACCGCCGCGAACCATCGACTCCTCTTGCGGACGCTCACTGGGCGCCCCCCTTGGGTGGGGCTGGGAGGGTTGGCTCCTTCGCAACAGGGAAACGGCGCGTCTCATCACCAGACGAAGTGTGAGTGCTGCGTGCTGTGGCAGCGATAGGTTGTTGCGGGAGGGGTAAGAATCCAACATCGCCAAAAGAGAGACGGTCTCATTGGCTTTTCCCAAACGACGCGCCACTTCAAGCATCACCAAACCACCGAGCGAATGCCCGATCAATATGTAAGGTCCGTGCGGCTGCAAGTGCTGGATCGAGTGGCAATGAAATTCAGCAATCTCTTCGATTCGTCTCAGGGGTTCGTCCACGCCGTTTCTGCCTCTTGGCTGTAACCCATAGACGGGATGCGCAACTTGCAGAAGATTGGCAAATTGGGAAAGATGTTCCGCTGTATCCCCTATGCCGGGTGCGATGAAAATTGGCGGCATTCTGGTTCCGGCCTTCAGTAGCACCACCGCTGTTGTCTGCTCTTCGCCGCTTAGGTTGGACCCATCTTCACGAGTAGTCATTGAATCATTTTCCAGCCGACGAGTAGCCCAGGATGGCTTTCAGTTCCAGAAATTCTTCGAGTCCTGCCTCGCCCCATTCCCGTCCATTGCCGGATTGTTTATAGCCGCCAAAACAGCCGCCGAAATCGACGCGGGCGCTATTGATGTGTACATTTCCGGCGCGAATCCCTTTCGCCACTCGACGAGCACGCTCAAGGTTGCTCGAGGTCACAAAGCCCGCCAATCCGTATGCACTATCGTTCGCGATTCGGATTGCCTCGTCTTCATCCTCGTACGGAAGAATGCAAAGCACAGGCCCGAAAATCTCCTCGCGCGCAATGATCATGTCATTGCTGACATCGGCGAAGATCGTTGGTTTTACAAAGTAGCCTTTTTCAAGCCCCTCTGGGCGGCCGGCTCCACCCGATACCAGCGTGGCTCCCTCATCAATGCCGAGCTGGATAAACCGCTGCACTCTTTCAAACTGCGCTTTGCTCACGAGCGGCCCAACAGTTGTGTCTTCCTTCTGAGGGTCTCCGACTTTGGTAGCGTGGGCTTCCCGCTTCGCCGCCGCAATCGCTTCCGCCATCCTCGAACGTGGAATAAGTAAGCGAGTAGGAGCATTGCATGACTGACCTGTGTTGCGAAAGCAGGCTTGCACCGCATCCCTGACAGCGGTTACGCAGTCCGCATCGTCTAATAGGATGTTCGGCGACTTGCCCCCCAGTTCCTGGGTGACCCGCTTCACCGTTGGAGCAGCTGCCATCGCCACCGCAACCCCGGCGCGCGTGGATCCGGTGAACGATACCATTGCGATCTCCGGATGAGAAGCGATCGCCGCGCCGACAGTTGGGCCGTCCCCATTCACAAGATTGAAGACGCCGCGCGGAACACCAGCTTCCTCGAGAATCTGCACAAAGAGATAAGCAGAGAGAGGCGCCAGTTCGCTAGGCTTCAAGACCATGGTGCAGCCGGCAGCAAGTGCGGGCGCAACCTTGCAGGCGATCTGATTCATGGGCCAGTTCCAGGGAGTGATCAGTCCACACACGCCGATCGGCTCTTTGCGCAGCAGCGTCGTACCGTTCGTTTGTTCAAACTGGAAGCGGCTTAGAGTCTTCACCATCTCAGCCAGGTGAGCCATTCCCGAAGGTGCCTGGGCCCTTCGCGCCAGTGTAATGGGAGCTCCCATCTCCAGCGAAATCGCCTGCGCCATTTCTTCGCTTCTCGCTTTGTAGATATTGATGATCCGCTGCAGCAATTCAACGCGCTGCTCGACGGTGGTCTCTTGGTAAGACTCAAATGCCCGCTTTGCTGCAGCGACGGCTCGGTCTACATCGCCGGCAGTCCCCATAGAAATAGTCGCGATCGGCTCTCCGGTGGCGGGGTTCTGCACCGACAAATCATTCGCGTGGACCGGAGGGACCCATTCACCGTCGATGTAAAATTTGCGGCAATTTCTCATGCAAACCCCGTGAGCTGTTCGGTTTTGGAAGAAGCATGAACCGAGTTTTCGATGTAACAGTCCAGCTTGTCTTTTGCCATCTTGTTCAACAAGACGGGAAGTGAACTGCCTGGCGCCGCCCTTGTTAGGAGAATTATAAGGGTACTTGAGTTCATTGACTCACCAGTGCCGCCCTCGTAACCTACGTGGAGGACACAGAAGACCGAGGAGAAACTATGGCAGTAGTACCTGCGCAGTCAAAGACTTGGACGTATTTCGAGGACGAATGGCATGAGGGTAATGTCCCCATCATGGGTCCCCGGACGCATGCTGCCTGGCTCTGCTCGATGGTGTTCGACGGGGCCCGAACCTTCGAAGGGGTAACGCCCGACCTCGAACTTCATTGCGCACGCGTCAATGAGTCCGCCAAGAAGATGTATCTCAAGCCGGTAGTGTCACCCGAGACTTGGGTCAAACTGGCGCGAGAGGGAATTGCCCGTTTTGAAAAGGAAGCTACCCTCTATATCCGCCCCATGTATTGGGCTGAAAAGGAAGGACCTTGGGTGCAAGCCCACGATCTGGAGTCGACCGCTTGGTGCTTGTGTATCTATGACGCGCCCATGCGTCCTCCGAAGGGTTTTTCGGTTACGTTGTCTGCCTTCCGGCGTCCGACCCACGAAACCATGCCGGTCGATGCCAAGGCCGGATGTCTCTATCCCAATAATTCACGCGCGCTCTTCGAGTGCCAATCGCGTGGCTTTGACAATTCGATCCTCTGCGACCAATTGGGGAATGTCGCCGAGTTCGCCACATCGAATATCTTCATGGTGAAGAAAGACATTGTGTACACCCCTGTTCCCAATGGAACGTTCCTCGCGGGTATCACCCGCCAGCGGGTCATCGGATTGCTGCGCCAAGCCGGTATAAACGTGATAGAAAAAACGCTGACCTACGCGGACTTCGCAGCAGCCGACGAGATCTTTTCTACGGGCAATTACTCGAAAGTCACGCCCGTGATTCGAATCGACAACCGAACTTTGCAACATGGGCCCATCTACACGAAGGCCCGCGAGTTGTACTGGGCGTTCGCGCATTCCGGCGACAAGTGATTCCCTGGACTTCCTAACGTTCTCAAAATACCTTGGAGGCGCGTGACCGTCAGCTTTTCTCAGCGTGAATGGATGATAGGACGATGACTAAGTCTCCTGGGGACTTGGTTGTCGCTCTCCTTCTTGGTGCTCTGTCCGTAATCCTTTGGTTTCAGCCCCTTGCTGAAACATGGACGTTGGCCTTTACCAACGAGAGATATACCCACCTTCTGCTGATACTCCCCATTGCCTTAGCTTTGATCGGCTATTCCGTTCAGCGAACCGAGTCGGGCTGGACCGGTAGAGCGCAAGCCGTCGTCTTGCTGCTGGTGGCCCTCCTCCTGTGGGCTTTCTCTCGATGGGGGAATTTAGCACTCGGCACCGATTATCGACTGACCGTCGCTATGGCTGGGCTAGTGGTCTGGTGGATTGGCTGTTTCGTCCTTGGCTTGGGCAAGTCGGCGTGGCAGGTGTACCGATTTCAGCTGCTGTTTCTGCTCTGGATTGTTCCTCTTCCGTCCGTCGTGGTGGACGAGATCGTGCGAGGCCTTCAGCACGGATCGGCGGTAACGGCGCAATTGCTGTTCGAAATTGTGGGGACACCGACGACCAGAGAAGGTTCGAGTCTGTTCCTCCCAGGCCTCGAGTTAGACGTCGGTGCCGAGTGCAGCAGTATTCGATCCAGCATGATGTTGTTTGTCACAACGACGCTGCTCGCTTTCGTGTTCCTCCGCACGCGCTGGCGTCGCTGGCTTACCGTCCTTCTTGCTGTTCCAATTGCGATAGCGAAAAATGGCGTGCGCATTGCCACAATCGGGACTCTCGGAACGCGTGTGGATCCGAGTTATCTGACCGGACGGCTCCATCGCGAAGGTGGAATAGTGTTCTTGTCGCTGGCCCTTGCTGCCGTTTGCGGTATTGTGTGGATCCTGCGACGGAAGGAAGATTCAGCGAATACGCTATAAAAGTTAAAAATCCACCTGACGCCTGCAGCCGTGCGATTCCTCCATTGAATCTCAACATCTTGCGCGCACTCTTACGACAGCTTCAACAGTACTCCTCTGTCCTTCCAGAGACATGTTTTTACCCAATGGGAATTCCGATTACACTCTGCTATTCTCGCCAACACTGAGACACCGGTTCCTTCTACTTCCAACAGCACGGAGTGCGCGCTGTGGAAGCAGGAAACGAAAGCTCAATTCCGGACCAGGCAATGGCAACCCCGTTCTCTCGACGATCCGTGTTGCTGATTCGGCTCGGAAACCGCGGCAGCAAGGGCCTTCCGCGGCGATTCAATAGGTGACGCACCGATCGTTCATGATTGTCACCGCAAAGGAACTGCTCTGATGCATTTTTTACATGTCGTGGGTGCACGTCCGAACTTCATGAAAGCCGCTCCGCTATTGCGTTCTTTGGACGCGAAGGGAGTACGGCAAACACTCGTGCATTCTGGTCAGCACTACGATCGCAACATGTCTGACGTATTCTTCGACCAGCTTGGCATCCGTGAACCCGACGTGAATCTACAAGTGGGCGGCGGAAGTCATGCGCAGCAGACCGCAGGCATCATGAGCCGTTTTGAGCCTGTGCTGTTGGAGACTAAGCCGGATGTAGTGATCGTTTATGGCGATGTAAACTCGACCACCGCAGTGGCGATCGTTTGCGCCAAGCTTGGCGTTAAACTCGTCCATGTTGAAGCAGGGCTGCGATCCTTCGACCGCACTATGCCGGAGGAGATCAATCGGCTTATTACCGATCAGCTCGCGGATGTTCTGTTGACGCCGTCGATCGATGGCAACGAAAACCTGCGACGCGAAGGGATTCCGGAATCGAAAGTTCACCTGGTCGGCAACATCATGATCGATACATTGGTGCGGCTGCTGCCTGTGGCCGACGAGCTCTTCTCTAAATTGGCCTCAGAACATGGTCTGAAGAGCTTTGGATTAGTAACCTTGCATCGCCCCTCGAATGTTGATGACATCAGCAAACTAAAGCCAATCGTCGAATCCCTCGATCGCTTGGCCGCCGATATGCCGATGATTTTTCCCGTGCATCCGCGCACTCGCCAGCGCATCACCGAACACGGGCTCAAGATCAAGCATTTGAAATTGCTTGACCCTCTGCCTTATATCGACTTCCTTGCGCTGGAAAAGCATGCGAAAGCTGTCATGACGGATTCCGGAGGAGTGCAGGAGGAAACGACCTATCTCGGCGTTCCATGTTTCACCTTGCGCGAGAACACAGAACGACCCGTGACGGTCTCGATCGGCACCAACAGACTTGTCGGCTTCGACCTTACGCTCCTCGAATGTGAAATGCGAAAGACGATCTCAGGAGCTCGCACGGGCGGCTTGGTCCCTCCTCTATGGGACGGCAAAACCGCCGATCGCATTGCCGATCTCCTCATCAGTCCGGCCACGTTTTCGCTTGCTACTACGTAGGCCATGCCAGTCAGCAAACGCTTTTACCAGCGGAGCGAATCTCTCGCGGCCTGCCTGACGCACATTTCACTGCACGGGCCATTAGCAAATCCTAAGTTGTTTTGTTCAGCCCGACTGTGCGAATATAACGGAAGTCTTGTGGTGGGTTTCCTCGTAGCTCCATGCTCCATAGGGGCCGTCCCCTCACCAATTGTTCCCATTTGCACTCCGCGCATCTTTTGCAGATTAGACTCCCAGACCAACTGCAATCGTAAGATCAACGGAAAAAGGCTGCGCAGGCGGGCCTTTTCTACTTCCGTTCAAATCCTGCTCATTTAGGGACGCGGAATCGGTTGAGCTGACAAAGATATTACATTCATCGGCCAACCTAACGACAACGCTTTAGACGGGTAATGCGTTCTTATCACCCACAGTGCACTTAGCTGTAGGAAGCAATCCCCGTAGCCTCGGAAGGAGGCAGCAGTGAACGTGCACCTCGTGAATCCCAGCGACAATTCCTTCGGTACGGCAGTCATCACCCCTCGATGGCTATTCGTTCTAGCGGCAGCGACGCCCCGCTCGTTTGGCGATCCAATCTTGGTCGACGAATCCCTCGAACAACTTGACCCTTCCACGGTTCAACCCGGCGACTTTGTCGGTGTAAGCGTTCATACCGGCAACGCGCTGCGCGGCTACGAGGTCGGCAATCTCGCGAAAGCGCGTGGAGCCTGGGTGATCTACGGCGGCATTCACGCCACCCTTTATCCTGAAGAGCCCTTCGAACGCGGCAGCGCCGATTGCGTGGTCAAAGGGGATGGCGACTTGATCTGGGCGCAAGCTCTGAGCGACTGCGCCGCCGGAACGCCCCAGCGAATCTATGACGGCGGGCGAATTTCCGGCGACCAATTCATTGCCGCACGCTGGGACCTGATGCCTCGCGACAAATATATGTGGGCCTCCGTGCAGACCATTCGCGGCTGCCCGAAACATTGTTCGTTCTGTTCCGTATGGCGCACCGACGGCCAACAGCCGAGGCAGCGCAGCTTCCACAAGGTCATCGACGAAATTATCGATCTTCGTCGCATGGGCTTTCGGTTCATCGCCCTCGCGGACGATAACTTCTATCCCGTTACTCTCACCGATCTGCGCTTAGCAAAAGCACAACAAAACCAGGTGAAGGTTCAGGAACTCCAGGATATCCGGGATGAACGCTTCCGACTGATGGCCGAGTTAGCAAAGCTTCCCAAAGACATGGTGTTCTTCACCCAGATCACCATGGAAGCCGCCGAAGACACAGAATTTCTCGACGCGATGCGCAACGCCAACATCAAGGGCGCTCTTGTCGGTGTAGAAGCCGTCACTCCCGAAGGTCTGAAGGCTGTCTATAAGGACTTCAACTACTCCGGCGATCGCCTCGTTGAACAGTTGCAGACCTTCCGCAAGCACGGCGTGCATGTCCTCGGTTCGTTCATCTTTGGATTGCCAACCGACAAGCCCGCCACCTTCACCGCAACCGCCGAACTCGCGTTGAAGTCAGGTATCACCTTCGCGCAGTTCGTAATGATGACCCCTTTTCCGGGTACGGTCGATTTCGGTCGCTGGGAAAAAGAGAAACTCGTCGACCCGTTCTATGTGGACGGAGTGCCTATCACGCGCTACTGGCTCATTCCAATCCAGAATCGTCCCAAGATGTTCACCCCCCATCCGCTCATGAGTTCCGCAGAGATCAGTGAGCGTACGCAAGGTGTTTGGGATCGCTTCTACGATTGGCACTCGATCTGGAAGCGCTCGGACTGCACGCCTACGCTCAAATCGCGGCTTGCGTTTATCTTTATTTCGAAGCTCTATCGACAGATGTATGCCGGTACAGGGATCTCTACCGACAGTGCGCGCCGCAAAAAGGCGAAGACCTCGGCGCGTTTCATCGCGCGGCAATGTCGCAAGCTCTTTCAGGCCAAACCCATGCCGGAACTTGCGTCGCCGGATTGGGGACTCGGCGCAATTGTGTCCTCGGAACGGATACTCGGCCTCAGCGACACGGCCGGTCCGTTCAATGTCCTGAACTAAGTTTTCCGAAGAATGCAGAGGCCTCCGAGCACGGAGGCCTTTGTCTTGCCTATTCCAATTTACCGTCGAGATCGACGATGCTGAGCACCACTCCGTCGATACGATTATCCAGCGTGAAATAAGGCGCCAGCCGGAAATTGCACCAGCCTCCATCTCCGTCTTTCACTTTGAGTTTTTTTGGTTGCTCGTTTTCGAGCACATCCAACATCGCCTTTTCCAGGTTGTCTATTTCGATCTTCAACTTCAATCCGGGAATCGGCCTTCCGATGTCGCTGGCATCCAAACCCAGTACACTTGCGGCCTGCGGAGTGAATCGACGAATGCTCAGGTCCGAACCCACCATCACCAGCGGAAGATTCACGCTGCTCAGTAAATTGGTAAGATCGTTATTCAGTTGCGACAGTAACTCATTGCGATGCTGCATCTCTTCGTTGACGGTGTGCAGTTCTTCGTTTGCCGATTCCAGTTCTTCTTTCGAAGTTTGCAACTCTTCATTCGTACTTTGCAGCTCTTCGTTACCCGATTGAATTTCCTCGTTCGCTGATTGCAGTTCTTCATTGGTAGCTTCTTGCGATTCGATAATCGCTTGCAGGTATTCCTTCCTTGCCGCCAATTCCTGCTTGAGCTGAGCAATCTGCTGATCTTTTGTGCGGCGCTCGTCATCGCTAAGAGGCGCCGCTGAACTTTGGGCAGCGACATCTCGGGGCGGGTACCCGGCCTCCGATTCAAACACGATCAGTAGATTTTCTTCATGATGTACCGGGGTTCTCACCGGGATCACACGCAGCGTGACCATGGTGGCTTCTCCATCGTCGCCTACTGATACGTCACGTGTCGTCCACTCGACACCCGATTGCAGGGCTTGTTCCATCGTCTTCTGCAAACCCACCAGCAGACCCGGGCGGGCCATTTTTAGAATATTCAGACTCGCCTTGCCCGACGGCAACTCGAGGAACTTCGCCGTGTGACCCTTGATCTGCACAATCTCCAACTGGCTGTTCACGATCACCGATGGCGGCGCATAGCGCGTCAGCAGCAAACGGTCCGCTTCATGTTGCAGATCGGCAGGCGCCTTGAGAGGTTCTGGGACTTTCGAATTAGGCACGGTACGCTCGCTTTCCTGGACTTGAGAGTCGCGTTGGCCGATAGCAAATCCAAATGTGATCGGCGTCGGCACGAGCTTCTTGCGATAAATCTTCTGTTTCTTGTCTGCCGTCTCAAACAGATCGGAACCCGCGCTCAGCAGGCCTTCTGTGTTTCCAATCATCAGGAACCCGTTGGAATTCAGGGCGTAATGAAAAATTGGGATTACCCGCTTCTGCAGCGCCTGCCCCAGGTAAATCATAACGTTTCGGCAACTGACCAGGTCCATGCGCGAGAACGGAGGGTCGCTGAAAACATTCTGCGTCGAAAAAATACATAGATCGCGGATCGATTTACTGATCTGGTAACCAGATTCGTTCGTCTGGAAGAAACGACGCAATCGTTCCGGGGTTACGTCAGCTTCCATATTCTGCCCGAAGATGCCGGCGCGAGCCCTCGCAATCGCCGTTTCGCTTAAATCGGTGCCAAAAACTTGAATCGGTATATCGATATGCTGCTCAACGAGAAATTCCACCAGGGAGATTGCATGCGAATAGGCTTCTTCGCCGGTGGAACATCCGGGAACCCATACCCGTATCGCTGCCGAATCTCTCTTGTGCGCTTCCAGGATCGCGGGATAAACAATCTGCCGCAACGCATCGAAGGCTTCCGGATTCCGAAAGAAGCTGGTTACGTTAATCAGCAGGTCGTGATATAGCGCAGCCAATTCCTGTCGATGCGTTTGCAGCATCGCGATGTATTCCGGAAAATCTTCGATCTTGTGCAGCACCATGCGCCGCCGCATGCGACGCAGAATTGTAGGCTGCTTGTAATCGGAGAAATCTACCTTCGTCAGGCGGCGCAGCAACTGGAACACCTGTCCCAGTTGTGCCTCACGCGATGCATCGTCCCGCTCAACCTCTCGCGCTTCCTCACCGGCAACGTAAGGATGATTCCGGATTCGCGCCAATTCTCCGGCAATCCCTTCCGGGTCTAAAACGAAATCCACGTGCCCGGCTGAAATCGCGCTCGATGGCATCCCATCATATTTCGCCGACTCGCTGCTCTGCGCGAAAGTGATCCCGCCTTCGCTCTTAATCGCGCCCAGCCCTAGTGTTCCGTCAGACCCGGTTCCGGAGAGCACGATTGCAATCGCGTTCTTGCCTTGGTCGGTGGCGAGAGAACGGAAGAAGGTATCGATCGTGACGCTCACACTCTGTTTTTCGTCGCGCGGCAACAAGTGCAAGGCCGAATGATCGATCACAAGACAGGCGTTAGGTGGAATGACATAAACGTGATCCGGTTGCACCGGGATCTGGTCCACCACTTCCATCACCGGCATGGCGGTCACTCGACTGAGTATCTCGCTAAACGCGCTCTCACGATGCGGATCAAGATGCGTAACCAGCACGTAGGCGATGCCAAGATCCGGCGCCAGCGCTTTCAACAAAGTGATGATCGATTCCAGGCCGCCCGCGGAAGCCCCGATCCCGACTACTGGAAACGTGCCGCGTTCGGGTACGGCAGATGCAGAATCTTCTTGTCGTCCGAGCGCGGCGCGCTTCTTCGCAGACGAGCGATCGCCCTGTGGCTTGGATGACATAGGGTCGTTCCGGACACCGCTAGGAACTCCCCATTATAGGCGCGAACCAGAGGCATCGTCGGTCTCTTGGCGCCTGCAGCGTCGGTTGGCCCGTTCCTTATTTCTCCGATGTCGCATCGAGGCCAAATTCTGGCTTCTCGTAGGTCCCCGACACTTTCACCGGAACCGTCGCGCCTTCCTTCTTCTTCGCTTTTGCCGCCTCCACCACCTTCATCAAAAATGCTTTGAATCCGGTCGTCGCCTTCGACAGTTTTACATCCGTTTGCAGCGTGCCATGCAGATCGACCGCGTGGCTCTCCAGCTTGTAGTTACCGTGTAATACCGCGCTGGCTCCCGGCACTCGCAGAGAAAGCCGAGAGAACGCCGCGGTGCCATTCTTCAGGTCCACATCCCCCAGCAGATCGGTAACCACTGTCGGCGGATCATCATCCTTCGGATTCCCGCGTGCGCTCGCGCTCAACTCGCCCACCTTTTGTTGTGTCTTTGCCGCGGTGAAATGCGAGCCTTTAATGCCAAAGTGCGCTTTCATCTCCACGCGCTCCTCAAACGGTCGCGAATCGTTTGGCAATCGCACTTTCGCCTGGAATCGCGTCGCCCCCTGCAGCGGAGCCTTGGCATGCACGAACAAATACATCAAATCTTGAATGCGCGCTTCGTCGGAAGAAATATCAACTGTCAGCAATTTGCCGTGTCCGGTCGGATCGGAGGCGAGCTGCCCCTGTGCGCCTAACTTTGTCTCCCCTAGAAGTGCATGAACCGGTTCGAATTTGATATCGCCATTGGTGCCGTTCACCAGGGCAGAGAAATCGGTTCGCAGCGGAATTGCGTGTCCGGTATCGGTCAAACCAAATTCGGGAGCATTCGTAACCGCATTCACCTTCAGCGCTCCGAGTTTCCCCTCGAACTTTCCCTGCGCCGTAAGCGTTCCGGTGAACGCGTGAAACTTCGACAGGTCCGCATGCTTCATCGTGAACGACCCCGACAAAGGCGCCGCTCCCGGGTCATTGCTCGAATAAGGACCGAAGTCGCCGGCAATTTCCACCTCGGCCGGTGGTTCCGGGATGCGCAGCACCGAGTTGAAGTGAATTGCCTTTCCCGGCGAATAATCTTTGAGAAGCAATTGATAGATGTCGTACGACTCTGTTTCCGGGTGCTTCGCATCCCCCGGGAAAACGATCTGTGAGTTCTGTGCACGGATTTCGTCAAAATGAATATCGCTCGATTGCGCGCCCGAATCCTGCCCGTCTTCTTTCTGTTCGCCACGAGGAGGGAAGACGACTCGCAACCCTACCAACTCCAGTGAGTGCAGGTGCTTTTCCTGCCCAATCAATCCGGAATACAGGCCGTTGATGACCAACTTTTGAATTTGCACTTTGGGATGGCCGGGATCCTTCGGGGTTAGCGTGACTTTCTCGATCACGCACCCTGGGCTCGGGAAGAAAACTTGTCGGAAGCCACCAAATTCCGCGGTCGATCCCGTGGCTGCCGCAATTCGCTGCTTCAGGTCGTTCTCGCGGAAAGGCCAACGCGGAACGACGAACGCCCCAACACAAACCGCGAGCAGCAGCGCGACCCCCGCGACGATGAAAATCAGTTTACGCACCATACTTGAACGTCCACTTTCCAACCCGGTTGGATGCAGAATATCCCCGCAGGAACAGTTCGATTCCCCTTTCAAATCCGAGCTATTTTCGGGATCCCCGCGTAAGAATTTGTAACTCGAGACTCGCCGTCGCGTGAACCTCCGTCCTGCTGAGCGGCGAGAGCGATGGAACCTCACCGCTACCGGTTGTCCGCAATTTCAACAGCCAACGATTTGCCGTTTTGAATCGCCTTCGCTTCCGCTACGATGAGTACGCCATTCGGGAGCTTCCCCATGGATCGCGCTGAAGTTGTCATCATCGGTGGCGGCATTGTCGGTTCCAGCATCGCCTGGCATCTCGTCGAGGCCGGTTGCAAAGACGTTCTCGTCCTCGAGCGCGAAACCCAGCAGGGCAAGGGTTCTACCGGCAAGAGCATGGGAGGCGTGCGCGCCCAGTTCTCCACCGACGTCAACATTAAGATGTCGCTCTACTCGATTCCTTTTTATGCGAGCTTCGACGAACGCCTCGGCCTGCCTGCCGGCTATCGTCCCCAGGGCTATCTTTTCTTAGCGACGCGCCCCGCGCATCTGGACTATCTGCAAACCAACCAGGCGCGACAGAAAGCCTTGGGCCTGACCTCCGCCTCCATGCTCACCACCGCCGAGATCGCCCAACAGTTTCCCCAGTTGCGCACCGACGATGTTCTCGGCGGCGCTTTCTGTTCGACGGATGGTTTCGTCGATCCTTACAGCGCCATGATTGGCTTCATGGCCAATGCCTGCGAGCGCGGCGCGCGTCTCTGGAAAGGTGCCGAGGTCCATGCGCTCCTCACCGACTCCTCTGGCATCTGCGAAGTACAAACATCGCGCGGAAAAGTGGCCACCCGCACCGTCGTGAATGCCGCCGGTGCTTGGTCTGCCTCCGTCGCAAAACTCGTCAACCTCGATCTCCCCGTCGAACCGTTGCGCCGCATGTTGCTCCCCACCGAACCCTTCGCTGATTTTCCCCATACCGCTCCGATGATCATCGACATGACCACCGGCTTCCATTTCCGTCCCGAGAGCCTTGGATTTCTTCTGGCTTGGGCCGACCCGCAGGAAACGCGCAGCTTCGATACCGACTTCGATCCCGCATTCGTCGAAAAGGTTCTCACCCATGCCGCCGATCGCGTCCCCTGTTTCGAGAATTTGGCGATCAACCCGAAGCGTGGCTGGGCAGGCCTCTACGAGATGACCCCCGATCATCATCCGATTCTCGGCAGTGTTCCCGAAGTCCCCGGCTTTTTCCTCGCCAACGGCTTTAGTGGTCACGGCGTGATGCACGCACCCGCGACAGGCAAGATTCTCTCCGACCTGATCCTGAAGGGAACAACGGAACTCATCGACGCCGAGCAACTGACGCTGGCCCGCTTCGCCGAAGATCGCATGATCCACGAATCCGCCGTGCTGTGAATTTCCCGCTCGGCCAAATCCGATAGTATGGATTCTTTGCATCGGGAAAACCTATGGATGGACTGAACTACCACCACCTGCTCTATTTCTGGAAAGTAGCAAAGACCGGCAGCATCTCCAAGGCCAGCGCGGAACTTCAACTCACGCAGCCCACCATCAGCGAACAGATCCGCCTGCTGGAGAGCGGCTTAAATCGAAAGCTCTTCGATCGCGTCGGCCGCTCGCTCGTTCTCACCGAAACCGGCCACACCGTCTACACCTACGCAGAGAAAATCTTCGCCCTCGGCGGTGAGCTCACAGATTCCCTCCAAGGCGTCCCCGTCTCCCGTCCCGCCACTCTAAGAATTGGCGTGGACTCCGGCGTCGGTGCAAACATCGTCCTCCACCTGCTCGCCCCCGCACTCCGTTCGAATCCGCGTCCGGTCTTCGAAATTCGGCACGACTCCCCGGAGAACCTCGTCGTCGCATTGCTGGCAGGGAAGCTCGACCTCGTCCTCACCACCACCCCGCCGCCAAACCATGGAGCCCACGCGCACCTGCTTCTCGATTGCGGCACGCTCTTTGTTGAGTGCAAACGCCAGCGCTCTACCCCAGCCAAATTCCCGCGCTCCCTCGACGCCCGCCCCTTCCTTTTTCCCACTCAACCACTCGCCGGGAAACTTCAATCGTGGTTCCGCTCCCAAAAGCTTTCTCCCCAGATCTCTGGTACCTTCCACTCTTACGACGACCTCCTCGCCTTCGCCGGCCAAGGTCTAGGCACCTTCCCTCTCCCCGATCTGAAGGGCGCCGATACAAAAGAATTGCGCGTACTTGGGCGTACCGACGTCGTCCGCTGCCGCTTCTTCGCTCTTACCCGCGAACGCCGTCCCCACGATCCTGTTCTCGCTGCAGTCGTAAATACAACTCCACGCAAGCGCAGATAGTCTGGTCCGGTTGCGAGACCCGAATTTCTTCGCGGAAGAACTCTCGTACCCGCCGTCTGTCAACATTCGCTTGATCGCCACTCGCGTTACAGCGACCTTCCGCAGCCTGCACCTCCGTCCCACTCAATACCAGGACAGCCAACATACAAAGGAACGTTAGCTTCTGACTCATCGTCTCCTGCCTCCTTCGCCCGCAGAGTAGCAAGCAAACTCGCCCTCTATCAGCCCACGTGACGAGTCGCTCGCCAAGCGTCACCAACTCCACGCCGCGTTTGCTGTCAGCGGCTGTTCGTCCCCCGTCTGGCGCGATTCGTCCCCCGACTTGAGCGCTAAGTGCTAGCCGCCGTTTAGGATGCAAACCACGTAAAGTCTTAGCGGGATCCAGCGACTTTCGGATTATGATGTGGCAAATTCCGTGAAGCGCATATTCATTCGGCTCGGTATTATCTTCGGTGGTTGGACCTCCCTCGCGCTCATCGCGAGTGTGAATTCTTACGTGGTCCGCACCAAGCTCGGCATGCCCGGCGAGTTCATGAAAACCGCCGCCGGCATCTTCCTCGAGTACTGGATCTACGCCGCTCTCACTCCCGCCGTCCTTTATATGGCGCAGCGTTTTCCCTTCAACGCCAA
>PLWX01000244.1 GCA_003151155.1 Acidobacteriaceae bacterium
CAGTCCTAGCCATTGCCACGGCGATCCCGGCTCCGATGCCCCGACTGCCGCCTGTCACAAGCGCAACTCGATTCTTGAGTTCTGTCATGACGAGATCATACGACTGACGAGAGTTGCAGACGCGATCCGCCACTGTGCCAACGCCGGGCGTGGTGGTACCCTTCCGCCGTATGCCTCAATGTCAGCGTCATGCGGGATTGACCTAACCTAAGTAAGGAACATTCAGATGGAATCGCCGAAACCTCCACATTCCGCCTCCACAGACCCAGAACTCCGTGGCTGGCTCGATCACCAGTCGCAGTACGGCTCGATTTTCATGAAGGCAATCACCGACGCCGCATTCTCCGCCTGTGCGCCCGACTACGCTACGCTGCGGCCAGTCCTAATCGAGTTGAGCAAGAGGCATCCGCTCTCCGAACGCTGAATCATTTGTGCAGAGATTACCCGCTTCCTTGCCTCGTCGGTAAAATTCAGTCATGCGCCACAGTTCAAAGCCGCCCCGAGACTTCAGACTTGCGTTTAAGAGCGCGGTGGATATGGCTCCGGGCTCTCGCCCGTTCGTATGCGAGGGTTCGCCCTACGCCCAGCAAGCATTCATAATCGGCATCAACGCGACCGTTGGCGTTGGTGATTTTTGGGATTACTGGGACGACTCTTACGGGATGCTGAAGAGCACGAAGTTCATGCCAACATATTTGAAGGAAAAGGGCGAGAAAATAAGCCCCACCCGTAAGCGCATCGAGACGCTTGTCAGCCCGAACGTGAGGTGTCTGGAAACAAACCTCTACCTTCAGCCCACTCGCCGCGCCAAAATGCTCACCGACAAAAGCACGGAATGCATTCGCTTTCTGCTGCTGCACGTCAGGCCTAAGGTTTTGCTGATTCACGGCAAACCGCCAGCGCAATATGTTTTTGAGCGCCATTGTTCCGTTGCTACGACTGCCAATTGGGAAGAATGCAACACTCAATTCACAACGGTTCGTGCGGACTGGGGAGAAGTTGCGATCCGAACGGTGCGGCACCTGTGGTTGCCATATTGGAACTCCGAACGGTTCCAAGCTCTTCAACATCAGTTTTGGAGCCAGCTGAACATCTGATGTGACGTTCGACTATTCGCCTATCTGGGTGCGACACCAGCGGCGATGGAAGAAGCGGCGAACGACCTGCGTAGATGGAACCGGGGCCAGAACCACATTGATGTACCGGACTGCCCCTTTTGCACGGTGAGAATGGGCGCAATGATTGCGACGGGGATAAAATTCTCCTTCGGAGGGAACGATGAGCGGCGGCACGAACCCTGATTCGCCTTGCGGTTGTGGCTCAGGCAAGAAACACAAAGAATGCTGCGGTCAGCCGAAAGCTGGAGTCACGAGCATGCGGGTGAAGGACTTGAAACATTTCGAACTCACGCCCGGACTGGCAACTGCTCTCTCAGTCTCTCTCGACCCCGCATATCGGGAATATTTCGTCGCTGATCTATCTGGAAAAAGCACGAAAGAAGCGGAGCAGCAGATCGCAGCCATTCCTGAGGAGAAGCGCTATCCCACGAGGGTGCTCGACTCTTTGGATACCGCGTTCGCGGATTTCGATCTTGAAACCGCGATGTTGGACTTACCGCACATGCAAAAGCACAAGCCTGACGCTATCAAACGATTTCTTGAGTTCCGCCTCCGCCAATTCAAGATGCTTCTTGATGCGGTTGCAGATCGCGTTGAATAAACCCATTTGGCAACGGACAAACATTCTTGGCTGCATTTTCATCCGTTCGCGGCGAAGTGTCTGTGTCGCTATCGGGCAGTAAATTTGCAAAAGGAGAGCCCCGCACTTTTGAGATTTCCAAGTGCGGGGCCGGATGTGCCATTTTTTCAGGAGAGCTGAATGGAACGGTATTGCTGCTTTGTCCCCTTGGCAACGTGCCCAAAGTAACGATGGCAGAAGGCGGCTGACCTACGGCGTTGGAGCCGGGGCGGGATTCATATTGATGTCACGCCCGTTGGGAGACGAGCGGAATCGCAGGAATACTGGGACGGACGGCGTTAATTCCGATGTGGACGCCGCCCGTCGTGTCTGAATGCGAATTGAACTACGCTTTTACCTGTTGCGCGAGGTAGTTGGCGATTCCCATCTCCTCGATCGCGTGCAGTTGCGCGTCTAGGAAGTCGGCGTGGTGCTCTTCGTCAACAATCATTCTTTCGAAGAGGGCCTTGGTGCCCTGATCCTTCACCTCGGCGCAAATCTTGGCAGCTTGGTTGTATTCGTGGATCGCGCCCTGCTCGTCCTTCAACCCGAACTTGAACTGCTCGGTCACGTTCGCGCCGATCTCCGGCTTCAGGCTGACCGTCACCTGCGGTAAGGCGTCGAGAAACATGATGCGCTCGATAAGACCCTCGGCGTGGCGCATCTCTTCGATGGCGCGTGCTTTCGTTAGCCCCGCCAGCCGTGGATAGCCCCAGTTGCTGCACATTTCAGATTGCGTCATGTATTGCAGGATCGCAGTCATCTCGCCGTGCAGCGCGTGGTTGAGTTGTTCGATAACTTTAGGATCGCCTTTCATCAGCTGCCTCCATAGATATCGTGCATCGAAGACAGGGAGTTGGGCGGTGACTGATATCACGTGAAACTGTGCGAACAAACGAAAAGCCCGAGGATGCGCCGGGCTTGGTGCGACGTTTTCCATGCCAAGGACAAAGAAGAATATGGCCAAATAGAAGTTGTCCGGGACGGTCGTGATCCCAATATGCGAATGGCACAGTGATCGTGAGTGGTGCCCCGGCTGACGAGGTTGGGGCACTCGTCACACTGCTGGACTTCGCTGGCGATGTCTTTCCCAGACTTCCGCTTGGACATTTCTGGCATCTCAACATACAGGGCCGACACGTGGGGGCGCTTCGATGTTCCTCGTCGTTGCAATGATTTTGTTGGGGTCGTATTTCTTCACCGACGCGATGCCCATCTGGACTTGGGTTCTAGTAGTCGCCGGAAGCATCTGCTGGTTGGTTCAGGAGCCCACTGACAGGCTGTTGCGAAGCCACCAGCAGCGACACTCCGCTCGGAAACACTAGCTTCCCGTCGCCTGACTTTCCTCCGCCCCCGGTGCTAACCTCTTGCCGTGCGCCTGATCGTTAATTTCCAACATCGAAAAACGTGGTCGATCCACACCATGGCGGAGGACTGCCGAACGAGGCTTGGCCCGTACCGGGATGTAGCGAGTGAGCAAACTCTGATGCGCCTCTTCGCATCTCTTGGAGCTTCACCTGAGGCACTGGAAGAAGCCGCAAACGATCTCCGGCGATGGAGCCGAGGCGGGATTCACATCGATGTACCCGACGAGCGGCTTCACCTCTTGGGCGTTGTGCAGCGACCCATTGACCTAGAGCGTCGGCGCTGAAATGATCTGTGACCAATGACTAAGTTTCGGCGTTACGTAGGCATCGATTACTCCGGCGCACA
>PLWX01000119.1 GCA_003151155.1 Acidobacteriaceae bacterium
GTTGGCGGTTTCCTTGGTGTCGTCTTCGAGCCGCTTCATGTGGTAGCCCAACGCATCGACCAGATTGTCGGAGAGTTGGCGATAGCGCTGCCAGACGTAACAAAGCAGATAGAGGTTGCATTGGCCGGATTTGAGCCGGCGCGGGTCGTAGACTGTGTAGAAATTGGCTAGGCTGGCGTAGTAAGCGATGTTCAACTGCGAAATGTCGAGGCGAGGTAACAGCGCTTTTGCCATCGCGTAGAGCGGTGCCAACGTCGCACGCTTCTGGCGCTCCGCGACCATCATTTTGTGCCCAAAGTTTTTCGCGTCTTGTTTGATGGCCGCCAGTTCGGACAGCGTGTTCTCATGCGCCAAAAGTTTTTGTAGTACGTCTCGCGCAGTGGCGTCGAGGGCTTCTTCAACCAACTTCTCCAGACGTTGGCGTTCGGCGGAGAGCGCATCCCTGATAATGGTTTGCAGTGTGGTGTAGCCAGGCCGCACGATGCGTTGACCGATCAGAAATGTCATCAACTCGGTCAAAAGGAATGCCGGCGTTACATCTGCTCTGGCCAGCAACGCCGCTTGATTGAACAGCGTTGACAAGTCTTCGTTAGCCCAGAGCCGGTAGCCAAATAGGGCCGCAATTTCATTGCGCTGGGCGTAGTATTCCTTGGTGGGCAGAGGCTGCATGGTTTGTGCCTGTCCAGGAAAATACCGCTGCAGAAGGAAGGCAATATCTTCTGGCGGCACATCTTGCAGAGAGAAACGAAAGAACGCCTGCTTGGCCTTGAAGTAGCCCGTCTGCAACAGGCAATAAACTTGCGCAAGAAGACCGTCACGTCGTAACGCCAGATCGCGCTCTGCGTTGGTCATGGCAAGAAACTCGACGCGCTGGAAGTCGTCGAAATCAGGCAGGCCATAGAGCGCAAGCTTCTCGGCCTCGGAAAGAATGGTCAGTCGTTGACTGCGGTCACCACGCATGGAGCAATCCCTTGAAAACGAGGTTGAGTACGCCAACGGCGCGTAATATGGCTACAATTGCCTATGGTTTACGATACACTGACCATGTGACTGGTCAGGTGACACATTTTCGCTTACGTGACGCCTGGTTGGCGACAGTCACATAAACGTTCGTTCAGGTGACACGATGTTGATCGGCTATATGCGGGTTTCCAAGGCGGATGGCTCCCAAGTTCTCGATCTGCAACGGGATGCGTTGCTGGCCGCCGGTATCGATGCCAACCATGTCTATGAAGACCTGGCGTCGGGAAGCCTCGATGCACGACCCGGCTTGACCGCTTGCCTGAAGGCATTGCGGAAGGGTGATCGGCTCTTGGTCTGGAAACTCGACCGTCTGGGCCGCAATTTGCGCCATCTAATCAACACGGTGCATGACCTGACAACCAGAGGTGTCGGCTTCCAGGTACTCACCGGACATGGAGCATCGATCAACACAGCAACTCCGGAAGGCAAGCTGGTATTCGGCATCTTCGCCGCCCTGGCGGAGTTTGAACGGGAGCTTATTTCGGAGCGTACCAAGGTGGGCCTGGCGTCGGCCCGCGCACGCGGGCGCAAGGGCGGCGGCCAGTACAAGATGACAGCCGCCAAACTGCGCCTGGCCATGGCCGCGATGGGGCAACGGCAGACGGTCGTCAGCGAGCTTTGCAGGGAGTTGGGCGTTACCCGCCAGACCCTTTACCGCCATATCGGGCCAGATGGCTTACTACGCGAGGATGGACAAAAGATACTGCTACGCTAAAACATTGCCGACCAGGGGTTGACCCAACAATGCTGTCACCGGAGGCAATCTGCTGCCTGGTACAGTGGGGTTTCTGCCCGGTTCCATGCTGTTTACTGAAGGGTAACTGACGGTTGGCCGACCATCCAGGCACAACCCCAATCCAAGACCCTGGGACGTTTGGAAGGCCCCCCACCGTTGTTTCGTCTAAACCGCCGTCTATCAGCGCTTTGGTCTGCCTCCCCTGGCTCGGCGTTGGGCGGCCAACAGAGAACCAGAACTCCCGGAAGCATCAGCCTGACGGAAAACAGCGAAATCCAGCCAGATCCTTCGCCGTATTAAGGCAGAGGCAGAGCCGACCTGGAGCCCCCGGCCGGTGGATAATTAGCGTCCCCCGAGCGTCTGCCACCAGCCTGCTTAGCCTTCTGTCCTTATTTCTGCTGTTGAGCCGCTTTCATGATCTTGATCATGAGCACGACCGGGGCGGTCTTGCTGTTCTCCTGGTCGATGGTCCCGGCCATGTAGAGATCCAGGTCCGGGGCATAGTACAGGAACGAGCCGATTGAACCGGAGTGGCCCCAGATGGGGGGCACTTTGGCGAGCCGGTTGATCAACGAGGGGATGACAAATTCCATTGTCCCGTAGCCATATTGGAACGGCATCCCAGAGTTCGACAACGGCTTCCACTGGTGCATTTTCTTGAGCGTATCTGGCTGGACAAGGCGGCCTTGTTGAAGGGCTTGCATGAACAAGATCAAGTCCTGCGGGGTTGATACGATGCCGCCATCGGCCCAGTAAAATGTGCTCGATCGCATTTGGGTGATGTTTTCGTCCTTTGAAAATACGTCCGCAGGCGTCGGTGTAGGCTTTCCCAGGGGTTCCGAAAGACCTACCAACCAGGTATGCTTGAGGCCCAACGGCCTAAAGAAAAGCTCTTCGAACACCTCTTGCAGTGGTTTCCCTGTTTTGGCCTCGATGATTTTGCCCAATAGCAGGTAATTCGTATCGCTGTAGAAGGTTTTCGCGCCCGGCTCAAACGTCGGCGTCATTTCATCCCGTGTCCGGGCAATCTCCTTGTCCACGGTCCACTTCCGCTGCTGGTCGGCCTTGAAGATTTCGAAGAGCGTTTTTCCATCTTTGCCTTTCTCGTCGTAATAATCGGGGATGCCCGAGGTATGGGCTAACAATTGCTCAACCGTGATCTCATGGGAATAATCATGGCCCTGATAGATCTGGATGCCATGGATCATCTGTTCCGGCAAGTATTTCGCCATAGGATCGTTCAGCGCGATCAGGCCCTTTTCATGCAGCATCATGATGGCGGTTGCCGTAAAAAGCTTGGTAATACTAGCAATATAGAAGGGAGTAGCTGCAGTCATGGGTACCTTGCCATCCTGATTGGCGACGCCGGCTGCGTCGCACCAGGTGAAGGAGCCATCTCCCTTGGTGACGCATAAGGCCGCATTCCGGATGGGTTTGCCCTGCCCTACAGTGGCCCTTAAGGCGGAATCCAATTGCTGGCGGATATTTCCAGACCTTGGCCTGGTCAATTGTCTACCGGCAAGAAGGATTCCCGCGGCAACAACCACGACCAGCACTATGAATAGCCTTCCCCAACTGAACCTGATGAAACGCAAGCTCCGCTGATGCTGGTAACTCTGTTGCATGGGCATTGGGGATATTGTATCGCTGGATGCGTTGCTCTTCATCACGATCTTCTGGCGAGTTCTGGTTGTTGGGTTGATTGAGTGGGAGAGGCTGCCGCGGAAAACAATTCAGAATCGCTCGCGACTGGCAGCGGACGAATGACGGGCTACACGGAAGTAATGCACTTGATCGTCGCGTCAAATCAAGCGACGACACTTGAATCATCCACACAGAAGCCGCGTGCGAACCGTACCGGGGGACGCACCAACTGCGTTCGCAATCTCGCGAAAACTCGCCCCTTGCTCTCGCAGCCGCGCCATCTCGTCGCCATTGACAATTCGCCGAGGCCTTCCCAGCGTCTTCCCTTTGAGCTTCGCATTGCGCAGTCCGGCCCGGACACGTTCCTGAATCAACGATCGCTCAAATTCTGCCATCGCACCAATGATCTGAAACATCAACCGCCCCGACGGGGTGGACAGGTCCAAGTTGTCACGAAGGCTGACAAAGGCCACGCCGTAGGAGTCAAGATCAGCGAGCGCGTTGACGAGGTGCTTCAGCGACCTCCCGAAGCGGTCAACTTTCCAGCAAAGCACTACATCAAAGTTCCGCCTGTGAGCGTCGGCCATGAGGCGATTGAGTTCCGGGCGTGACTCCTTCGATCCGGAGATGCCGAGGTCCACGTATTCGGAAAAGATTTCCCAGCCGCGCCACGGCACGCCGAAGTTCCAGTTCAGCACGAGCCACCAATTCTTCAACTGGTCAGCCCAGTCGCCGACGAGAACCGTATCTGTATCGGTAGACAGTATGGGTTTACGGTTATTCTCCTGTTCACCTCCTGTTGAATCCTCCTGCTTGCCTGTACCAGTACCTGTACCTGTACCTGTATCAGTAGAAGACTGAATACTGAGAACTGCAGAGCTTTCTCTGGCTTCACTCTGTGGCAATCCAGACGAAAGGCCTGGGTTTTTGGAGGGACGTCCACCTTTCGCACCATTGGATCAGCGAATACCCGACGATCGACTGTAGCAGCGTGTTGACGCCAGGATCGGTCTGCAGGCTATCCGCTATGACCTTGCGGATTTTCTCGGAGTCGGTAGGGTCGATGTCTGTATTACGAAGGACGCGGTCAAACAGTGGGAATTTACCCCTGTCACCGATGCAGGTACCCCTGTGAAGGTTCCGCTGCGATTGACTTCGATAGCATCGCGCCTATGATAGGCTTGCGGATTGCAGTCCAACAAAAGTGGGAGTCGGGAATAACCCTAACACCTGTCAAAAATGGCTGACTGGGTAGAGTTTGAGCGAATGTTGTGACGTGACCTGCCAATTACGAACTCTCACCCTGAATTATCCCCAGACAAAGCCTTCAACCAAGTGGCTGTGACCGATTTAGGCGGAAATCGTTCCAGCAGTCTCTCATACGTCGATGCGATATAACCGCTCACGGCGTTACTCAGTTCTTTGTACTGCGAACTCGTGACCTTGTACTCCGAGCCGGGTTTTGCTTGTATCCACGGGCACTGCTCAGTGAACTGATCATCGACAAAGGACATGTTGTGCACCACTATGTTCCTTATCGCCTTCAACTCAGTTAGTTGCTTTCTATACTGGGCGCAATCACTCGAATCTTTGACTCCAAGCAAAGCAAAAATCTCTTCGTAAACTGCGACGCCACAATGCGACTGTTGTGAGGCGTCTCTGAGAGCCTTCTTGAGTTCGCCAACCACCTTTCTCATACGTTGAACTCTCGTGAGATATTCAAAGTCCGAAATACCTAATTTAATCCTCCTGAAAGTGCGATGCTTGAGCGTATCCGGATGGGACGCGAGTAAGACCGCAATTACGTCTGTCAGCGTCACATCGAGCATATTCCAGAGGCTGGCGGTGTGATGGGCATTCGTTGCCGGATAATCGCTTTCCTCTTCTTTGCGAACGATTGCGAGTCTGATCTTGTGTCTTTCGTTCTTCTCTTTCCTAAAGGCAGACAATTTTAGAAACGCTGTTACCCCTGCTCGCGCACAGTCTACGATCGCCTCATCTTGATCGGCATACTTCATAAGGGAGATGATGGGCAACATCCAACCGCCTTCGCCCTCTAAATTAGTCTTGAGGTCGATATAGCTGATCGCGCTGAGAACGATTCGGAACGAGGTCAAAAGCGAGAGTGGGGCCTGTTTCGGCATCGAGTCGTCACCAGTTGTGCTCATGCCAGCATTGTAAGACCACGTGACAACGGAAAATCATTGATCGCATCAGGAACGCAAACACACGACTTAGGACAACGCGATTTGGCTCACATAAAACACCAGAGTTCTCAACGGCAGCCGCCTTGGTGGGGGAGACACTACATAAGGTCTCTCCATTAGCTATTCATTCACTTTCCCTCAGTACCTTGCTTGAGATGCGCGCTTGCTGCCGTCTCTCGGTCAAACTTTTATCAGATCAGATCATGTAGATTGGGTGTGGATTGTCGTAGGCGAAGGGAAGGAAATGGAGTGCCCGCCAAGAGGGCGAGCGTGCAATCAATTGCAAACGCAGCGTGCCCGGTGATCTTCGACACGAAGCTCAAAATAACTCTGCCATCAGCAGCGAGGTCACACCCCATGCGGCTGCGATCATCCGCCAATGCTTATCATTCACAGGCTTCCACGAGCTTTTCTAAGGCGGACTCTTTCGACAGCAAGTACTCCTCTACCCATACCGTGGTGTTGTCATCTGCTGTTTTGTCATAGATGTCTTGCATGCCGTATTCTTCAAACTTGCCGACGAGAATATCTCCTTTGTCGGGGTCATGTCCTCCATACCATTCAAGCACGTCGAATCCTCGCTGATGCACCAGAAGGAATTGTCTGGAGTTTGACTTCTCTGTCCCCGCCGAAGGCAGGTGAGAAGCAGCCGAGGAGAACAGCTGAGAAGCAAGAAAGTCGAAGCGACGAGAGCCGCATATCGCAATCCTTACTACAACTTAGAGGAGAGCACAATTATTATGCATCGGTGCCCGGGAGCAGGCAAGTGATATCGCCGCCCGTAGTGCTCATTTAGAAGAGGTGCGAACCACTACGGTACGGTGATGTTTGCTGATGTCGATGCGTTCCCTTATACATGTCAACCGCAACTACGGCGAGTCGATGATTGCCCGCACGGTCAGTGTGTAGGTCTTGACGATTTGATCCGACCAAGGCTGTCTGCACTGCGTAACTGTCCGTCGATTTCTTGCGGGAAATGCGTGCTTGCCGTCGTCTCCCGATCACACTTTTAAGGGATTAGGACATGTAGATTGAGTAGCGATTTGCCCTGACGAAGGGAAGACATGGAGTGCCCGCCAACTGGGCGGCAGTGCAATCAATTGCAAAGCTGTCGTCATGAGTGGCTGCGGTGATACCCTGAATCTCGATTCCAGCCGATCAAGGCTGACGGTTGAACCTAACTCCGGAGAAATGAATGACCTCCAAAATCGTGTCGTTTGATCAGCTCATGCAACCTCTGCTCCGGGCGTTACAGGAGCTTGGGGGGTCAGGTTCTATTGAAGAAATCTACGATAAGGTTGTGGAACTCGAAAAATTTCCCGACGAGATGATTGCCCAACTGCACGACGCCGAAAAAAGTAATCAGACTGAGATTGCATATCGCCTCGCATGGGCACGAACCTACCTGAAAAAATATGGGGTATTGGAAAATTCTTCTAGAGGCATCTGGTCTTTGAACCAGAAAGCGAAGGAACTTAAGAACCTCGATCCTCAAAAAGTTGTCCATTTTGTGCGTGCACTCGACAAGAAGGAAAAGGCGAGCGCAATCGAAAAGCAAGGCAGTAATGCTGAGGCTGACATTTCACATAGTGCCGAAGCGTCGGAGGAACAGGCGTGGCAGCAACAACTGCATGTGATCCTGACCCAGAAGCTTACCCCGGCGGCATTTGAACGGCTCGTTCAGCGGGTGCTGAGGGAATCAGGTTTCACCCAAGTCGAGGTCACAGGCAGAAGTGGCGACGGGGGAATTGACGGGCGCGGAATCGCCCGCATAAATGGCTTGATGAGTTTTCATGTGCTTTTCCAATGCAAAAGATACAAAGGCTCAGTTGGGGCAGGTGAGATGAGAGACTTTCGCGGAGCCATGATGGGACGCGCAGACAAGGGCTTGTTCATAACAACAGGTACCTTCTCCCCGGCGGCAGTGAAGGAAGCGACTCGGGACGGGGCACCTCCAATCGACCTCCTCGATGGAACGGAATTTGCCGATAAGTTGAAGGAGTTGGGCATTGGCGTTCAAACCAAGACGGTGCAGGTTTTCACCGTAGACGAGGCTTGGTTCCTGAACATTTGAGAGATGGCGGTGAGTCGATGGCAGAACGTGTGCGGCTGTGGAAAATAGGCGGAAATGATCAACTGCAGGAGATTCAGGCGGCTAAGCTTTCTCTTGAGAGGCGCATCGAAAATTGGATCGCAGATGAGATAGAAATTCTCGATCCGAATTTGCTTTTAATCGGACGGCAAGTCCACACGTCTTCCAATAAGATCATCGACCTCCTCTGCATTGATGGCGAAGGCAGGCTATCAATTGTCGAGCTTAAACGCGGTCTCGCCTCTAGGCAGGTCACTGGCCAAGCCCTTGACTATGCATCATGGATCAGAGCGCGCACTGCCTCGGAAATCAACCAAATTGCCGCACGGCATTTCGGTTCTGAACAAGCGTTCAAGAACGCTTTTCGTGAAAAATTCTTCAAGTTGCCGGAGCTTAACACCGAAGATCACTCGATTCTCTTAGTCGTAACCGATATCGATGAGAGTACGCACCGCATCATCCGCTACCTGTCAGAGAAACACATTGACATCAGGGCGGTACAGTTTCACATCTTTCGTTCCGACGACGGTATAGAACAACTCGTCCGAACCTACGTTGTCGATTTCCCAATGATCAACAAACCGCCAAACCGCACCTCGATCACGGAACGACTACCAACTATCTCGAACGAGGAGGCAAAGCGGTTTTTTGTCACAAAGTCCGAGCACGAAACCAACCAAAATCACACGGCACTTGCTTATCGGGTTGCAGACACAATCCGTTGGTATGTTGAGCCGCGAACCGCATTCGCCTTGGTGACTCAGATCGGCAGATTTAGTGAAGATGAGCAAATGTGGTCAGGGAATCTCTCCCGAGCGGACGTGAAGCCAGTGCGCCGCAATAACAATCTCAAGTTCTTGCTTTGGAGTAACAGCGACTTCCAATTCTTCGAGGGCTTTGTCAATCGCCTTCCAATGCCTATCACATGGAGCGGCGGGGCTAGCGAAGAATGAGCTGAGCAGCACGGCCTATCACTTGCACCGGAGGAACCTCTTGCTCACCCTGCCTCGCCGGTTGATGCCCCTTTCTGAAGCCCCTTCCACCTCCGTGATCTCATCGAGAGTGCCTCGCAATCGCCCATAATAGTCTCGAGAGCGGCTGTCGAATGTAAAGTGGCCTCAACCCTCCCAAGCAGGCTCCGAGCAGCGTTTCAGAAAACCCCTTTGCTGACACATCGCTAAGTATCTGAGTCTGTAGGCGTGTTTTTTGTACATCTGGTGTCTCAGAAATCAGTTGTTTTCTGATACGATTGTAAGTGGGAGAACTTCCATGAAAGTCGCGCTATATGCCCGAGTCAGCACGAAGGACAAAGGCCAAGACCCCGAAATGCAATTGACCGAGTTGCGAGAATTTGCCGCGAAGCGTGGCTGGCAGGTAGCGGGCGAGTTCGTAGACGTGGGCGTGTCCGGTTCAAAAGATTCCCGTCCTCAACTCGACGCAATGATGCGGCTTGCCAAGACGCGCAAAGTGGACGTGATTGCCGTTTGGAAACTGGATCGCTTTGGCCGCAGCCTTCGTCATCTTGTCGATGCACTGGCTGAATTGAATGCAGTGGGCTGCGCCTTCGTTGCGTTGCGCGACAACCTCGACCTGAGCACCCCTGCAGGAAAGCTGATGTTCCACATTATTGGCGCAATGGCCGAGTTTGAGCGTGAATTGATTCGGGAACGAGTCAAGGCAGGTCTAGCTCATGCCCGCAGCAAAGGCCAAAAGCTGGGTCGTCCCCGAATTCGGCGAGATCGTGACCGCGATGCCAAAGCCATCCGCCAGATGCGTGCCGAAGGAGACTCTTACGGTGAAATTGGTGAGGCTTTAGGCCGGACAAAAAGTGATATCTACAGAGTCTGCACGACGCTTGGCTGCGAGCCAGACCGTTCAAGTACAAGCGGCCCTTTGAACTGCTAGGGGCGGACACGATACGTGCAATTGATTGCAATCCTTGTCTTCGTGAACGCGCATTAGCCAAGGAGGAGGCATGAGAAAAGATTACGATGATGAAATGTTTGCAGAGCCTGATCCTAGTAGCGGGAATACCAGCCCGGAATTTGAGGATGAAGTGTTTCAGTTTTATCAATATGAGGGCTGGAAGCCGGAGGATATTCTGGATTTAAAGGAACGCAAGAAGTATGCAAAGTGGCTAAGTAAACAGCAAAACGTTCAGCAAGCATGAGGGCGTGCAATTGATTGCACAAACGGTGGGTGGGCCTGTTGCGGGAGGAGGCAAGTGAGAAAAAACTACGATGATGAAATCTTTGCAGAACCTGATCCCCCAGACGCTAATACCGATGAGGGTTTTGAGGATGAGGTTTTTCAATATATGCAATCACGGGGGGAAAAGCTGGAAGATTTGGAGTACCCTCCTGATCGGAGAGCGTACCAAAAGTGGTTGTCCAACCTACTCCATGTGAGCGCATCCTAATAAGCCGAAAGTGAAAGCAAAATGACCGAACCGACCTACGAAGAACTGAAAGCACGATTGGCAGAGCTGGAAGCCAAGCAGCAACGCACGGGCAGCATGTCGTTCAAGGTGAGCGACAAGGGCGGCGTAAGCGTCTATGGGCTTGGCCGCTTTCCGGTCACCCTGTATTACGAACAGTGGGTTCGGCTCTTGGACAAAGCACAGGAATTGCGGGAGTTTCTTGAAGAAAACAAGGGGAAATTGAAGCTGAAGGAATAACGCGGCTTTATTCGATCCGCCTCCGCCCAGGTGAATGAGGAGGTTGAACGTGAATTGGCGTCCCGTAAGTCCCGCGTGCCTCACAGTGACAAGCCGAGTTCGCCTGAAAGGAGCGCAGCATGAAGATTGACATTAAAACCCTGACGTTGGAAGCTTCATGCCGCAGCTTGGTAGTGGGTAGTGTCCTAATTTGAATTGCTCATGCCTGAATTATGTCCAAAGAAACAAGAATAAACCGTACAGTCCGCAGAGCACTGGAACGGCAATTGCAAAAGCCTGAAGCCAAGAAACCGCCTCGGCGTAACCGTCTGTGGAAAGTCCTAGCTTTTGTGGTAGGCATTCCCGGAGTGGCCGCTGCCTTAATAACATTCGTGCCACGGGTTTCCGTAGCCGCAACCGACCCTGTTGATCAAACCCAGCCATTTACATCCTCCTTTACCATCAAAAACGAGAGCATCTTTCCGCTACGTGATGTCGGTGCCGGCTTCGGCATAATCGAGTCCGACACCATGCCAGTGAAGTTCGACGAACAGAATCGACCGCCGCTTAAACCTAGACCAGATATATTTCAGTTCACTAAGCCACAGTGGAACGGGCACAGTCTTGATCTGGACGATAAGTTCTCAATCAACACAGAGCATCTTGATCACATGGCCGGGGGAGCGATTCTCTCGGGAGCTGACATCTACATCGTTGTCCACTATCAGCCGTGGATGATCCCATGGAAGAAAACGCGAGTTTTCAGATTCGTTACACATCACTACGAAAATGGCTCCTACACATGGCTCTCTCGTCCCCTGAATTGACTGTGGAATCCGCTAGAAAAGGCAAATTAGGACACCGCTTGGTAGTGAGTCAGCTTGAAATCAGGGGAGAATCATGAATGAGCCTACGAAGGAACGTGCACGTATGAATATATTCAAGACGTTCACGTTGAAATGGTGGCAGACCGGTCTTTTCAAATGGGGATTGCTCGCCTTGGGAATTGCGATTGGAGCGTACTGGCACGATCTTTTTAGCAGCTATCTTCCTATCCTCATGATCATTACGGCGGCCAGTTTAACCTACGTTTCCTATGTGTGGTGGAAGCAGTAAATACTACCCCACCCGCAGATGCCTCCTTTCCTACAGTCCGGGTTCTTGGCATAGCCATGCGGCGAATCTTTTTTGTCATTCTCGCAGTCCTCATCGTTGCCGCCGCTGGCATATACGCAATCTTTGCTCATGACTTGGCCGCCGCCCGCGCACAATAACCCTGCCTGTGCGGTTCGAGAAGTGCTCTGGCCTTGGCTCACTTCGAGCACGAAAACTCCTGATCAAGCATTAACTGAAATGCCGTTGATGCGAGCGTGTACTTCGGATTCTTGTCCACGAATGCGATGAACTTCTGAATGAGGGTCATCGTTGACGTGCTGTCAGGGACGCTGGCTTTGAACCACTTCACGTTGTCCGCCATCGCAAGCGACACGTCGCCCGCGCCCTGCATGTATCCTGCGCCGTCTGGTCATTCTGGAGACACCGAAATCACGAATTGATGTAGAAAGGAGATGTAGATTTGGTGGAAACGCGCAAATCTTTGAATTTGTCAATTCCTGCAATCAATTTCACTCTCGTATAGCCCCAGTTGATGAGCTGCAATATCCCGAGACCCTCACGAAAGCCTTGCACGGAGGGTGCAATCACGCTGTCGAGCACGTGCTACGTTGTAGACTGTTCCTAGTGGTGCTTGCGCGTAGAAACCATGAAGATTTCACACAAAACTGCGTTTGGTGACACATTGAGCTGTGAGGCTGATGTGAAGGAAACAGTCACCGCTTTATTGGATCGGTGCAGGAAGTTCTTTGATAAAGATGCGGAGTCAGTCGCGTTGTTTGACTGGCTGCAGCGGCGTACTGCGCATGGAGCACAGGCTGCGAACTTCGTCTGGGTGGTGGGTATGCGGCAGCCTCTGCCACTTGCCCTCATCTATCAGCCAACGCGCCTACAAATGGCATTTTCACGCACGGTGACGGACGAAAATGGTCGCACATGGGGCACGCTTGAACCGCAGGCAATGGCGGTCTCCGCATTTCTAAATGACAAGGTCGATTCGATCGTTACTGCAGGTGCAGGCTTCGGCAAAACCACGTTTGTGCATTCTCTGTTCAAGCGATTAGCCAGTAGCGACACTATGACGCCATTGCTGTTCACTTTGCGAGAAAGTGATGAAATCGCGGCGCTTGAGGAGTTCACCGCTAAGGCGGCAACGCTGGCGAAAAAATTAAAGGGCAAGCGACTGCTAGTTTTAGCCGACGGTTACGACGAGATCAGCACAGAGCAACGTCACCACGTCTCCAGACTTCTGAACAAATTGGTCAGTGGAAAAGACTGCAAATTATGTCCTGACCTGCCGCGATCACTACGACATTTACGTTTTGACGGGTGCGCGGCGCGTGCAGGTGGCAGAGTTCAGTCCCGAAGATCAAATTACCTTCATGCAGCAGTATTTCCAGATATGTGAGCGCCCTGATCTGGATAAGCCAGCCGTGGAGACGATTTACCACGACCTAGACCGTCGCGGACTCAGCGATCTGCTTAAGCACCCGCTGCTGCTCACACTCGCTTGCATTACGAAGGCGGACACTCCGGGAGTAGAGCTTCGCGGTTCCGCCGATCTGATTGAGAGTGCGCTGAATGCACTCGCTTTCCGCTGGGATCAACAGAAAGGTGGTTCCCGCGAGCAGACAACGCCGTTGAATGGCGCACAGCGACAAACAATACTTCGAAAACTGGCATATTCGTTCGAAATAGAATCCGTTCCGGAGCGGCGTGCAGTAGGCGTGGTACGGGCGGAGCTTGAGCGTTTCGGGTTCCCTGATATCGAGCCGCTCGATGTACTGCGGGAGCTCGCGCAGTTCTACGGGGTGTTTGTGCAGATCAAGGACAAGTGGGGTTTCGTCCACCGTCCGATTCACGACTACTTGGCAGCGCAGCATGCGGTAAGGAATGGCTTGTTTGCTCAACAGCTTGTCAACGATTCCTTCGTGCTCGACTCACGGACGGCGTACGCGGCAGTTTTGGCAGATCATGCGACAGAGGCATTACTAAAAATCCTCAAAATGAACGACGAGCAGGGCGTCGTTCGCACCGTCGAAGAAGTCTTGCTGAACGAACCAAGCTTCGATTCCTTAAAGGTCTGGCGGGCGATGGTTCAATTCACGAGTCGACAGCAAACCCAATACGAATTCGATGGTTGGCGCCTGAAGTGCGAGTTGCGCAACCAATTCATCACGGCGGGTAGTTCACGGTTTTTGCAAGACGCAATCCGCATGGGCTGTAATGAGCCCAATAAGTTTGCCGATATTCTTGTCGCTTATGCCATGGCTGAGCTGAAGCGTCGTAATGTCGTTTTGCGAGCGGATGCTTACGCCGCATTGCTAAAGCGCTTCGACAACAAGCGCATGACCATTCAGGTAATGGGCTATCATCCACTAAGCGAACTACCTCACGAACCGTTGCCGGAGGAATCGACGTCCACCAGCAAGAAGAGCCACTGATCGCTGTCCACGTCTTTCGCTATATTGCTCCAAACGCTCGGAGACGAATGTACGTGTCATTGTCGAGCTCCACAGTCTACGCGATTGGCTTCGTTGCGTTCTTTTTGTTAACTGCTGGACGCGGTTTCGAAGAGCCTTGGATGCTTCCGGTCTTTCTAGTCACGATGTTCATGCTTCCTCGTGAAGCGAGAGTATAGCCGTAGCTGCGGAATTACGTAAGTGACCGTCCTGCCGATTTGGCGCGGCTCAAAGGCCCACTGTTGTTCCACGGAAAGCCCCAATCTGAAATACTCAGAGCGATACCGAGCGGAGGCACGTCATGACCGAACCGACCTACGAAGAACTGAAAGCAAAACTGGCCGAACTCGAAGCCAAGCAGCAGCGCACGGGCAGCATGTCGTTCAAGGTGAGTGACAAAGGCGGCGTCAGCGTCTACGGGCTTGGCCGCTTTCCGGTCACCCTCTATTACGAGCAGTGGGTTCGACTGCTGGACAAAGCGCAGGAGTTGCGTGAGTTCCTTGAAGAGAACAAGGGGAAATTGAAGCTGAAGGAATAAACGAGGACATCCCGACACGCGCTCGGTTGCTGAAGCCACACGGTGCAATCAATTGCACTAGAGGGGCGAGGGGCAATCCCGACAGTCCCTAACCGAACATCGCGGAGAGCCGTTGTTCAACGAGATCAAGGCACTTCGTGATTGGTTGCAGGAACGTCGAAATGATCGTTCTTAGATACAGGCTTTCGGCTGCAGGTCGTCAAACTGTTTCGGCTATTCGGAGAACGTTTGCGACCAAGTTGCTGCAAGGCGGAATGGATATCAGGTCGGTTCAGCTGCTGATGGGATACAGCGATCTGGCTTCCACGATGAGGTATCTGACACCAGCGACCAGCGAATCTATGCACCAGCAGATCAATAGGATTGTTAATTCGATGCGTGCGAAGAGCAAAGCCGCAAAAGTGAATCGGTGAGGTTGGTGGTCGACACCAAAGCCTTGTAAGTCCCATCACAGGCATTTGGTATTTGGCAATTGAAAGATTTTAGACAAGCACACTCAAACCAGAGTAGCCTCTCAACGGTATGTCGAATCGTATTTACCTTTACGTGATCATTGGCTTGGTACTGCTGGTCTTGGTCTATTCCGCTGTTTCGGAGCGTTTCGATCAGTATCTACAGGAGAGGCAAAGAATAGCGCTCCGGGAAGAAGAGGCACGCATGACTCCTCTCAATCGGGCAAAACGGGAAGGCGCTATCGGTCACTACGATGAAGCGCTGCGAGACATCGATGGAATCCCAGCAGGCTCCAGCGAGTACAGCGATGCACAAAAATACAGAGCGTATGTGGTGGAATGGAAACGTCTGGACGCCGAAGCCGCCGCTGAGCAAGCTGCTCATGTAAGTGTACAAAGGGCTAGGGCCAGAGAAACTCCGGAAGAGGACAAGCGAGCCGCGGCTTCAAAGATTGAGAGTCAATTAGATCGTGCTGAGAAGTCCTGCAAGGATGCCGTTAAATCTCGGGAGGAGTTCCCCAGCACAGTGGATTTCAAGTGGTTCAATGATTCGCCCAAATACGATGAGGAGACGGGTATCGTTACCGCAACCGTCAATTACACAGCAAAAAATTCTGTTGGTGCTGAATTGCCTTATCGAATGACTTGCATAGAAACCTCAGAGTTCTTAGTTACGAGCGCTAACCGAACAGGAAGGTGAACTGGGAGTCACCCGTTTTCCACCGCGACTCCACACTAATTTCCCCATTTCCACAAGTCAGACCGCCTTGTCCGCTTGACACGCCCCGACGAAAATCGTTATGTATTTACTCATCCCCGTATCACTTGGCTTTTCTGATTTTTCTTTACCGGAAGAACACTATGTTGAAGCCCCCGGTTGAAGAGAAACAAAGGAGAAGAGCCACAGTGAAGCCCAGCCGTTTCGAGCAAGTCCTTCACACATTGAAAGTTTGGGTTTTTGAGATCGGCATACTCATTGAATTCGTCCATTGGGTGTGGCGTGATCCTGTAGAGAACGCCTTCAGGCTCGATCAGCCCTAGGCCGGATTCTTTCGAGTGCAATCAATTTCCACAATTTGAGAGTTTACCAATGTCCTGCACGCAAGGTTTCTCCACCCAACGGCGGGGCCAGCCATCTCGGGCATTAATGGATTGCTGATACGGACACAGCACGGACACAGGCACCACGGCAATTCAATTCGATTTAGAGGTCTTTTCCCTCCCCCGCCTTGCCTGGTTCAATTCAGCAGCCCTGACGAGAAAAACCCGACGATTCGTTAATCACTCTATGCGGCGCTTCGGAACTGGCGACTTCCCACCGTCATTGATGATCTTATTCAGCTCGGATTCTCTGATCATTGTCCGTGATCCAACCTTGGTGCGCTGCAATCTTCCCTTGCTCAGCCAACCATGAATTGTCCATTTGCTGAGACCGCCCAAGCGCCGCGCTGCCTCTTCCACCGAGATCAAATTGTCCATCTCCTAGTCCTCCAAAAAATTCTTCGTGACATACTTGACAAGCGTAACTATGGCACGATAAGATGACACAAAGGTAGACAACAATCGTGGCACGAACTTTTTACATCCCGCTAGAGTTCGAGTTTCGGAAAGTCGCGGTGCAGTGGCGGCTAGTGCATTCACCAGTTCTGCACTGGGCGAGACTTCAGGATGGTGCAGTTGACTCGTCACATGTAATGGCTGAGATCAGGGACGATGGCGGGAGGCGCGAAGTGAAGATTCCAGTTCGGCAGGTTCCGGTCAGCGACACCAAGTCACTCCTCGCGACTGCGACGAGCAAATACCCCGATGAATCCCTTGCCGAGATCACCGTGGATACGGCGATTGTCGCTTTCACGCACTCGCGGAAGACCTACATTCGCGAGGCCGATTTGGTCAAGTACTCGGTTCCCGCTGACGAGTTAGAGATGCGGATGAGCTTCTTCCGTTTGAACGATGAACCTGTCAAAGCCTTGAACTTTCTAAACGATTGGGGACGTTGGCTGCCACATCGCAACTTCGTCACCATTAGAGAATTGTTGGAGCTTCAGCACTCCGTCCGGGAAGCTCTTATGGAGTCACCTACAGCATGGTTGAGCAGCCATTATTCCGATCTTCCTGCTGCCCGTTCCCGGTCAGCAAATGTTCCCTACTTCAAAGTGCTAACGGATTCTTGCCAGATCGCGATACGGGTGACCAGCACCATCGACTTGATGCGTGAGATGAAGTTTCGGGTCTGTGCGAGACCAGACTGTCAAATCCCGTTTCCGGTGACCTCCAAGCACAGTCGCAGCTACTGCACGCAATACTGCGCTCATCTCGAATCTGTTCGTCGGAGCCGGAGACGAATTGCTCAAAGGAGTGGGTGATGTCGATCTACAAACGCGGAAATGTTTATTGGTACAAATTCATGTTGCACGGTGAACTGATACGCCAATCCACCAATCAAGGCAACGACAAGAAAGCTCGGAATGCGGAGGCCAAGCACAGAGCGAGGCTAACCGATGAGAAGAAAGAACGAGATGAAGCCCGCGAGCACCTCGGATGCGCGGAAGTGCTGCGTTGCCACGAATGCGAGAAGCTATTTAACGCCGGGAAAGCGGTCAGGAAGACTTCGAATATCTTTTGTAGTCCCGGATGTGCTGCGGCTTGGGAAAAGAAGAACGCCATGCCGACATTGCAGCAGTTCTTAGAAGGTGAGCACGGCTTCATTGAGTACGCTGAAGTGCGGCATAAGCAAAAACCCGGCACGCTCCGCTACTACAAGCAGGGCCGCGATATGTTGTTCAAATCCGACTTAGCAGGGCTGCGGCTGGATGAAATTACTGACGAGCACGCACAGAGGTTTTGCGCTCGCTATTCGGCGTTATCGCCTTCTGGTATTAACCGAGGATTACGCACTCTGCGACGGGCATTGAGCCTCGCTTTTCAATGGGGTAGGCTCGACAAACAAGTCCGAATTTCCCTTGCTCCGGGAGAACATCAACGTGACCGCGTTCTCTCGGAAGAAGAGGAAGAAGCCTACCTCAATGCTTGCCCGCAACCGTGGAAGGACTGTGCCACGATCATGCTTGATGAGGGGTTCAGACCGGGCGAGGTGTTCGCGTTACGTTGGCCTCACGTCCTCCTGAACGACGATACCAAAGGACTGATCCAGATAGTGGACGGCAAGACGAAAGCCGCCCGGCGGATACTGCCAATGACTCCTCGTGTTTACGCACTGCTTCAAGCGCGATTTGATGCTGCTGGCAAACCTGAGGATGGGTGGATTTTTACCCGCTCCGATGATCCCTCGAAACACGTAACCGATGCCCGGACGAAAGGACAGCACCGAAAGGCGCTGGACGACTCAGGGGTGAAGGACTTCGTTCCGTACACGCTGCGTCACACCGCGTTAACTCGGCTTGGCGAAGCGGCTGGAAACAACGTCTTCGCTGTCGCTCAGATCGCTGGCCACGCCAGCCTCAGCACTACCAAGCGTTACGTTCATCCACAAGCTGAAGCGATCAATCGAGTCTTTGCGGCAGCGAAGTCACAGATGGGCACAAAACTGGGCACAGTGGCAAAGCACACGGTAAAGAAATTGGGCAACCTAAAAACACGAAACGAGGAGTAAGGCGATGAAATGATAAGAGTTAAATGTGGTGCCGGGAGGGGGGGTCGAACCCCCACGAGGGGTAAACCTCGGCGGATTTTGAGTCCGCTGCGTCTGCCAGTTCCGCCATCCCGGCAATCGAGAGGCTTAACTAGGTTAGCACGACACGCTCGACTCGCAAACAGCGCACCTCTTCCTTCAATTCAATCCCTTCTACCGCGCGTCCGTATCCCGTAGCCATGTCACCGTTGGGTATGAGGCGCGTCACAGCACAGGGCGATGTGACAACCCACAATGGACGCTATCTGTTGTGAGGATGCCATGGCAACCACTGCTCCCAAAACGCGGCCCGATACCCTCCGCACTCTCCCCAACGATCAGATCCGCCAGATTCTTTGGCGATTTTCCGATCGTTTTGATCTCCAGATGTTGGCGCAGTCTGCTCGCGAAGTCGCCCGCGGACCGGTCGCGCGCCTCGTCGCCGAAGGTGCGCGCGGTACCCATGAATGGACCGCTCGCAAGGCGAGCTTGCTCGATGCTTTCGACGAATCCGGCATCACCGCCGTCTTCATGAGTCCCGAGCAAGGTGGATATCTTTCGGGCCCCAAAAACCTCGCCATGTCCCTGGTCGCATTTGAATTGGCATGGGTGGATGCCGGTGCCGCCACGGCGAGCCTCGCCGGATGTCTTGCCCTCGCACCGATTCACGAACGCGGCACGCCCGAACAACAGATGCACTACATGTCAAACGCTGTACCGCCTGCGCCCGGCGATGATCGTAAGCACCTGCGTGGCGCGTTCTGCCTTACGGAACCGATACCGTACGTCGGCGTTGACACCGGCATGTTGAACGGTAAGCTCAGCGTTGCCGAGTGGAAGGATGGCGACGAGCCGCTACTACATGTTGAGAAGCGCGGCCGCTTCATCACCAACATGGGCTTCGCCAATTTCGTGACCGCTGCCGTCGATTCCGGCGACCCTCGCATTAAAGGTTCGTGCATCGTTATTCTCGAAGACACCGATCCCGGCCTCTTCGATCGCGGTACACCCACGCGCAAGCTCGTTCATCAACTCTCCTCTACTTGCGATCCTGTCTTCCGTCTCGACGTTCCAGCCAGTCGCATCGTCGGCGGATACACGATCAAAGACGGCGTCATCATCCCGAACTACAGCCACAGCGAAGTCATTGAAGCCGTCTTTAAGCGCACCCGCGTCACCGTTGGCCTCATGACGTCGGCGAAACTTCTTTCCGCCGTCGAGCCTGTCATCCGCTATCAACGTGGACGCTTCCGCGGCTCCGAACAGGCGAAGCCCGGATCGTTGCGCTACGACCTCGGCCTCCAGCAGCGCCAGGACGCTTTACATCGTCTCGCGAGCCTGTGGGCCATCGGTGAAGCCGGCGCCTCGCTCGGTTTTGCAACCGCCCGGCTCTACGACGAACTCGACGCCATAGAAAAAGAAAAGACCGCAATCCTCGCCCAGCAAGGTATTCAAAGCGGCAAGTCGGAGATCAAGTATTTCCGCGAAGCCAACAAGCTCGCCCTCGAATTGTTCAGGCTGGAAGCGACGCCCGAAAACAAGCGCAATCAGGATCGTTACGAGGAACTGCGCCACGACGTGGTTCTGCGCTTCGCCATCAAGGACGCCGTCGCCAACGTCATCTGCCCTGCCACAAAGTTGTGGAACACCGGTACCGGCTCCAATGCCATGCGCGAGGCGCTCACCCTCATGGGCGGCTACGGTATCACCGAGGATTGTCCTGGCTTCCTCACTTACAAATGGATGGACTCGCAGCTCGAAGCCACCTACGAAGGTCCTGAGGCTGTGCAGCGTCGCAATCTCAGCCTCACCATGACCAACGAATTGTTTCTCGCGCAGTATCGGCAGTGGATCGCCGACATGCGCCTGCTCGCGGAGCATCGTCCCGGAACCGGGGCATGCACTCTGGCCACGGCGATGCAGCTTTGGTTATGGAGCTTCGAGCACCTGCAGGTCGCACATGACGCTAATGGCGACGCGCTTTATCACGGCGCGCGGCAGGGCGTCACCTTCCCGCTCGCCGACGCCCTCTGCTGGCTCCTCGCTTCCCGTCAGCAGATGCTCGATTTCCTCGAACTNNTCGGCGCGCGCCGCCGGCGAAGTCAGCCGCATCTGCTCCGAACTCGTGTTCGGCTACAACCGACATCCCGCGTGGGATGCCCAAGGCTTCAAAGGCTGCTTCCAGCAGGATGAGATTGAAGACCTCGAGGGCTGGATGCCGGGCATCAGTGCGTGTGCGATCGATGTGATTCAACCGAATGGCTCGCATCCGATGAAGGCCGGTCCGTGCGCTTCCTGTCATGGCTTGGAAGCCTTCCAGCGGCTGCGCGACAAACTCGACGGCTGCCTAACCGGCAGCCAGTTGGCGAAGGACCGCGCGGCCGATGCCATCTCGCGCGTCATGATTCCCGAAGCACTGGATTATCCGAGATAGAAGATTGAATAACGCTGAACAAATTCCAGTCGAACGCGCATCGATGGACGTCGATGTGGCTTGCGTGGGCTTTGGTCCCGCGATGGGCGGCTTCCTGACTACCCTCTCGCGCCACCTGCTGAAGCCCGATGGCACCCCTGCGATCGAAAGTTCAGTCGCTCCGGGCATGCCGCTTCAAGTCATCTGCTACGAACGCGCTGACGACCTCGGCTTCGGCGTCTCCGGCGCCGTTACCCGCGCTCGCGCGATTCGCGCCACTCTGCCCGATCTTGATCCCGCGCAGATTCCGCTTGCGACCGAAGTGCATTCCGAGAAACTGATCTATCTCCTCGATCCGCACGGAGCCAGCCGGCGTTCGTCCGCCTTGCGTCTCGCTGATCGCGTTCTCAAGACTTTGCGGGTGAAAAACCACGCCTTCGAACTGCCCTATATCCCGCCGTTTCTCGATAAGAGCGATGGCCTGATTCTCTCCATCGGACAATTCAATCAGTGGGTCGGTTCGCGACTGATGTCGAGCGGAGCGGTGCAGATCTGGCCCGGCACTCCCGTCAAACAAGCACTATTAGAGAATGGCACCGTCGCCGGCATTCGCCTGCTCGATCAGGGCGTGAGCCCCACCGGACAGCCGGAAGCTTCTTTCATGCCCGGCATGGACATTCGAGCTGCGCTCACCGTCATTGGGGACGGCCCCGCGGGAGTGATCGGCCGCGATCTCGATCGACAACTCGGCATGCCCGAAGATCACGAAGTTCGCGAGTGGGCGCTCGGCATGAAGTTTGTTCTTGAGTTGCGTCCGGACTCTGGCCTGGAACCCGGCACTGTGCTGCACACCTTTGGATTTCCCGAGCCCGAGATTTTTGGTTTCCTTTACGTGCACCCCGGCGACGTTGTCTCCGCCGGCATCTTCGTCCCATCGTGGTTCGACAACTCTTCGCGCACCGCTTACCGCTACTTGCAGCATTTCATCCAGCATCCGTATCTCTGGCAGTACCTCGAAGGTAGCAAGCTGCGCTCGTGGGGTGCGAAGTCGCTGCAGGAATCCGGGAAGCGCAGCGAACCTTTTCTCGCCGGCAACGGTTACGCTCGCATCGGAGAATCTTCAGGCAGCACCAACATCCTCACCGGATCAGGCGTCGATGAAGCTTGGTTCACCGGCACGCTTCTTGCCGAAGCAACGCTCGAACTGTTGAATGCCAAGCAGTGCTTCACCCGCGAGAATCTAGATCGCACCTACGCGAAACGTCGCCGCGAAAGCTGGCTGGAGAGTGAAGCACTTATCGCCGAGAAATCACGCGATGGCTTTCATCGTGGCGTGGTAAGCGGGATGATCGGCATGGCGCTGAGCGCTTTCAGCCACGGACGCTTCTCTCTCGGAAGCGCCCACGCGTCGCAAAAGTTGAAAACTACGCCAGAGTTCTATCGCGGAAAACTCAGCTCGAAAGATGTCGAACTGATTCGCGAAGAATGTGAACGCCGCGGTATCCCCCTTCACGACGAGTTGATGACCCGCGCCGGGTGGCCGGAAGTCGTCCATGACGGCTCGCTGCTCATCTCGCATCAGGACGCGCTTCTCATGGGCGGCAAAGTGCAAGCGCCCGCCGGCTACGCCGATCACGTAATCTTCCGCGACCTCGAAGCCTGCCGCCAATGCGGTTCGATGCTCTGCGTCGAGATGTGCTCTGGCCAGGCCATTTCCCGCGGCGAGAACCACGCACCCTCGTTCGATCGCGAGAAATGCGTCTATTGCGGTGCCTGCATCTGGAATTGCCCGGAGCGTGTCAACGGCACACCCAACCTGCAGTTCAACGCCGGTGCCGGAGGATTCCATTCCACCGAAAATTGATTTTGGAGTGAGCCAGAAATGAGCAACGCCTACCACATCGTAGTCTGCGCCAGCATCGTGCCCGATCCGCTACAGACCCTCGAGCCCGTTACCAGTCTCACCGGTCCGGCACTCAAAAATGAAAGCATGTTGCCCGCGATCCTCGATCCCTGGGCCGCCCACGCGCTCTATGAAGGCGCGCATCTCGCGAAGCAAAATCCTGAGAACAAGCTTTGGCTGGTGTCTGCAGCGCCCAAAGCCAAGCTGCAACAAGTCATGATGACAGTCGCACAAAAAGTTCCGTTCGAACTCGTCGCCGTTGACTCCCCCTGCGGCGGCTTCGTCGATGCGACCACCACGGCAGCCGCGCTGGCCGCCGCGATTCGCGCTATCCCCGGCCTCGACCTCACTCGCCTGCTCCTCTTCGGCGGATGGGAATCCGCCAGCCGCGCCGCCGGCGTCACCTTGCAACTCATCGGTGAAGAACTCGGAATCCTCGATCAGTTCCAGGGCGTCGATCGCCTCACTTTACGCGACGACGGTTCGTTCGAAGTCCTCGAACGTGTTGAAGGCGCCCGTCATCAAGTCTCGCGCTGCCTCGGTGCTCCCGCTGTTCTAGGATGGGCTACCGGCAATCTTAGCGAGCCACGCAACGACCCCCAGACCGGCATGCGCAACATGCGCAACATGATGCCCGCCCTGCAAAAGGCCAAGCCCACCGCAGTGACGAACGACCAGCTCACCTACATTAGTGTCGCGATTCCCAAGCAGCAGCGAATTACCCGCATCGAGAAAAACATGACCACCGACGCCATCGCGAATGAGATCGTCGCCTGGATCCGCGAGCAGTAAGAAGAGATCATGGAAACTATTCTTTTTCTCAGCAACACCGAGTCCGACGGCACCCTTTCGAAAACCGCCTACGAAACCCTCACCGCCGCCGTCGACTTGAGCAAACAGCTGCAAGCCACGCTCTGTATTGGTCTCTTCGGCATGAAAACGCAATCTGCCGCCGACAGCATCGCGGGTTGTGGTGCACAACGTTTCCTCGCCGTCGAAGGCGCAGATTTCTCGCAAGCCCGCTACGCCAGCGACGCCGCCGCCTGCGAAGCCCTCAGCCGCGCATCGGCAGCAACCCTCGTCATCGCCCCGCAAACTTCACGTCTCTCGCGGGTCATGGCTGGAGTCGCCCATCGTCTCCACGGAGAAATCGACACTCACATCAACGGCCTTACCTCTGACGGCACTCTAAAAGCCAATCGCTGCTTCTATCGCCAGCGCATCGAAGCCACCCTCTCTCGCGGCGTGCGTCCGTGGGTTCTTCTTATCGAGCCCTCCTCCTTTGTCGCCTGGTCAGGAAGCGCGTCCGCTGTGACTGTCGAATCCATCGCCGTCACTCTCGCCGACGCATCCCTTCGCACCACCGTCGAAGGCATGATCACTCCTCCCGCTGAGCAGCAAACCATTCGTCCCGACGCGAAGCTGCTCTTCGTCGCCGGCGCTGGATGGACGAAGAAACAGAAAGACGGTCAGCCGCATCTCGCCGAAGCCGAAACCGCGATCCTCGACTTCCTCAAGAACACCAATGCCTCTCTCGGCAGCAGCAAGTCGCTTGTCGATCTCAGCGGAGAAGGCCAGGCAGTTCTCGGTTTTCTCACCCACCTCAATCAGGTCGGTCAAACCGGTGCGACTCCGCGTCATCCGAAAGGTCTTTCCACCTGCTGTCATGGCGAGGAACCCCACGTCGTCGGCTGGCGCTTCATCACCGATCGTCGCGCCATCAATCTCGACCCAAACTGTGGATGGGCTCGCGGCAAAGCCGACGTCCTCTACGTTGCCGACGCCTTCGAAGTCATGGCCAAAGTCAACGGTATGCTTGCCGCCGAAGCTACGATCAGGGAAGAAACTGCACCCGCAGTCCACGGTTAGGCGAGATTCGGGTGCCCCACCCTTGTCCGAAGGACAGGGTGGGTAACGAGGTTTTCCTCGAGTACCATTACACTCGTGTTCCCACTACCAGCCGCGAATTTCGATACCATCATTTTGGGCGCCGGCGCCGCTGGACTGATGTGCGCCATCGAAGCCGGCAAGCGTGGACGCCGCGTCGTCGTCCTCGATCGTGCGGAAAAAATCGGCAAGAAAATCCTCATCTCCGGTGGAGGTCGCTGCAATTTCACCAACCTGCATTGCACTCCCGCGAATTTTCTCTCCGCTAATCCGCACTTCTGCAAATCGGCGCTCGCGCGCTATACCCCCGCGGACTTCATCGCCTTAGTCGAAAAGCACAACATTCCCTATCACGAAAAAACGCTCGGCCAGCTTTTCTGCGACCGCTCGGCCCGCGACATTGTTCACCTGCTCGAACAAGAATGTGAAGCCGCTGGCGTGCGCATAGTCCCCAATGCCCACATCCGCGAAGTACATCGTTCCACCAATTTCGCGGTGCAGACGGAAGATTCCAAGTTCGAAGCTCCCGCTCTGGTCGTTGCTACCGGTGGTCTATCCATCCCTAAGATGGGCGCGACCCCACTGGGCTACACCTTAGCTAAGCAATTCGGATTGAAGATCGTCGATACTTGCCCCGCGCTCGTTCCCTTCACTTTCTCCGATCAAGATCGCAAGAACTATTGCGACCTCACCGGCCTTTCCGCCGATGTCATCGCCTCCACCGGAGGTGCGAACTTCCGCGAGAAAATGCTGATCACCCATCGTGGATTAAGCGGTCCCGCGGTACTGCAGATCTCGTCATACTGGCAGCCGAACACATCGATCACCATCGATCTCGCCCCCGGCGCCGACATTACGCGCGATCTTCGCGCCGGACCCTCCGGACGAAACCTCACTGCCCTGAAGACCAGGCTTCGCGAAATCCTTGCGCAACGTTTCGCTGATCGCTGGGCCGATCTACACATCCCAAAATCCTGGACGAATCATTCTCTCGAAGAGTGGGAGCGCACCGCACACGCATGGCAGGTCACTCCCTCCGGCACCGAAGGCTTTGAAAAAGCCGAAGTCACCGCCGGAGGCGTCGACACCAACGAGCTCTCCGCCAGGACGATGGAAAGCCGCAAGGTTCCAGGATTATTTTTTATCGGAGAGGTGGTGGATGTAACCGGACATCTCGGCGGCTTCAACTTCCAATGGGCGTGGGCCTCCGGATACGCCGCCGGTCAAGCGCTCTGACTTAATTCGGAGCCGCGTCCGAATTCGCATTCTTGTTCTTGCCCTTCTTCTTCGTCTTCGGCTCTTCCGGATCGTGCAACGCCGTCCCCTGCTTCTTGGCGTCTTTCAGTTGCTGCTTCTCTTCCTTCTTCTGCTCGCGCGCCTGCTTCTCTGCATCTTTCTGCTCCTGCGTGCGGTCCCGCTTCACCTGCTTCTCGGCTTCGCGACGCTGTTGTTGCGCCTGTTTTAACTGGTCGCCCTCCTCTTTATGGGCTTCCTTCTGCATGCGCTTCGCTTCTTTGTTACGCTCTTTTGCGTCGCGCTTTATCTGCTTGGTATCAATCTGCGGCGCCTCCTGCGCATAAGTCGGAGCGCACAACGCGAGGCCAAGCAAGATCGCAGCAAAAGTCGTGAGAAAGCGCTTCATAAGTTTTCCCGTTGGTTCGCTACGAATATAACTCCTCCAATACCGCGTACGCACACCGTAAATGAGGGATCACGATGCTCCCGCCCACCACCAGCGCAACGTTCAGCGCCTCTTCCTGCTCCTGCCGGTTCGCGCCCAACCGGTAACTCTGGATGATGTGATAGTTGATGCAGTCATCGCAGCGCAATCCCGCGGAAACCACCAGCCCCATCAACTCCTTGTATTTCGCAGGAATTGCGCCTTCGAGATACGTATTGTGATCGACGTTAAAAAAGCGTTTGACGAGGTAATTGTCGGCGCGATTCACGATCTCGTTGAGATCGGTGCGGGTGTCGAGAAACCTGCGCGCTGTTGGACTTTTGTCCGCCACCTGTTTTTCGCTGTAGAGATACTCGGGTTCTTTGCGTTCGTGGTTCATCGCCAAAGCCTATCAAACTTGCAAGCGTGATGTTCAATTGTCACGCGCACCGCGCCCGTTTCGACACCTCGCTATAATGGCCGACGAATTCAAAGCAGCCCGAGGAACTCATGCGTAACCGTTCAGCCGTCCTGATCGCACTCGTTGTGTGCCTGGCGTCTTCCGCCTTCTCGCAATCGAAACCGAAGCTCACCCTCGACGAATTCTTCAATTCCGTCTACTACCGCGACGTGCGCCTCTCGCCCGACGGCAACTCCGTCGCCTTCGTTACCGAGCGTGCCGACTGGGGCAAAGAACGTTTTCGCGACGATATCTGGCTCTACCGCGTGAACAATGCAACCCTTCTGCCTCTCACTCAGTCTGGCCACGACAGCAGCCCGCAATTTTCACCCGATGGCCAGTGGATCGCATTCCTCAGTGATCGCCCTGACGATGCCTCCGACGGGAAAGACAGCGACGATGACAAGGACAAGTCTAAGGAAGTCCAGCACGTCTACGTCATCTCCGCCAATGGCGGTGAAGCTTTCGCCGTCACTCGCGGCGAAGAAGAGGTCCACGCCTACGCCTGGGCTCCCAACTCCAAATCCATCTACTTCGCAACCCGCACACCGTGGAGTAAAGAAAAGAAGGAAGCCTACAAGAACGAGTGGAAGGATACGCTGGAGTATCGAAACTCCGAACGCGGAGACGTTATCGCCCGCATTGCTCTTTCCGACGTCCTTGCGCGTCACATCACCCTGAAGGACGATGAGGAGAAAAAATCGTCTGACAAAGACAAGAAAGAAGAGAAGCCGGAGACCGCGGAAACTCCCGGTTCCGTCGTCGTCACCTCAACGCCTGTGCGCGTCCGCCAGTTGGCGGTTTCCTCCGACGGCGCGAAGCTCGCCTTCCTCACCTCTTCCATCTCTGAGCGCGAAGAGAGCGCGGCCGATTACGAAATCTACGTAGCCGATGCCGCCGGATCACCACCCAAGCGCCTCACCAACAACAGCGGCATTGAATTCGAAATTCGCTGGGCCGCTGACAATCGCCACATCTTCTTTCAGAACTCCGAAGGCTCGGTCGACGGCGCGAAGTATGCCGACACCCAGAACCACGTCTACTGGATCGACGCCACCACTGGAGAAATTCAACAGTGGGCGAAACCGTTCGGTGGCGCGCTCAACGAATACGCTCCGCTCAAAGGCGACACTCTCCTCACCGCAGGGATGACCGGCACCCAGGTTCAGCTCTATACCATTGCCAACCTTAGCGCCGATGCGAAGAAAATCAGCCCTTGGCCCGGAGGCTACGCCAACCTCGCCACCACCCCGGCTTCCCCGCGCGTCGTTTTCGCATTTTCGCGCGTGAGCCAACCGACAGAGCTCTACCTCGCCGACAGTCTCGACCAACTCGCAAACGCCAAGCCGATCACCAGCTTCAACCGCCTCTTCACAGAACGCGCTCTGCCCGAGGCTAAGCCCTTTCAATGGAAAGCCGATGACGGCGTCACCGTCGAAGGCCTTCTTATCTATCCTCCCGGAAAATTCGAAGCTAAGAACCTGCGCATGTTCACCCTGATTCACGGGGGCCCCATCGACGCCGATGGCGATCGCTTTGGCGCCGACTGGTATGACTGGGCGATCCTCGCTGCTTCCGAAGGATGGCTCGTCTTCCGCCCCAACTACCGCGGATCCACCGGCTACGGCGACACCTTCGAACAGGCCATCGTTCCCCATCTCGTATCGAAACCTGGTCGCGACATCCTTGAAGGGGTTGACGCCCTCGTCAAAGCCGGCATCGCCGATCCCAATCAACTCGCCGTTGGCGGCTACAGCTATGGTGGCTACATGACTAACTGGCTCATCACCCAGACCGACCGCTTCAAGGTCGCCGTGACCGGAGCAGGAGCCGTCGAGCACGCCGCCAACTGGGGCAACGACGACACCACCCTCGACGACGCGTGGTACCTTGGCGGCCCTCCCTGGCAAGCCCCGAAAATGTACATGGATGAGGCCGCCCTCTTCCAGATCAACAAGGTAAAGACGCCGACCCACATGGTCGCCGGCGCCGACGACATCCGCGTTGCCGTGCTCGAGGACTACCTGCTCGAACGCTCGCTCAAGACCTTGAACATTCCCAGTGCTCTCCTCGTATTTCCCGGTGAGGGCCACGGTCTCGGCAAGAATCCGTGGCACGGAAAAATCAAGGTTCGCGAAGAGCTGAAGTGGCTGGAGAAATATCTGCCGTCTAAGAACTAAGAAATGACCAAGCCCGCGCGGTGGCTGTGGAAAGTACTTCGGATCCTGCTGGTCGTTTACGCGATCGCCTGCCTATTGCTGGTGATCTTGCAGGGCAGGATGTTGTACTTTCCCCAGCCGCTGATCGAGAGCACTCCCGAAGACTACGGGGCGCAGTACTCGCAAATTTCTATTCCCGTCGACCAAAGCGCCAACCTCTACGCCTGGTGGATTCCCGCCAAAGATCCCTCCGCTCCAACGCTCATTTACTTCCACGGAAACTACGGCAACGTTGGCGCGAATGCTGAACACGCCGCACGCCTGGCGCGCACCTGCTGCAACGTCTTATTGTTCGACTATCGTGGCTACGGCCGTAGCAGTGGCCCTTTTCCTAACGAATCCCGCATTTACACCGACGCCGAAGCCGTCTGGCACTACCTCGTGGATCAGAAGCACGCTCACCCCGACAACATCCTTTTTTATGGTCACTCGCTAGGCGGCGGCGTAGCGGTCGAAATGGCCAGCCGCCATCCCGAGGCCGCCGGCCTCATCCTCGACAGCGCCTTCACCTCGGTTGCCGACCGCGCCCTCGTGGATCCTTTCTACCGCTGTTTCCCCATCCGTCTCCTGGTCCACGAACGCTTCGACTCCATCCATAAGCTCCCGTCGATCCACCTCCCGCTCCTTATCATTGCCGGCACCGCCGACACCACCATCCCGGCCTCCATGTCTCGCGAGCTCTACGCCAAAGCTCCCGGTCCCAAGCAGTTGGTCCTTATTGACGGCGGCGGCCACGATAATTCCGCCGCCATCGGCGGCGCCAAATACACCGATCCATTCGCCCAATTCGTGAGTTCCACTCAGCCCCAGCAGCAGCCACTCCCCCATCCCTAACCACCCGGGATAAAACGGTGTAAATCTGGGTCAAACGCGGCAGGCCAATTCGACATCCTACTTACCAGAGCCGGGCAAACCCCGGCCTGAGGGATTTTGATGGCTGACCCACTTCGTAAAGATTACAAAGATTCCCTTTCCCCCTTGGAGGAGCCCGCCGTGACAGATCAAAGCATCGCAGAGGTGCTCGCCGGCTTCACTCCCACGCGCACGTCGCCCGGCGCGTACAACCCGCAACTCAATCGCACGGCCGAAAGTATCGGTACCGCCCTCGGAACCGCTGTCGGCAGAATGCGTTCAGGCCTTTCGCTGGTGCACGATCGCGAGCAGGAACTCCAGCGTGACCTGACGAAAACGCTCTCCGCTGTCGCCACCGAGAAGGCCGAAGCCTTAGGAGATATTGTCGAAGAAAAGGCTTCCCAGCTCTACACCGCCGCCCAGGAACAATGGGAAGTCATCAGCGAGAAATCGCGTGAGCAGGTCCTCGAATGGCGCCGGCAGGCCGCCCAACTGCGAGACGAGCATCCTCTCGAGTTGATTGCCGCCTTCGCCGGTGCAGCTTTCGTCCTCGGCGCAGCTCTCAAGGTATGGAGATCCATTGATGATTAACGACGTCCACACCGCCACTGGCAAGACCATCCCCGACGTGCTGCACGACTTCAAAAATGAGTTCAGCACCTTCGTCGCTACTCGCGTGCAGATGCTGCAGGAAGAGCTGAAACAGAATTCCACCACCTTCAAGGCAGCCCTGCCCTCGCTCGTGATCGGCGTGCTGTTCCTGCTGACCGCGTGGTTCGCCCTTACCGGCGGCATCATTGCCGCGGTCGCGATCGCGCTCGCCGGCAACCCATGGGCGGTTCCTATCGCCTTCGGCGCAGTAGCCGTTCTTTACGGCATCATCGGCCTCATTGTCGCTATGATGGGCAAAAAAGCGCTCTCCAAAGCCAGCCTGAAGCCGGAGAAAACCCTCCGCGTCCTTCAAGACGACAAAGTCTTTCTGCAAACCGAAACTACGAGGTTATCGGCATGAGCAACGGAATTCCGCTGGAAGAACTCGAACAGCGCGCTGCTGCACAGCGTGCCAGGATCCATCAATCGGTCGGTGAGCTCAAAGAGCTCAAAACCAGCGTCACCGAAAACGTCAAAGAAAAGCTGGATCCCCAGCGCCTGGCCCGTGAGCATTTCTGGACGACCGTCGGCGTCGCCAGCCTCTTTGCCCTCGTCATCGGGCACGGCCTGGCAGGCGTTTTCGTGGACTAGCCTAAGGGTCTGATCCGAAAAGTGGGCGATTATCGAGCCTGCGGCGCGCCCCGTCTCAGGCTCAGCAACACGACTTCACTTTCGGAATCTCACCTTCCGTGATATAAAACCCCATCAGTAGTCTTTGATCTAAATCAGCTTTAGTTTATTGGTTTTAGACCCGGAGGAGGTTCCGTGTCTGAGGTTCGAACGGGTAAACGGTTTGAAGTGCATCTCCCGATCAAGGTTCATACCCCTGAGTCAGCCGAGTCGCACGAAGGTCAAACCGACAATCTGAGCGCCGCAGGGGTTTACCTGTCGCTCGACTCATCTCTCGAAGTTGGATCCACAGTGGAGTTCGATATCACTATGCCGGCCTCGGTCATTGGCTCGGAAAAGGATGTCCGTATTCACTGCAACGGGCGCGTCGTTCGCACCGAGGGTCCTAAAGAAGGCACGAAGAACAGCGGCGTGGCATGCGTCATCGACCGCTACGAGTTCATTCGCTAAGCGGACGGGGAAATGCTGAAGATTCTTCTGGCTGATAATCAAGCAATCTTCCGAGCGGGCATCGCGAAAGTGCTTGCGGTGGAAGACGATTTGCGCGTGGTCGCCCAGGCTCAATCGGTAGAACAGATGATGATGGCGCTCGAAAAATTCCGCGCTTCCGTCATGATCTTCTCCGCGAGTTTCGTGCCCGATCTGGCACAGCTCGTTCAAGCTGCGGCTCGCTGCAAGACCGGTCTCATCGTAGTCGCCGAAAATGGCGAGAACTCCTCGAAGTACCTGAACGCCGGAGTTCGTGGCGTGGTCTATCGGAACGTCAGTGGCGACATGCTGGTCGACTGCGTCCGCAAGGTCTCGCGAGGCGACAAATTCACCCAGGAGACCAAGGCCGCCGCCACCACTCCTGAGAATGAGGATTTCGTCGGCGCACGCGTGCGTGACCGTCTCACGCCCAAGGAACTCCGCATCGTGGCGCTCATCGTTCAAGGCTACAAAAACAAGGAAATTGCCGTGCAACTGGGGACTACCGAGCAGGTCATCAAGAACTACCTGCGCAATGTGTACGACAAGATCGGCGTTTCCGACCGCCTCGAACTGGCGCTCTTCACCATCCACCACCATATCCTTGCCGAAGCCGCTGCCGCGACTACCGAAGGCCGTAGCGTTCAGTAAGAAGTCTGTTCCATGTGAAAAGGCCCGCCACACGAGGCGGGCCTTCTCTATTTCAGTAAGAATCTACGCGGAGCGTTCACTGGTCTTTAACAACTCGTTCACGATCGTCACCAGTTCTTCGGGATTGACCGGTTTCTCCAGGTACAAGTCCGCCAACGGTTCCGCAGCCTGGAAAGCTTCGGCTACGTAACCGGATACGACCACCACCGGCATACTGGAATGCGATTTGGCCGCCTGCACGACCGCGCGTCCATTCGCATCTCCCAACCGCCAGTCGGTAACGACGGCGTCATATTCGTTGGACTTCAGTTTCTCGATGGCATCATGAGCTGAACTGGAGGGTGTGACGGTGTGTCCCGCAGCTTCCAAAATGGCGCACTTAAGCGTTACAACGTGAGGCTCGTCGTCGATACACAAAATTCTTGCCATGACGTCCTTTGGGCAGGGAGGGTAATTTTGCTGCCAGGCGTCTATCAAACCGGGCTGCAACAACTGCGCCCTATTCTTCTGCACTTGAGCAGAGTTGTCAATTCCAGCACTCATTGACGGCAACGGGAGGGCCAACCCCTCCCCTTCCGGCAACTCTCACCTTATCAATTACCTGACAATCTTTTCCGCGATCGACTTCGCCTGCGTGAACAACAGCAGGTAGTCCGGCCCGCCCGCCTTCGAATCCGTGCCCGACATGTTGAAACCGCCGAACGGATGCGCCCCTACCATCGCGCCGGTGCACTTGCGATTCAAGTAGAGATTCCCGACGTGGTATTCATGAAACGCATAGTCCAGCTTATCGCGCGATCCGGTGTAGACCGCGCCCGTCAGACCAAACTCCGTGTTGTTCGCGATCTTCAACCCGTCTTCGAAATCACGGCACTTGATCACCGCCAGCACCGGCCCGAAAATCTCTTCCTGCGAAATCGTCGATTGCGGCGCCACGTCCGCAATGATCGTCGGCTGAATGAAGTATCCCGGCCCCGCATTCTCATCGCGCGTCCCGCCGGTGATCAATCGGCCACCTTCCTGGATACCCTTCTCCACGTATTCCAGGATCTTGTTCATCGATCCTTCATTAATGACCGGTCCCATGCCGAAGTTTTTTGTCGTGTCGCCGACCGTGATCTTCTCGACCCGCGCTTTCAAGGTCGCCACGAAACGATCGTAGATCTGCTCGTGAACGATCGCCCGCGAGCACGCCGAACACTTCTGACCGCTGAATCCGAACGCCGCCTGCGCTACACCTTCCACAGCCGCATCGAAGTCCGCGTCGGAATCCACCACGATCGAGTCCTTACCGCCCATCTCCAGCACGGTGCGCTTGATCCAGATTTGTCCGGGCTGGGTCTTCGCGGCATGCTCGTGAATGTCGAGCCCTACTTCTTTCGAGCCCGTGAACGCGATATACCGCGTCTTCGGATGATTGACCACGCCTCCGCCAAACGTGCGGCCGCCACCGGTGCAGAAGTTCACCACCCCATCCGGCACTCCCGCTTCTTCCAGCAACTCAACGAACTTCGCCGCGATCGTCGGTGAATCGCTCGACGGCTTCAGGATCACCGTGTTGCCGCACACGATCGACGCCATCGTCATCCCCGCCATGATCGCGCAAGGGAAATTCCAGGGCGGAATCACCGCGCCCACACCGAGCGGAATGTACCGCAAGCTGTTGCGCTCGCCCGGCAGTTGAATCGGCGTCTCCACCTTCGCCAGTTTCAGCGCTTCCATCCCGTAGAAGTATGCGAAATCAATCGTCTCTGCGACGTCCGCATCCGCTTCCACCCAGTTCTTGCCGACCTCGAAAACCATCCAGGCCGAGAACTCGAACTTGCGCTCCTGCAGCAGGTTCGCAACCCGGAACAGCAGGTTCGCCCGCTCTTCTATCGGCACTCGGCTCCAGCTTTCGAAAGCCTTCAAGGCAGCCTGCATCGCCGGTTCAACTTCTGCCACTCCTGCTTCCTGGAAAACACCGACGACTTGCGAAGGGTCGGAGGGATTGATCGATTGCAGCTTCTTCGCCAGCTTCGTCCGCTTGCCGCCAATAATCAGGTCATATTCACGACCCAATTCGCCGCGTACTTTCTCGATCGCAGCCCGCATCTTCCGCGCGTTATCTTCACGCGAGAAATCGACCAGCGGTTCGTTGCTAAAGGTTTTCGGTATCCGCACTTCCACGCGGCTCGTCAGGGTTGTGGCCATGATTGCAATCCTCCCGCAGCTCACAGTTAAACCTGGAGCGGCTGCGCAAACTCTTTATTTTATCACTGCCAAACAGATGGCGAACTGAGCCCAAAGGACTCAATCCGAGGCAAAACATCCGTCTCGCCCACACGTGTGGATCTCGTTGCCGCAGTGCCGAAGGCACGGAACGAAATAGTCCACCACGTGAGTGGTGGGAGAGGATCGAATCACGACAGAGTCCCCTTCAGGCGACGACACCCGGATGATCGATTAATTCGCCGCCCCGTAAAAATCGTCAAGAAACGTCCGCACCGTCTTCAATAAATGCGGCATCGAAATCGGCTTCCCGAGAAACTTTTGAACTAACAACCGCACGCCCTCGGTCGCGGTATCTGCGGAACCCGAAGCCGTCAAAATGAATACCGGCAGTCCCGGCTTCACCCGCCGAAGATGCCTCACGAACTCCAGGCCGTCTTCGTCTTTCCCGGTTTCCATCCGCAAATCCGTGATCACCAGCGAGAAATTCTTCCCGCCGATCATGGTTTTCGCTTCAGCCGCAGACTGCGCGACTCGCACCTCGAACCCGTTTCGCTCGAGATACTCCGCCATCGGGGACGCAACCCCTAAATTGTCCTCGACCAGCAGGATGGAATGCTTCACAACTGCCTCACGCCGGAACCCAAACCGTCGTACGTATCACGGTCACAAGTTTTCCGATCGGCGACTGATCTTTTTGAAAGTAGTAGTTGATTCCCAGTCTCTTCGCTTCCGTTACATCTCGTTCAACCATGTCGCCCGACAAAACGATCACCGGAGTCTCGTGCGCCATTGCTTTTCGGAAGAATCCGGAGTCTTCGACAATCAGTATCTTGGCCTGCTTCATACGCCGGCCTTCTTGGTCGCGTCGGCTGCTATCGGCGCAATCGTACCCTTGCAACATACCACGTTCGTGACAAACCTACTTCGCTTGCGGCACGCCCGCCGGACGCACGCTCGCCGTTCGCTCCAGTTTGTCCCAGGCAAAATTCCCGCCCTCGATCGCCCGCTTTAATGTCTTGATCAGCACGATCGAGAACAACTGCCGGTAGGCAAAGCGCTGCAGCCACACGTGGGCCAGGAGCCAGAAATCTTTGTGCCCGTCTGGACCGCGCCGTTCCAGCGTGAATGCAATCGCCGAGGCAATGAAATCAATCACCATGAACAGCGCGAAGTACACCACCAGTTTGTGGAAGCTCGATGGATCCGTGGACTCGGGATGCATGTAACGGTTCCATCCGTACGACGCCGCCCCGAACAGGAACATGAAGTCGATGAACGGCGACACAATCGGCAGCAGTATCTGGAAGATCACCACGTTCGGCAACGCGACCCATCCCAAGCCACCGCCCTGCCGGAACGCCGAACGATGTTTCCATACCGATTGCATGATCCCAAACGACCACCGGAACCTTTGCCGCATCAGTGCGTTCGCCGATGAGGGTGCTTCGGTGTACGCGAGCGCGAGATCTTCATACTCCACGCGATATCCGTTCTGCAGCAGCGCCATCGTCAGGTCGGCATCTTCCGCCACGGTGTCGTGGTGATACCCGCCCGCCGCCAGCACCGCCTTCGTACGCCACGCGCCAATCGCCCCCGGCACCACGCTCACCGCGCCAAACACGTCCAGAGCACGCCGTTCGAAGTTCTGGCTGGTGATGTACTCCAGCGCCTGCCAACGCGTCCACCAGTTCACCCGGTTGCCGACCTTCGCATTGCCCGCCATCGCAGCAATTTTCGGGTTCTTGAAGTGCGGAACCAGCAGCGAAATCGCATCCGGCGCAATGATCGTGTCCGCATCAATGCCAACGAAGATCTCTTCCGTCACGAACTCCAATCCATAATTCAGCGCATCGGCCTTGCCGGAGTTCGGCTTCGTCAGCAGCGTCACTTTCCCGCTCGCGATCTCGGCGGCAAACAATCGCTCTACCACTTCGACTGTGCGATCTTTCGATCCGTCGTCGATCACGATGACGCGCAGGTTTGGATAGTCCGAATCGAGCACCCCTCGTACCGTGCGCTCGATCACCGTCTCTTCGTTATAAGCCGGTACCAACACCGCCACCGCCGGACGATAGCTCGGATCAGGATGGACCAACGGCCCACGAATCCGGTCGAAAATCGCCAGCGCTCCGATGAACACCAGGCGCCCGGTCATCAGCACGTCGCCGATGAAGAACACGAGGATGATGAAGTTCCGCATGTAGCCGAAGAGCGTGAAGCTCAGGCTCGATACGATCGCGATCCAGCGCTCGTTCTCGCTGATTGGCGGCATCACCTGCGCGGTCGTCTTCCCCAATAACTCCGATACCGGAACAATCTGGTACCCGCGCCTCTGCATCTCCGGCAGGATGATGTTCAGCGTCTTTACCGTTTCGCTGCGATCGCCGCCACCATCATGCATCAGGATGATGTTGCCGCACGTCAGGAAGTTCGTCGGCTTGCATGGTGGCAGGTTGTTCAATACATCCGCCGCCATGTCGCTCGCCGAGCGTCGCGGATTATCCCGCCAATCGTTTGTATCGATCTTGTCGCCAACGGTGATGTACCCCATCTCCTGCGACAATTCCAGCGGCCCCACCTGGTCGGCTGTATCCGGTTCCTGGTCGATCGAATACGGGGGACGGAACAATAC
>PLWX01000014.1 GCA_003151155.1 Acidobacteriaceae bacterium
AACTCCGTCCCTGGCCACCATTCCTCCTTCCTTTTTTTCAATGGTTTACAATAGGCATTCGACAATTTGCAGGAAAATTGCAGGAAACGCATGCCCCGTTTCTGGTGCAGACCGCAAATTTGCCAGTGAAAATGCAGGCCTGACTGCAATCGATTCGTCGACATCATGGACAGCGCTGAAAACCCGCTCACCGAGAAACCGTTCGCGCTACGCCGCGGCACGGAGACGGTCAAAGTCTTCACTCGCCACACCGCCGATTGTCCCCATGATGATCCGCAGTGGCGACGCTGCCGCTGCCGCAAATATCTCTACCTATATCGAGACGGTATCGATCGCGCGATCTCCGCGAAGACCCGCAGCTGGGAAGCAGCTGCGGAATTTCCCGTTTACTCTTGCGCGAGAATGCCCAAGTTGTCGAGAAAAGCGCACCTGACGAGTCTGGCTACACCTCACTAGTGTACGGAAGTGCTTCAGAGACATTGATTTAAGCCGAGTCGTGCCAAAGGCCGAAAGCGGCAGACGAAATGCAAAGAACTTTGGTGGAGACATCCTTGAGATTTACCGGGACAATTCAGAGTAAGTTGGGCGATGTAGGTCAATGCGAGAGTGATCTGGCCGTCCGGGATCATGGAATTCCGGCGATGCGGTGGTGGATTCCCTGGCTGGTACTGCTGGTGGTTCTCTCCACTTCATATGCAGGGGGTGCGACGCATCCCGTTCCGCTCGAAAAAGATACGCCGGACAGCAAATGTCTGGAATGCCATCAGGACAAAACGCAAGGCAAGGCAATCCACAGTGCGATTGCGGCGGGCTGCCGGAGTTGTCACGAAATTCGGGTCACCAAGGACGTCACTCGCATCAAGCTGATCACGTCCACTCCGCAGGCGCTCTGCATTACCTGCCACGCTGACAAAAACGCTGCCGATCTCAAGGGTACGGTCCATCCGCCGGCAGTGCGAGACTGCACCAAGTGTCACGACCCGCACCAATCGGACAACAAATTTCAGCTGCTCAAGCCCGCTTCGGGCGATAAAAAGGAAAATCTTTGCCTGACGTGCCACGCCCAGGGTGTTGATGTGCCGAAGGGCGGCAGCCGACACGCAGCTCTCGACATGGGCTGCGATACTTGCCACGTCACTCATAAAGTGGGAGAACGGGGCAAGCAGGAATTCGACTACCATCTGACGAAAGCCGCTCCGGCGCTTTGTCTGGATTGTCATGACGTGAAGGATGACACCCTGATTAAGGCGCACAGTGGGCAGCCTTTCGCGACCGCCAACTGCACCCAATGTCACGATCCGCATCAGTCGGCTCAACCTAAGCTGATGCAGAAGTTTACCCATATGCCGTTCGCCAGCAACGCATGCGACACCTGCCACGCCCCGGCCAAGGACGGCAAAGTTGTGCTCATCAACGCCGATAGCAAAGCGATCTGCGTGACCTGTCACGAGGACCAGGCCAAGAAGATCGACAGTGCGAAGGTTCAGCATCCGGGAGCGCAAGGCGATTGCATCGCCTGCCACAATCCCCATGCCGGCAAGAGTCCGGGATTCTTACAACCCGATCCAGTGAGCGCCTGCCTGGTTTGCCACAGCGACCAGGCGGACCAGTTCAAGAAGGCGCACCTGCACCAGCCGGCTTTCAAACAAGGGTGCGCTACCTGCCACGAGCCGCATGGCGGAGATAACGAGCACCTGTTGCGAACTGCGAAAGTTCAGGATTTGTGCCTGGAATGCCACGGGCCGGAATCTCCAGCACCGAAGAAGCTCGAGAGCGATCACCTGATCACGATCTTCAACGGAAGCGTAAAGCTGCCGGAGGACTACTTCACGAAGAACAAGGTCGTGGTGCTTCCACTGAAGTATGGACGAGGGCACCCGGTGGACGGCCACCCGGTTTCCGATGTCATGGATCCAACAAACGTGACCAAGGTGCTTACCAAGATCGATTGCCTGACCTGTCATCAGCCGCACGCATCGGCCCAGCCCGATTTGCTGGTGAAAGACCAGACCAACAACCTTGCGTTTTGTACCACGTGCCACAAGGACGTTACCAAGCGATAGTTCGCATCAGGAGTGCTTGCGATGTTTGAAGTTCGCCTAACCCCGATTGCTGGTGGCAAGAGACTGCTGGCGCTGTTTCTTCTGCTGAGCCTCGCGCTGACGTTGCCCGTCTCGTCGTTCGGCGGCGGCAAGAATAAGAAAAAGAAGGCCGACGCTCCCAAGCCGCCTCCGGTTATTGATTATTCCAACATCGTCTGGCCCAATCCGCCCGCGATCGCACGCATTAAATATCAAGCCTTCTACGCGGCGCAGCAAATCTCACAGGTGGAGCAGCCCAAGAACAAGAATAAGAAGCAGAACTGGATGGACCGTCTCGCCGGCACGCAGACCGAGAGCGAGAATCCCCATGTGCTCTTCCAGTTGGCGCAGCCCTACGGGATGGCAGTCGATTCCAAGGGGCAACTCTACGTTGCTGACACCAAGGTTGGCGCCATCTTCATCTTCGACACCGAAACCCGGAAAGCGGAGTTGATTAAGAATTCGGTACATGCCCACTTTGTGCGCATTATCGGCATGGCCATGGACGACAACGACCGCCTCTTCGTCGCCGATCCCGGGCTGCGCCACGTCTTGGTGTTCAACGCAAAGCACGAGACGGAAGAGGTCATCACCGACGGTATGGTCGAGCCCAGCATGCTGGCCATTGACATCAACAACCGTCTGCTCTACGTGTCGGATGTTGCCCTGGATCAGGTGCTGGTATACGACGCCGATACCTTCAAACTCCTGCGCAAGATCGGTACCACCGGGCATAACCACGAACTAACCACGCCGGGCGATTTTGCCAAGCCCACCGGCTTGGCCGTCAATGCCGAAGGCAATCTCTATGTGGCCGACACGCTGAACGACCGTATCGAAATCTTCGACGCTGACGGCCAGTTCATCAAGACCTTCGGCAAGAACGGCGACGGCCCAGGAGACTTTGCTAGGCCCAAGGGTATCGCCGTCGACAGCGACGGCAACATCTGGGTCGCGGACGGCATGCTGGACCGGGTCCAAGTCTTCAACCAGGACACCCAGTTGCTTATTGTCATGGGCGGACACGGGCTCCTCCCCGGTCAATTCCAGGGCTTGGTTAACGTCATGAGCGACAACAAGCGCAACCGCATCTTCACCACGGAGATCTTTCCCGGCAGGGCACAGCAGTTCCAATATGTGACTAACGCCGAGGCGGATAAGTTACGCAAGGAACGGGAAGAGCAACGCGAAAAGACGGCGGCTGGGGCAACCAAAGAGGTGACGCCGATCACGGCGCCCATCTCCGCGACCAAGGATCCGCAGAATCGGTAACGAGCGGCAGTTATCACAACGCAGCAGCCAACCACTGCTGCATTTCGCAACGCTGTGTTTGCAGCACCTGCCCCAAGCACAGCTGCGGGATTTCACCAATGCGATCAAGAAACTGGATCATTTCCCCCACCTCGCGACCCAATTCCAATCAGAACGAAACCGATTTCGAATCATTTGAGTGATTAAAATGAGAGACTTACGCGAAATTACTGAAGTTGGGCAGCATCGGTACGTTTCGGACAGCTGATTGCATCGTTTAGGGGTAGGGGCGGCTGCAAAGAGTGCCCAAGCACTAAACACAGCCCTGGCCTAAGCCTCTGAATATTTGTTCCAGTTTCACAAATCAGGAGGTTGTTCAAACTTTTTATGAAGAAAGTATTGTTACTTTCGATGTTCGTCCTCGCCATCACTGGCTTCATGGTGGCACAGAACTACGCTCCGACGACCGATGTTCTCGGTGCACACCAGAACCAAGGCCGCGGCTGCGCTGGCTGCCATGCTCCGCACAGCGGCTCATTCGGTTCCGGTCACGGCGGAGGCAAGGATGCCGGCAACTATGCTTTGTGGGGACAGGATGCCAGCCCGCTGTACGGCCAGACGATTGCGTTTGGCGACAGCGGCAAATACGTGGAAGTTCTGCCCGCCAGTCTGACTGCTGGTGGTACGGAAGTCAGCGGTATCATGCTCTGCCTGAGCTGCCATGATGGCAGCGTTACCCCGACTAACATGATGGTCGGGCAGTCGTACGAACAACTGCTCGGCGTTCTGCCCCCGACTTACGGCAGCAAGCCGATTCCGACCCTGCTCGGCAACGATGGCACCGCCGGTGGAACGGGCAGCAGCATTCCGGGCAATTACAACAACGATCACCCCGTGGGTCTTAAGGCCATCATTTCGCCTGATCCGGCCAACGGTCTGATCTGGACCGGCAAGGCGTTTGGTGTAACCGGCGGCTCCAACTATGCCAATTTCGTAGCCAACTACGGCTGGCCCGCCTTGGCGCCTGGAAAGTGGAGCGCTCCTTACGGCGTCAACGCCGCAACGTCGCAAGCCTACGTGGTCTGCACCACCTGCCACAACCAGCATGTCATGAACGTGTACGCCGCTTCGGCCTCCAGCCCGATCGCGGGGAACAGCACTGGCTTCTACCAGACGTTCTTCTTCGTGAACGGACCTTACAACCCGGGCGCGAACGTGACTGCAGGCCAGGCTGCTTCCACGACCCAGTTCTGCCGCCAGTGCCACACCGGCGAAATGAACGAAGCGAACAACGCTGAGCATATTCCGACCGTTTTCTAAGATGGTCGTTCTTAACAGGGGGATAGGGTCACCCTACCCCCCTTTTCTTAACTCCTGTCTGCGAGGATTTATGAAGTACCAGTTCCCAGCCTGCGCCTTGTTGCTCTCCATACTCTTTGTCGCACCGATTACCGCCCAACTCGCGTCCCACGCCCCGACGGCGGTTGCCAAACCGTCGACCAGCGGATCGCAAACATCGGCCGGCCAGCCTTCGGCGCTGCAAGTGAGCGATAAGCCCGTGGTCAAGGTGAACGGCGTGGTGTTGACAGACCGCGACCTGGTGCGCGAAATGTTGACCATCTTCCCCTACGCACGGCAGCACAATGGCTTTCCCAAGTCGCAGGAAGCCGAAATTCGCCAAGGCGCGCTGCAGATGATCATCTTCGAGGAGTTGGTGTATCAGGAGGCGGAGCGGCGGAAGCTGACCATATCGCCAGACAAGATCGACCTCGCCGAAGCCGAGTTCCGCAAGCAATTCAACACACCCGACGATTACCAGCAGTACCTGCAAACGGAGCTGCAAGGCTCGCGGCAGAAGCTGCGCAAAGGAATCCAGCGCTCACTGCTGATCGAAAAGGTCTTGAAGAACGATGTGGAGAACCGTTCGGTCGTGACTCTGGCCGAGGCGCAGGCGTATTACGACAAGAACCCAGGCAAGTTCGAACAGGGCGAGTCGTTCACCTTCCAATCCATTTCTATCCTTCCGCCGCGGAACCCGACCCCGGGCCAGACGACGGAAGGCAATAAGCGCGCCGAAGAAGCCCTGAAACAGGCCAAAGCGACCACGAGCTACGAGCAATTCGGACTGCTCGCCGAGAGAATTTCGGATGATGACTTCCGGGTGAACATGGGCAATCACAAGACGGTGAGCCGTGACAGGTTGCCGCCGCAAGTGCTGAAGGCATTCCTGGCCATGAAGTCGGGACAGGTCAGCGACACGATCCAGATCGAAGGCGCATACACCATTCTCCGGCTGAATGCCCATACTCCCGCAGGAAAACGTAGCTTTGAAAGCGTAAAAGCTAAACTCCAGGCCGAATTGCAGAAGCAGAAGTACGACCAGCTTCGCGCCCTCCTTGACAAGAAGCTGCGTTCCAACGCCAAGGTGGAAGTGATCCAGGGATAGCCTCATCTTGGGCCTCGTCCCTCGGCGTGCCGCGGGGTCGGCAAGAGTAAATGGCTTAACTTCGCAGCTGAAGGGCTCCCCTTCAAAACCCTAAGCAAATCGACTTTTTCCGCAACCTGAGAAGACGGGTTCCTGCATCCCGGCGAGAATTCCAGGAGTGTCGAGCGAGGGAACTCAAGCGGTTCCCTTCGGTGGTCGCACCACTATTGACCGGTAATCTCGCCTCTCGCTTGCGGGATTCAACGCTCCCCGGAGTGAAACCCCTCAGCAGGTTGGGCTGAGGGTCTCGCTTTGCTTTTGCGACCCACAATAACCCTATCGTTTTGTTCGATTTACACCTTCATCGAAGTTGAGCGAGTTTGGCAACGGTTGTGCTTCTAGGGATGAGTCCGCGCTAGATCGGACTGATTCTTGTGGGTTCACAAGGAAGGAAATCTGCGCGGTGAAGAAGTACTCCATAGCGATGGGCTGGCTCATCATGCTCACGATGGTTCCGTCCGCCATCGCCCAACTTGAATTCGGCGACAACTGGCGCGTGAACTCGTCAGCCCTGATCAACGTGGGCTACCAGGCAGATTACGGTAATCAAATCCAGTCCGACCACGGTTTGAACTTCGGTGCGGACGGCCAGTTCAATGGCTACTTCTACAATCCGAATTTTCTGAACTTCACCGTCTTACCCTACTACAACCAGGACCGCCTCGATTCCAGCTCCCAGTCGCTGACCAATTCCAGCGGTGTCGCGGGGTCGGCCAATTTGTTCACCGGGAGCCATTTCCCGGGCTCGGTGAGCTACAACTACAGCCACAACAGCACTGGAACCTTTGGACTGGAAGGGACGCCGAATTTTACCTCCGTGGGCAACGGGCAGGGCTTCGGAGTGAAGTGGGGCGTGTTATTTGACGGTTGGCCTACCCTCTCGGTGGGCTATCAGCAGGGTAGCGGCAGCGGCACCATTTACGGAACCGACGAGCAAACCAGTTCGCACAACCGCGTTTTCAACGTGAATTCGAACTACGCCTGGAGTGGCTTCCATCTCAACGGCTTTTACAATCACGATAGCCTTAATTATCTTCTCCCCGGGTTCCTGGAGGGTGAAACGGAATCGTCAACATCCGACAGCAACAGCAGCAATTTCGGCTTCGGTGTGTCACACCAGCTGCCGGTCAAGGGGCAGTTTTACCTAAACTACAACCGGTCAGACGTTACCACCAACTTCTTTGCGCCCCAAGGGCTACCCGACACCAACTCGAACTACGTGACGGACAGCGAGGCGGCGGGGGTGACCTTCCATCCCACCTACAAGCTGACCCTGTATGGTAACGAGAATTACTCCAGCAACCTTGCCGGGTCCCTGAGCCAGGAACAGGTCAACAGCGGCACCGTGGCTCCTCTGGTGGAACTGGGTAGCGGCTCGCACTCCTATACGGTTGGGGGCGGAGTGGGCTATGCCATCTACAACAACCTGATAGGCGAAGCGCAAGCGACGTATTACGACCAGCACTACTTCGGTCGGGACTACACCGGAACCTACATCAGCGGGACGGTCAACTACAATAAGCGGCTGTGGAACATGTTCTCCTTCTCAGCCTCCGTGGTGGACAGCACCAACGCACAGGGGACCAACAACGTTGGTTTCATTGGTAACGTTAACTTCTCTCACAACTTCGGACGCTGGGAGACGGGAGGGTTGTTCAGCTACGCTCAGAACGTGCAGAGCGAGTTGATTACCTATACAACTTCGTATTACAACTACAGCGCCAACGTGCGCCGCCGCTTGGCACGTGCAACTTACTGGAGTGCCAGCTTCAATGGCAGCCACAGCGGCGTGAACCAAGATCAGGGCACGGAATACCATAGCGAAGGGTTCTCGACTTCTCTGTCTGTGCGGGGCTTGAGCGTTAATGGCAATTACTCCAGGTCGAGAGGAAATTCGTTGATAACTCCCGGGGGGCTAGTGCCCTTGCCGCCGACACCCGGGCTACCGCCCAATTACGTGATTCACTTCAACGGCGACAGCTACGGTGGAGGGGTTACGTGGTCCCCGATCCAGCGGCTGTCGGTCACCGGAACCTACACCCGGGCGATCAGTGACACCCTGAACAACTCGATCTTCTCGAATAACAACACGCAAATTTATTTCGCCCAATTGCAGTATCACTTCCGAAGGATCTCAGCCCAAGCCGGATACAGCAGGTTCACCCAGGGCATCAGCGCAACCGGCGTTCTGCCGGGAACCACGACGTCCTATTACTTCGGGATCTCCCGATATTTCAATTTCTTCTGATGCGATCGGGTATGAAAAATCTGCGTGCTCTAGGGAACCTCGTGCTATTTGGCCTATTGCTGCTGAGTCCGGCGTGGGCCTCGAAGGCTACTAAGACACCGCTCGCCGAGCCGGCACCCGAGCTTCTGCTGGATGGCGGCCGCAAGCTGGTCTACGAGCGCAGCTTTAACTCGGAGCACGAAGTAAAGCCGAAGCGTGGCTTTTGGACCAAGGTGGTCGACGTTATCGCCGGCGAACCGGACTACCGCACTCTGGTCGCTCCCTACAGCGTCACCACCGACTCGCGTGGCCGCATCATCATCACCGATCCCGGAGCCTTCGGCGTCCACATTTTCGACTTCGCGCAACAGAAGTACAAGTTCCTCAGCCGCAAGGATAAAGACAAGGATCCGATGCTTGCGCCGCAATGCGTGGCGGTCGACGCCCAGGACAATATCTACGTCACCGACTCAGAGGCAGGCAAGATTTTTGTCTTCAACCATGAGGGAAAGTACCAGCGGACGATCGGCAGCCTAAAAGGTGGCGAGGGATTTTTCAAGCGTCCCACCGGAATTGTCGTTGATTCTCCGCAGCAGCGGATTTACGTGTCCGACACGCTGCGCAATAAGATTTACGTGCTCGATATGCAGGGCAGCGTGATGCAAGTGATCGGTAAGAACGGTTCCGGGGACGCCGAGTTCAACTATCCGACTGAGTTACGCCTGAATGGACCGGACCTAGTCGTGGTGGACGCGATGAATTTCCGAGTGCAGGTACTAGACCTCTCCGGCGGATTCAAATACGCGATCGGGAAGATCAGTGACCGCGTGGGAGGAATGTTCCGGCCCAAGGGAATCGGCTTTGACTCGGAGGGCCATCTTTACGTAGTCGACGGTCTGTGGGGCGTCGTGCAGGTGTTTAACAACGCGGGTCAACTTCTGTACTACTTCGGAAACGGCACCGGCGCCGGGCAATTTCAGTTGCCTGCGGGATTGCAAATTGACAACAATGATCGCATTTACGTCGTAGATGCCTACAATCGGCGCATCCAGGTTTTTCGATACTTTGGACTGACCAAGCATGCGGAGGGAGGAAAAAAGTGAAGCTCAGGCTTGTTTTCGTCCTCATGCTGCTGGGTTTGGCTCAGACCATGGTGATCGCGCAGTCAGTCGATGTGCTTGGGCAGCATAATCTGTCCCCGAGTAGTGGCTCGCTGGTGACCACTCAGGGAGCGCTAGGCTGTACCTTCTGCCATGCTCCCCATAGCGGCATAAGCGGCGCAGGACTCAGTACGCCACTGTGGAATCAGTTGCTTTCCAAGCAGAGTTACGTGCCCTACACCAGCACGACTTACCACCAGCAGGGCAATACACAACCGCCGCTGGGGCAGTCGACCAGTCTTTGCCTGAGTTGCCATGATGGCACGGTGGCGGTTGGGCAGACACAAGCTTATGGCAAGATCCCGACGCAAGGAAGCCTCAAGAGCACCGATGTCCTCGGACCGAACATGAGCAGTTCGCACCCCTTTAGTCTAGTGATGCCGATGAAAGACGCTCCCAACCTAGTTGCTTCTTTGGTCGCGCAACAGAAAACCGCCGACCCAACGGGGGCGGTAACGTTGATCAACGGGAACGTCGAGTGCACCAGTTGTCATAATCCCCATGTACAGGCTAAAGACCAGATCGCGCAGAATTTCTTGGTGCGTGACAGTTCGGCCGGCCAGATGTGCCTTGCCTGCCATGATCCGAACCGGGTAGTGCAAGGGCAGGTGAACCTTCTTGCGGGCTGGGCCGGCAGTATTCACGCTACGGCGACGAACCAAACCGCCGCGCAAGCGGATGTGGGTTCGTACACCACCGTGGGCCAAAACGCATGCACTTCCTGTCATATGCCGCACAATGCCAGTGGACCGGTCCGCTTGCTCCGCCCAGCAACGCCCTCAATGTCTGGCGTCGATCCGACCACCCAGGATTGCATCACGTGCCACAATGGCGGCTCGAATCTATCGCCCGCCGCGCCGAACGTTTACACCGAGTTTGCCAAGACGGCGCATCCCTTGCCGGCAGGCGACAATGCGCACGACGCGGCCGAGTCTGCGGTGCTCAACAACAACCGCCACTCTACCTGTGCGGACTGCCACAACGCTCATGCGTCCAACCCGATGAGCACGTTTAACGCCCCGCCAGCCATCCGGCCTCCTCAGACAGGGGTCACCGGCATCAGCGCGATCGATGGCTTCACTGTCCTCACACCGGCAGTAAACCAGTACGAAAACTGCCTTCGTTGCCACGGCTCCAGCATCGGCAAAAAGACGTCGATTGCATTTGGATATGCCCCTACACGAGCTTTGTTCTATGGGGGCGATCCTCTCAACCTGGTCCCGCAATTCAGCCTCAGTGCAACTTCGAGTCATCCGGTATTTCATGACAGCAGCAGCGCATTTCCCCAGCCAAGCCTGTTGACGAATATGCTGAATTTCAATGGAACTCAGTCGGCGCGGCTGGTGGGCACGCGCATATTCTGCACAGATTGCCACAACAGTGACGACAACCGAGAATTCGGAGGTCAAGGACCCGTCGGCCCTCACGGATCCGCAAACACGCACATTCTGGAACGCAAGTACGTCTACACGCAAGCAACGACGCCCGGCGGACTCGTGACCCAGACTTACCCAACGCCGGACCTCAGCAGCGCTGGTCCTTATGCGTTGTGTGCCAAGTGTCACGACCTCAGCAAAGTGGTCGCTAACACCAGCTTCACGAAACACAACAGCCACGTGTGGCAGGACGGATTCTCCTGTTCGGTGTGTCACACTGCCCACGGCAATGGTTCGATGTCCTCAAGCATCTCGGGCGAACGACTGGTCAACTTCGACGTCAATGTCGTGGCCCCGAACAACGGTGTCGCTATCTCTTATAGTCATGGCTCCAATACCTGCACGCTCACCTGTCACGGTGTAGCACACAATTTGGATGGCACGATCTCGTCAGCCTCCGCTAAGGGCCCGAGCGCGAAATCGCCGGTGAGGAAGTAGCGACTGCGAGAGCTGCCAGCAAGTAGCCCAACCGCCAGAAGTCAGCGCAGCCCCGTTTCGGATGCTGGTGTATGGCCGCATAGTCAGCGGTCCCTCCGGTCACATCGAGCAACAGCGCCGAAAGCCCATTCCGCCCTTTGAGCAACAACCCGCGCTTTCCAACATCGCTCTGGGCTGGTAAGGTCCGGAAATCTGTTCCTCCTCATATTTCCGAATATTCTCCTCTTGCCAGCGATTGACTTTGCCAGGGGCTTAAGATGAGCAGACCGGGATTTTGTACCATTCGGTTCGTTAGTGTAGCGCCTTGTTGAG
>PLWX01000071.1 GCA_003151155.1 Acidobacteriaceae bacterium
GTTCATTGCCTGCGGGACCCGTAACCAATGCATGAGGGGTGCATCCCCGAAACTACGCGGCCCTTGTCGTTGACCAGGGGCTGGAAGGCGCGAACAAAACTCACGCTTCCGGCGATCGCAGAACTATGTTCTTGACTTCCCCTCTTATAGAACAGCCCTTACCACTCACGATCTTCCCATACCCGGATTACTTGCCATAACGCGATTTCTCAATACCTATTACTTCTTGGTGCAGGGCACGTTTCTTCTCGCGCCGCTCGTGCGCTTCTCTCCTTAGCCCGTGTTACAGAAATTGTCGGGGTTAGGCCGGTTTGTAAGCGATTTTTGCGGGGTAAAAAAAGGGGCATCGCGACTTTCTTGCTCGAATAAAGAAGCGATACGGAAAATTGATAGAATCCAGACCACCTGCTTTCGGGAACTCACATCAGTGACTAACAGTTCTGAATGAGGTGGTACGATGCGCCACAAGCTTCTGATGCTGTCCCTCGCAGCGATCGCTCTTCGGGTCGCAATGCCCGCCCAAACTCACCAGCCCGTTCCGGCGGTCCAGGCCTTCTCCAAGGTTCCAATCTCGTTTGAAGAAAACCGCGGCCAGGTCGATTCGCAAGTGCGCTTCCTCGCGCACATGCAGCGAAGCGCCATGTTCTTCACGCCCGCGGAAGCTGTGCTTACTTTGTACTCCGAAAATTCCGAAAAACGTCCGATAGCTTCCGACATCCACATTCGATGGGTCGGTGGAAATGCGAACGCCACGGTCAGCGCCGAAGAAGGACTGCCGGGCAAGGTGAATTATCTCGTGGGAAAGAATCCGGCGAACTGGCACACGAATCTGGCCACGTATGCGAAGGTCCGTTACCGAAACATTTATCCGGGAGTGGATGCTGTGTTCTACGGAAAACAAGGGGAACTCGAGTATGACTTGGTGCTGACGTCCGCTGCCAATGCACGGGAAGTCCGATTGGCGTTCGACGGTGTGCAGCAGACAGAAGTTGCAAGCGATGGCGAACTGGTGCTGAAGCTCAAGGATGGCGAGGTACGCCAGGGGATTCCCAAGGTGTACCAGGAAATCGGTGGCAAGCGGCAAATGGTGGCGGCGAAGTACGTCCTTCACAACGACAACACGGTAGGGTTCGACGTTCAGGGAGCGGATCCAAAGCGACAGTTGATTATCGATCCGACGTTGTCGTACTCCACGTACCTGGGGAGCACGACCAACGATTATGTAAGCTCCGTCGCGGTCGATCAGTACGGCAGAGTGTATGCGACCGGATGGACCGTCTCGGGCTTTCCGACCAAAAATCCGTTTCAGAAGGTGCAGAGGGGACAGAACGCCTTCGTGACCAAGTTCGATGCTACCGGAGGAGGGTTGATCTACTCGACCTATCTCGGCGGCAGTTCCTACGATGACGCCTATGCGATTGCAGTCGATCGCAATGGCAGCGCATACGTTGCGGGTAATACCGGTTCGGCCGACTTTCCCTTCACGCCAGGATCGTATCAATCGACGGACACCGATGGCGACGACGGATTCATCGTCAAGCTGAATCCGAGTGGATCTTCGCTGGCGTACGCCTCGCGGCTAGGCGGTGGGGATTCCGACACGATTTACGCCTTGGCGCTGGATACGCAGCACCGTGTCTACGTGGCGGGATATACCTGCTCGACAAACTTCCCGACGGTGAACGCGTACCAAGCTACCGACACCTCGCAGAACTGTGCCGATGGCGGAGGCAGTGCTTTTGTGACGCGTTTGAATGCTGCCGGCACAGCTTTGGACTACTCAACTTACCTGGACGGAACCACCAACAGCCTGGGGTTTGGGATCGCGGTGGATTCCACTTACCACGCGTACGTCACGGGAGAGACCATATCTTCGAACTTCCCGATTACGGCGGGTGCGTTTCAGACGACCTATCACGGGGCCGGAGACTTTGGCGACGAGAACGGGTTCGTGACGAAGTTTTCCGCTGACGGCAAAACGCTGGTGTACTCGACCTATCTCGGAGGTTCCGTTTCCGATGTGGCGAGGGCAATTGCGGTGGATGGCTCCGGCCATGCCTATGTGGCTGGGAGCGCGGGCTCGAAGGATTTTCCGACCACAGCGGGGGCATTCCAGCGAACCTTGCGCGGAAGCGGCGATGCTTTCGTAACCAAGTTCAAAGTGGACGGCTCCGGACTGGTCTACTCGACGTTTCTGGGCGGAACCGGCTCGGACGGCGCGAGTTCCATTGCAGTGGACAGCCAGGGTCAGGCACACGTGGCGGGGGCAACCTCGTCCTCGAATTTCCCGCTGCTCAATCCGATCCAGAAAACTTACGGAGGCGCGGGGGATGCGTTCGTGACCAAGCTCTCCTCTACGGGAGCCAAGTTAATTTACTCCACGTACCTAGGCGGTAAGGCGAGCGACAGCGCTTCCTGCGTGCGTCTGGATAGTGCCGATGCTGCTTACGTGGGTGGCGGAACGGCGTCCACGAACTTCCCAACTACCTCCGGCGCCTATTCTCGTAGTTATAAGGGCGGCGGTAACGATGGCTGGGTAGCGAAGATCAAACCTTGAAGTTGCGGGATCGGAGAGGCCGGACTTTTTGTCCGGCCTTTTCTATTGCGTGCTTGAAGTAGAAGGAAAATCAAAATCTCGTGCGTGGGTGAATGATCCCCTTTCTCGCCGAGCCCAGGGGCCATAACTAGTATCTGCCTCCGAGCGGGAGGCATGGATAACAGCGGAACCAAAATCTGGATCATCACGGAAGCGGACCGTAG
>PLWX01000064.1 GCA_003151155.1 Acidobacteriaceae bacterium
TGACCTGCGCTCGCTCCCTCGCCTCGATGGCCGTGGGTGGCCAGTTTGTGGATGATGTATCGTGTCATTGAATCCGCCAGCAAGCGAACCGACCGTGATAGCAGGCCTTACCACTCACAATCCTGCCACACATTGGATTACTAGCGGTATCCCGATTTATCGCTCGCTATCGAAATTGTCTACGCCCAGTCGCGAGAATCCAGTTCTTTCCGCGGAGGTGCTCAGTTGCAACATCGACGAAGCCCGATTGAATCAGGAGATCTCGGTGTTCCTGGTCGCTTAAAAATGCGGCCCCCAGGAGCGGCATCACAAGCGCGTAAAGCAAGCGAAAGGGGCCACCTCGGTACGTCTCTGCAATCAGCACGAACGAGCCACCGGGTTTGAGGACTCTCTTGATCTCTTGCACATTGGACGGTAGGTCGGGCCAGTAGTAATGCGTCTCTATTCCCGTGACGACGTCAAAGGTGCAATCCGGAAACGGCAGTGAAGCGACCGAACCCTGCTCGATCTGTACTCGCCCAGCTTCAATTTCCCGGGCGTTCTTATCCCGCGCAACGGCGACGCTGGCGGCCGAATAGTCCAACCCAACGATCCTGCCCTGTGGTGCCATGGCTGCGAGTTTATTCACTGCTGAACCGCCGCCACATCCGACATCAAGGATCACGGCATTCTTCTCCACCGTGGCCTGTCGCAAGCCCCAGTCGGTCATCGTCGCATGACTTAGACTCATCGCCCTGACGATGCGTCTGCCGAGCCAACCGCTGGGCTTCCTACATTGCCGGAACACCCAGCCGGCCAAGAGAACCACGAGTGCCACCTTGAGTATCAAAAACATTGAGAGGTTTTCCGTCGTGTTGCTCGGCGTCAGGATAACAATTGATAACAGCCGTTATCACTACCTAACGTTCACCGTGGTATCGACCGGAACCGACTATCTCGAGTGATATGCCGTAAAACGCCATCAATATTCGCACATTGGCGCAGGATCATTTTGATATATATCTTCAAATTTTGGTACTTTCCCTTCCAGCCCAAGTAGTCGATGAGCCCCTGCAGCAATTCGTGCTGGGCCTTCGCACGCTTCGCCCCTATTCGAATTTTCGCAGCGCGATCCAGCGCGAACGAAGGCAGAGGTTTTGCGGGGCGCGAATCGTCATGAGTACGCAAAACCTTAAGCTCAGAATTCACGGTTAAAGGATGGCACAATTTCGCTCGAGCGCAGCGGTATTTTGTTCATGGAATCGGCGTTTGCCGGAAACTGACTCTCGGACGAGAGACCGAAAGGCGGCATCCGGTCACGATTCACACAGAAAACCATTTTTAAGCCATCGCGGTGCCGTCGCTACACCAACCCATGCCCCGAATGGGAGCGGTCGCTTTAAAAGGCAGGCAATCGCCAAAACCGCCGGATCGGGGCAGGGAGCAAAATAATTTTTTTCAAATGTAAATGTGCTTCGCGTGAAGTGCGAAGATGATCCCCGAAGCGAAACTGCACCCATGTCGCATCAGAGGTTTTATGCGGCTGAAAGGCAAGAAGCAATGATCGCGAAAGAGAAGAATGGCGGTGCAAGCAAACGTCGCCGACCAAGCAAGACGACATTAGCCCGCATGTCGGCGTCGATGAAACGTTATTGGGCGAATCGCGAACATCTCCCGTTGACCCCTCGTCACAAAGCTCGAATCTCCAAGGCGATCAAGCTTCGTTGGGCGAATCGTACGCCCGGAGTTCATCACAGCACCATGCCGGGGAAAAAGCGCAACACCGCTCCGAAATGAGCACGGATAAAATCTGAAGCGCGCGGTTAGCCATCTGCGAGGCAATTCTGCTAAAAGCGGTCCTCAAAACCCGTGCTGGCGCTGCGGGGCGCCCAGGAGAATTCCAGGATTGCTAGTGGTAACGCGATATATCGACAGTAATCGTTGAGTTCAGGTAATCATCATCGGAAGTTCAATCGAACAATCCACGCGAGTAGAGATTCTCGTACGTCTCAACGTCCTGTTTTCGTCCGGATGCCACCGTTCGGAATATCTCAGCCGCGAAAGCAAAAGGAGAAAGGCCATTTGCGGTGATTACTAGACGGTCGCTCACGGCTGGGGATGGTCGGTAGAAATTCTTACCTCGATATTTGCAAACGTACTTTTCGATGAAGCCCTTGCCATTGCTGGTGTGCAGACGGTCATTGAGTAGGTCAGCATGAGCCAAAGCTAGGGTGGCAGCACAAATTGCCGCCACCGGTCGGCTCAACGCTATCATCGCCTTGACCGCTTCTGAGACATCAACCACTTCTCCTGTCGTCCAAGCGTCACCCCCCGGCAAAATGAGAATAGCGGCGGATTCGGGCGCGAATTGCGTTAGAACGATGTCTGGGATAACCGTTAAGCCCCCATGCTAACGATTGGCTCTGGTGTTAAACCTATCGCTTGTACGGGGAATCCAAATGTTCGTCGCAACTCGGCCAGAGCCGAGGCAGCCTCCCAATCAGCGTAGTTGTTCCGGAGCAGTACGTAGGCTGTGTTCATAAATCAAGCTCCCGCTCTAGGCACGTCGTTGATACCGCGAGAAGACCAGAAGCAAGAGCGACTTCATAAATCTACTCTCGCGATTGTTGACGAGAACAGCCGTGGCTGTTGAAAAACTCGCTCGCCGAGAGCGCACGGAAAAATCGTCGCGCCAGGATGACCTATAAACGATTTTCTCCGCATGTGGATACATTTCTGGTCATCCGTTTTGAGCCAGTTTTCGGGAAAACCGAGTTTTTCAACAGCNNACAGCCGTTACCACTCGCTATTTTCAGCCGCCCGAGTGGCAGGGGGATCTAGCAACACTTTCCCCAAATCTTGCCAACTCGACGCAAAGCCCGCCGCAAAGATCATGCCGGGATCGTCACGCCTTCCGGCGGGCTTTCGTTCTCGTCTTTCGTGCGGCTGGTGGCTTTCTCCGATTTGCTCCAGTGGGCTTTCTCGTCTTGGATGCGACTGTTTTCCTCGCCTTGGACACCGCAGACTTTCTCACTTTCGCTACGGTCGGCTTTCTTGCTTTTCCCACGGCGGGCTTTCGCGCTTTCGCCAAAGCGGGCTTCTTCGCCTTGACCGCGACTTCAACCGGAACCGGAGATTCCAGCTCGGGCGATTTCCGGGTGCGATGGTGCCCGGGGTGCAGCGACTGGATGAGGGCGGCCTCGTTCTCCGTCCGCAACGTTGTGTCTTCAAGGCTTCGGCGCTCGTCCGCGAGATATTCCGGAATCGTCTTCGTTGTCATGGCCGCAGTGTGCCAGAACTGTCCTCGTCCAAGCTGTCCAATTGTGACCACTCGAGCATAATTTCAGGACCTTTAGGAAACCAGACGCGAGCGGTTAGACCACGCGATAACTCGAAATCAATGTGTCGGAAATCTCTCACCGAACATTGGGGCTTTACTCTTTGATTGTTCCTCAGTGGCTTCATCCTGCATGACATCGCGATTGCTCCTGTTGGAGGCCACGTCGAACTGATAACTGATGGGATACCGACGTCGGCCTCACAAGGTTTCGAGTAGACTTTGCGGAATCCAACCCAAAGGCTCGGAACGAAGGAGGCCGAGGATGAAGATTGTAGGTTGTGACCTGCATGCAAGACAACAAAGCGTTGCGGTGCTCGACACCGAAACCGGAGAGTTGCTTGAGCGCACGCTGGAGCATGAGGGCGAGCAGCTGCGAGCGTTTTATCAAGGGCTCGATGGTCCGGTAACAGTTGGTATCGAAGCCACGGGAGCGATGCAGTGGTTTCTACAGTTGATGGAAGAACTGGGAGTGCAATGCCAGGTCGGCCACCCTGCGAAGATCCGCGCCGCCGAGACCCGCAAGCAAAAACATGATCGGCGGGATGCACGGCTCATCCTGCAGTTGCTGACCGAGCAGCGGTTTCCCCAACTGTGGATGCCTAAAAGCGAAGAGCGGGATCTGCGTACCTTGCTGCGTGACCGTCATCAGTGGGTGCGGATGCGATCACGGGTGCAGAGCACGCTGCAGGCGATCGCGCTCAATCATGGGGTCCGCCGAGGCAGGTCTCTGTGGAATAAAAACGGGGGGAGGGAGGCCCTGGTTGCGCTCTCTCTGCCGAGCTACACGGCGCAGCGAAGAGACCAACTGCTGTGCCAGTACGACAGCTTGAACGAAAGGGTGCAGGAGTTGCAGCGCCAGGTGGAAGCAGAGGCGCAGCAGCGGCCGCGTGCACGGCAGCTGATGACCCATCCGGGAGTCGGACCGGTGACGGCCTTGGCAACCGAGGTGTTCCTCGGAGATCCGGGGCGTTTCAGGAACCCGAAAGCGGTGGCCTCCTATATCGGGATGATCCCATGCGAGAACTCCAGCGCGAAGCGCCGGCGCCTGGGCGAGATCAGCAAAGAGGGGAACAGCCTGGTGCGCTACCTGTGGTGTGAAGCAGCGATGCATGCGGTCAATCACGACCCGGAGCTGAAGCGTTTCTATCGCCGCAAGCTGGTGCAAAAAGGGATGGGGATCGCGCGGGTGGGCGCTGCCCGCAAGCTGGGGATCCGGCTTTGGATCATGCTCCGCGACCAGATCGATTACGAAGAGTTCTGTCGTCGTAGACGACAGGAAGGGGAAACCCTTGCAGGTATGCCTGATCGCAACAGTGGTCCTGCCTCGGCAGTGACTGGATTAACTGAATAGGCCGCATGCCTCCCCGAATGGGGGGAGTTCGAACAACTCATCATGATCGCTGGTGACCGAAGAGATGTTTGGTGGAGCTTCCTAGCGGACTCCGCTTAACGACGAAGGAAAAAGGGCCGAGCGGGTTGGATAGGAACAAAGATCGCAAGCAAAAAATACAGCGGAGGAGCTTACTCCGCTACGCAGAGGAGTACGTGTGGTTGAAACACAAAAAAACTTCTAAAAAGTAGTTGACCGCAGCCGACGTCGTTAGAGATGTTGCGAACAGCCATTACCACTCACTATTTTCCCACGCCGGGATTGGGAGTGATAACGCGATTTATCGCCAGTTATCAACAACAGCGTGAATCTTTGCCAGAACTGCGCGGGCCTCTCCGACCGAACACCCCATTCGCGAGTCGAACTCTCAAGCTCGCCGCGACCTCACTTCAAAAGCTCTTCGCCGATC
>PLWX01000252.1 GCA_003151155.1 Acidobacteriaceae bacterium
CCCTTTCACAACGAAGAAGAGAACGTAACCGAGCTTTACGACCGCCTCAAGGTGGTGATGGAAGGCGTCGGGGAGACGTTCGAACTGGTGTTTGTCGACGACGGTAGCCGCGACAACACCTTCAAACTTCTTCAGCAGATCGCGGCGGTGGACAGCCGTGTGGTTGTCGTCAAACTGCGCCGCAATTTCGGTCAGACGTCAGCGCTTGCCGCAGGCTTCCACAACGCGGAGGGCGATTACGTGCTCGCGATGGACGGCGATCTGCAACACGATCCGAACGACATTCCTCTGTTCATCGAAAAGATCAACGAGGGCTACGACGTCGTCAGCGGTTGGCGCAAGGTGCGCATCGATAACTTTGTGCTGCGTCGCTTCCCGTCGCGTTGCGCCAACTGGCTGATGGCTAAGTTGAGCGGCGTTGACATTCACGATTTCGGGACGACCTTTAAAGCTTATCGGCGCGACCTGCTGAACCTGGTGCCGCTTTACGGCGAAATGCATCGCTTCATTCCGGCGCTCGCATCCTGGCACGGCGCAACGATCTGCGAGATTCCGATCAAGAACGTGAACCGAGAACGCGGTGTCTCGCATTACGGAATCGGCCGCACCTTCCGCGTGTTCTTCGACCTGCTTACCATCCGCTTCCTGCTCAAATATCTCTCGCGTCCCCTGCACTTCTTTGGAACGGTCGGTATGACGGGTGTAACCGCGGGCCTCGGCATCGCGTTGTGGATGGTGATCGAGAAACTCATTCATCGCAGCGACGTAATGAGCCAGCACGGCCCGCTGATGTTGTTCGCCGCAGTGCTGATCATTGCCGGCGTACAACTGGTTGCGTTGGGATTGCTCGGTGAGTTGCAGGTTCGACATTATTACGACCCCTCGGAACGCACGCCGTATTCGGTGGAGCGCGTGCTGCGATCGCACGAAGAACAGCATTTAGCGGAGTAGTCCTCACTCAGCATCAAAAACTGCCATGACCTGCAAAGCCAGCATTTCGCACGATCAAGCAATGGTGAAGGAACTGCGCGAAAATCCCGCGTTCCCCGCTGAATACTTGAGAGTAGCGGCGGAAGACGCGGAGAATCCTAACGTCCTGTGGCTTGCGTTGCGCAGAGTGACTGCGGGCGCCGCACCGCGATCCAACGAAAACGGGTAGGAATGCCGCAACCTAAGCTCACTCTGTATACGCGTCCCGACTGCCCGCCTTGTGACTGGCTGAAGACTTGGCTGCGCGAACGCGGTCTTGCGTTCGAAGAGCATGACGTCAGCACCGACAAGGTTGCTGTTTTTCAACTTGTGCGGACCTAGGAGTCAATCCACTCCGACGCTGGTGATCGGGGATCAGGTGCTGATCGGCTTTGAGCCGGAGAAGATTGAAGCTGCTTTGAACGAGTCGTCAACGAACACCGATCCTTCCCCTGCAAATCAAACGAAGTAATCCCTACCCGCCGCTCCAACAACACAGAGCTACGTGATCCACTGCACGCGCCCACCCGTGTCCCCGCTCACAGACTGCTTGCACCGCCCTCCCATAGTCTGCGCATGTGGGGCATTCTCACCAGACACACTTGGTTCTTTTGAAAAAACGGCTGCCAGTGGCGTGCAAAGCCATTGCGGCAGCCGAGGGAGCTCACTAAGTCGCCTCTTTTGAATATTTTGCATATAAGTCTTGTGAATAGACTAGTTTGCAGAGATTCGATGCGCAAAGTATTGAAAACACAGAACCGCAATCCCGGTGGGAGTAACTGAAAAGTAAAAGCCCCAATCTGTCGCCAGACTGGGGCTGAAAATCCGGTAGCGATTTATTTCTATGTTCCGAGGATCTCGAAGAAGCGGACGATCGACTCTGTACCGCGGTAGAAGTTCGGGATGTGGAACTTCTCGTTGGGGGCGTGGAGGTTGTCGTCGGGGAGACCGAAACCCATCATCACCGAAGGGATCTTCAGGTCGTTGGCGAACTGGGCCACGATCGGAATCGAGCCACCGGAGCGAATGTACACCGTGTCTTTGCCGAAGACTTCGTGCATGGCATCGGTGGAGGCTTTCACGAACTTGTTCTTCGTGCCAACGACGATGGCCGGTCCCTTGCTGTGAACCTTGATCTTCACCGAAATGCCTTTCGGCGTCAGGGAATTCACGAAGTCGGTGTACTTCTTCAAGATGTCATCCGGGTTCTGGTCGGGAACCAGTCGCATGGAGACTTTCGCCGAAGCTTTCGCGGGGATGACGGTCTTCGCGCCGGGAGCGACATAGCCACCAGGCATACCGTGAACTTCCAGCGTCGGGCGGGCCCAGGTGCGATAGAGCACTGAGTACTTATCTTCGCCGGTAAGAACGTTGGAGCCGACTTCCTTCTTGCGATATTCCTCTTCGTCGAAGGGCAACGACTTCCAGGCTTTGAGCTCGGCGGCCGAAGGCTTCTTGACGTCGTCGTAGAAACCGGGGATGAGGATCTTGCCCTGGGCGTTCTTCAGCTTGCTGATGATCTCTATGAGGGCGAAGAGCGGGTTCGGAGCTGCGCCGCCGTAGATACCGGAATGCAGGTCAGTGGCCGCACCCTGCGCTTCGATCTCGGTATAAACGAGACCGCGCAGGCCAACGCAGAGGGTCGGAAGATCGGGAGCGAAAAGCTCAGTGTCGCTAACGAGGGCAAAGTCAGACTTCAGCTTTTCAGGCTGGGTGTGGACGTATTCTTCGATGGCTTCGCCGCCTACTTCTTCTTCGCCTTCACAAATGACCTTCACGTTGATGGGCAGCTTGCCATGGTTGGCCTGGAAGAGCGATTCGAAGGCCTTCATCTGCATCCAGAGCTGGCCTTTGTCGTCGACGGCGCCGCGGGCATAGATGTTCTGGTTACGTTCGGTGGGCTCGAAGGGAGGAGAAACCCATTCATCGAGCGGCTCGGCCGGCTGGACGTCGTAGTGGGCATAGCAGAGGGCGGTGGGCTTGCCTTCGGCGTGGAGCCAATCGCCATAGACCAATGGGTGGCCCTTGGTCTCGATGATCTCGACATTCTGGAAGCCAATGCGGTGGAGTTCGTCGGCGACGAACTTGGCAGCCTTGCGAACGTCGTCCCTATGTTCTTCTTCGGTGCTGATGCTGGGAATGCGAAGGAAATCTTTGAGTTCTTCGAGGAACCGGGGCTGATTGTCGCGAGCGTATTTGACTGCTGCAGAGGACATGAACGCACACTCCTTGATTATGACGACGGACGGGATGGCAGACCCGTGGCCAAACTCGTAAGTATACAAGGAGCCGCTCGGCGGCGTTGAGCTCAGGCGACGGCGGAAAGGCCGATTTTCCTTTTCTTACGTGCGGCCTTGGTCCGTCCTTTGCCGGACAGGACGTGGCGGAAGTCGGGGTCACGGCGGAGCCAGTCGGTGGGCTGTCCTTTTTCGGCATTGGAGGGTATGAACCGCACGCTCTGCCCGCATTGAGCGCATTCCGGGAACGCGGTGAAGCGAACCTTGGCGGCGTGCGCGGAGCGGTGGTTGCGGTGAATGACCAGGTAAGTTCCAGGCGTCGGGACGAGCTCGCCGCAACGGTAGATGACGTTCGACGGGCTGTTGCTGACGGTTACTTCCTGCGGCGAATTGAGATGAGGACGGACAGCAGTAGCCACGTTTCTGGCCTCCAATGCGCTCTAAGCATTGGAGCATCCTCATGTCGCAGATTGGTCACGCAGATGTCAACGAAATGTAAACAGAGAATCCGGGATGTAAAAAATGAGCCTTCACATCCCGGATGAAACTCAGGAAGCTTTCTTGTGATGAAGAGAGTCGTCTTCCGCGGGATCGGGAATCGAGGAAGGGGGATCGCTGGTAGGGAAGGAGTCGGCAAGAGTTTTGTCGTGCATCTTCTCGCGGGTCTCCTCCTCGTGATCTTTGGTGATCGGACGTTCTTCCGGATCGCGGCGGTTGCCGTGTTGTTCCGGATCCGAGTGCGTGACCTGCGGTGCTCCGGGCTGCTTCTTGTCGTCCATGATGATTCCTCCCGTTCTCGCAATAAGATGCCGATATGGCGCGAAATGTCGTTTGGGCAACTCTCGCGGTTGGGCGAATCGCATCTTTCCTGATAAAGGAGACGGATGACAATTGACCCAGTGTGCGGCAAGACGGTGGACGAGGAGAAGTCGATGGACCGGGTGGACTACCAGGGACGCACATTCTACTTTTGCTCGCCAGAATGCGTGGAAGTCTTCGAAACCGATCCGGCACCGTACGCGAAAGCGGCCAGCTGGTAGCTGAATCCAAAGTATACGTTATAACATCTATTGTTGTGAGGTATAAATAACCATGATCACCCTTCGACCTGCTGACGAACGCGGCCATGCCGATCACGGCTGGCTGAACACCCGGTTTACCTTTTCTTTTGCCGACTACCAGGACCCCCGGCATATGGGCTTCCGTACGCTGCGGGTGATTAACGACGACCGTATTGCCGGCGGCGGAGCCTTTGGGCCGCATCCGCACCGGGACATGGAGATCATCACCTACATGGTGGAAGGGCAGTTGGAACACCAGGACAACATGGGGCACGGGGCGGTGCTGCGGCGCGGCGACGTGCAGCATATGACGGCCGGGCGCGGGGTTGTTCACAGCGAGGCAAACCATTCGGCGACGGAACCGTTACGACTACTCCAAATATGGATATTCCCGGAGAAGCGGGGACTGGCGCCCGATTACCAGGACCGGCACTTCGATGAGAAGGCGCGGGTCGACCGCCTGCGACTGATCGCGTCAACCGACGGACGCGACGGCTCGCTCATCATCAACCAGGACGTTGATCTGTATGACTCGGAGCTGGCGAAAGGCACGGAAGTGCGGCAGACCCTGCGGCCGGGACGGCATGCGTGGCTGCAGGTGATTACCGGCGAAGTCACGCTTAACGGGAAAGCGCTGAAAGAAGGCGATGGCGCGGCCGTTTCCGACGAAAGCGAGCTGACGATCGTCGGGAAGTCGAAGAAAGCGGAGTTCCTGCTCTTCGATCTATCGTAAAACGATGTATTAGAATGCCTCCCTGCGGGGAGGCATTTTGTTTTTGCAGCTGTTCTTCAGCCGATTATGCAAAAACTATACGAATCAAACCAATGTCTCTCGACGTCAAAAAGATAAGTGTGGGAGGTTGGCAATGATTACCCGAAAACTGGTTCGAATGATCGAAGCGCATTGCGATGACCTGGCAAAAGGCTTAGCGGAGAAGTTGCACCGTTCTTCACGGACGGCAGGGTTCCTGGTGATTCCGCGCGAAGAGTTGGTGCATGCCACCGGGGATCTTTATCGCAACCTCGGCGACTGGCTGTTGAGCAAGACCGAGGCCGAGATCGAAATGCGTTTCGTGGAGATCGGTAAACGCCGCTACGTGCAGAAGGTGCCGCTGGACGACGTGATCTGGGGAATTATCCTTTCGAAAGAGGCGCTGTGGGGATTTTTGCGCCGTGAGTCGCTCGCGGATCATGCGTTGGACCTGTTCAACGAGTTGGAATTCATGCAACTGCTGGATGGATTCTTCGATCGCGCGGTGTATTACGCGGTGCGAGGCTATGAATCAGCGAAGACGGCACGGGTCGCTGCCTAGGGATCAATGTGGCTTACCGCGCTTTTGGATGCCTCCCAAGAAGCGAGGGTCCTCAGCGGCTGAACACGATCTTTTTTCGGGGTTAAATCGGCGCGGTTGAAACCGCGCCATTTCAAAGCTCAGATGGTCGCCGGGAATTTGTTCGAACGGGAATGGGAATCGGTCTACGTACGAGCACGATGCCCAGTCGACAGGCTTTGAAGTTTGCCCGATAATCGAGCGCAAATGCCTCCTAAACTGCACGGCAAGGGTCACCACCACAAGATTCCCAGAAATTACTGCTTTGGCTGCGGGGTCGACAACAAAGAGGGCATGCGCCTCAAGTTTGTCTACGATCCGGAGCAGCACTCGATGGTTGCGCGCATTCGGCTGGCGTCGCGATTTACGGGGCCTCCAGGGCATGCCCACGGCGGGGTGATTGCGACCATTCTGGACGAAGCGATGGGGAAGGTGATGAAGATCCACAACGTGATTGCGCTGACCTCGCGGATGGACGTGCAATATTTGAGGCCTGTCCCTTTGCAGCAGACGCTCATCGCCGAGGGGAAGCCGAAGACGCACCGTGGGCGGCGCTATTGGACAGTTGCAGAGATTCGCAACCAAGAAGGCCAGGTACTGGCGCGGAGTAAAGGCGTTTTCGTGCGGATCGATCCGATGCAGAAATTCGGGAAACACCTGGAGAAGATGCTGAAGCGCGTAGGAAAGAATTTCAAGGACTGATGCAAAAGTTCATCCAGCGCAACATCCATGCATTCATCCGTTTCTATCCGCCGCTGATGGGAGCGGGGATCAAGGTAAGCCGCATCAGCGCGGACTGCCGGGAGATCGATGTAGAGATGAACCTGCGCTTCTGGAATGCGAATTATGTTGGGACGCATTACGGAGGTTCGCTTTATTCGATGACGGACCCGTTCTACATGCTGATGCTGATCGAGAACCTGGGGCGGGAGTACATCGTGTGGGACAAGGCGGCAAGCATACGGTTCCGCAAGCCAGGGCGCGGGAAGGTGACGGCGCAGTTTCGCATCACAGAGGAACAACTCGACGAGACACGGCGGACGCTCGAGAGCCAGGAGAAGTTGGAGCCGGTGTTCACGGTTGAGATCAAAGACGAATCGGGCGACGTTGTCGCTGAAGTACAGAAGACGCTTTACGTCCGCAAAAAAAACCCAGCGACTACTTAATCGAATCGGCTGCGGCCTTCGCGCACTGTGCATCCTGGGCGCTGGTGGCGCCGGACACTCCTACCGCGCCAATAATCTTTCCATCGACAATTAACGGGAAGCCGCCTTCGACGGGCATGGCGCCGCGGAGGCTCTGGACACGCCAGCCTTCGCCGCCGGCCGCAAGCGCGTCTTGAAAAGCCTTGGTGGGGCGCTTGTAGAGCGTGGCGGAGCGCGCTTTGTCTTGCGACACCTGCTCGCTGGCGAATTGGGTGTTGTCCATTTTCTCGTAATAGACGAGGTGGCCGCCGGGATCGACGATAGCGACAGCGATGGTCCAACCATTTTTGACGGCCTCGGCGATGGCAGGAGCAGCGATCTTCTTGGCGACCTCAAGGGTGACTGGCGGACCGTAGGGATTAGGCATCTGGGCGGAAGCCACCCCGAGGGCGAACATGGTGGTGCAGAGAGCGGTGGCGAGTTTGCGAGTCATGGGGAGGCTCCTGAATATCAGCGCGAAAGCTTAAACAAGTCGGCGGCGATTCTCAACCCTTGACTGTGGTCGCGCGATCAGAATCGGTAGCCGACCCCGATGGAGACGATGGGGTAGAAGCGGAACCAGGAGACGTCGCTCTCGCGCTTGCGGATCTCCTGTTGCAGGGGGCCGAGGACGTGAGGATCGGTCGCCGCGTCGTAGCAGAGGCCATTTATATCGCAAGCGGTTCCCTGGAGGCCCATCAGGAGCTTGGGTGCACCCTGGTAGGCGATACCGAATTCAAAAGGGACGCTCCAGTGCTTGCCAGCTTGGCGGGGCAGAAGATTCCCGAAGCCCGCGGTAACGGCAGGAGCGATGTGGTTGACGTGGGCGCTAGCGCTGCCGGTGACGGGAATGGCGTAGCTGCTATAGAAGGCAGTACCTCCGAGGGAGAAGCTCTGGCCTGGGGCAACAGAAATCTTCGCCGTGTCGAGGTTGGTGAGGTAGTAGAGGATACCAGGGCCGACATGGAATTTGCCGCC
>PLWX01000182.1:0-2609 GCA_003151155.1 Acidobacteriaceae bacterium
AAACTCTGCTGTCGTGCATGTAAATCGCAGCCTATAATGCGCATCTCGGCCTCCTTCGCTCCGAGTCACTTCACGGTTTGGAAGCCGCAATAGTGTACTCGTCACGTCCGAGGCCGACTTCGTTATCCCATCAGCCGTGGCTGTTGAAAAACTCGCTCGACGAGAGCGCACGGAAAAATCGTCGCGCCAGGATGACCTATAAACGATTTTCTCCGGATGCGGATGCATTTCTGGTCATCCGTTTTAAGCCAGTTTCCGGGAAAACCGAGTTTTTCAACAGCTACGCGATTTACCGACACCTAACTCGTGCGCCGCACTGGCTGAATCCACATCGGCGCTGGCTCATCAACCTCTAACGACTCAGCGAACCAGTTTGCGGAGGGATATTTGCAATTGGAAATACCAGGACCGCATCGTCACTGAGATCCAGGCTTACAAAAGCCTAGCGAAGAATGTCAAGGTCGAGCTGGTTAGTTGGGAAAGCATCGTACTGATTCTTCCGGCCACACCGGGACAGAACGACAATCCTTTCGCCTACGAGTTTCGAACGCTGCTTGAAGAACACTTCGGGCCGATCCGTTTCGAAGAAGAGGAGATTAGTGTAATGTTCAGCGAGACATTTCCCTTGCCAGTCCTTCTCAGGTTGAACAAACTCGTTTTCGAATTAAACAAAAAGGCGGGAAAAAAGTACGAAAACGAATTGGAAATTTACGAGAAGGGGTTTGGTTTCTATCTTCGGAAAAAAAATGATAAGAGGAAAAAGTGTTGGCTCTACTGCGGAATCTGGCTGGACTTCTGGGATGCTGGAAACCATTATCCGCTTTGCTTCGGAGTAGAAAATGTCTCTGATGCAGTCAAGGAAGCGTTTAAAGAGGCTGTCAAGGCCGTTTATAAACGAGAAGCACTCCCTTTTGAGTGCGACGGGGAGAACTGGCTGATGTCCTGGATATCGCAAGCGGAATTCGACGCACCTGACATGACGAATCACGTTTGGGAAAAGATCGAACGCATTTGGAGGCCGATGCTGGAAGCTAGGACTGATTAGGCTATCAGCTTCAGTTGGAGATCTTCCGTGCACGGTTGGGGCACAGGATCAAATGTCTTATTCTGCCCCAGTCATCTTTTCAACGACTTACGATTGCGACCCTAGTCGTGAAAGTTGTTAAATGTTGAAGTTAGCCCGTCACTGACACGGTAGCGGTCAGCTACTTTAGAAAATCATCCGACATTTTCCGATACCGAGAAGCTGCCAGGTACATCTCTCTGAGGTCGTCGTATGAGCGGAACCGGTATTTCTCTTGGATAGCGTTAAACGGTGCTTTCTGAACTTCTCTCTCATACTTATCCAGAATGTCTGCGGGACCAATGATAAGAAACTTCGTATTTAACCGGTGGGCTTGGTAGATTCGCAGCAAGCCGGACGTCACCCCAGTTGTGTGCTCCACTTCAAAGAAATATTCAGGCCATTCATCTTTAAGCCAGACCACGTCGATGTTCCTTACCGAATCCATGATCCTCTCGCCCGTGAATGCAGGCAGATCATCGAGGGTTGCAATGGCCCCAAGTTTTTGGCCCTCATAGGTGCGGCTGGCGTCTGGTGTGTACGTGTCATAGCCGAGCAGGTTGCCGAGCATGAGGAGAATTGCCTCGGCAGACTCGTGGGATGCGATGGTAAGCTTTTCGGCGGTGTCCTCTGTCGGCGACCCAGCTGCCGTTTCCAGAGGCGCAACTACTGGCGCAAAACTACGTTTTCTCTCAAGATCAAACACCCGATAAAAGAGGTAAGCGATGAAAAAGTCCGCGACAATGAAGTCAGCATCAGCCATACCGTTTTCGACGAGGAGAGTCTTTACTTTTCCGACTTCATCGGTGGCGCTCTTATAACTCTTGCCGTCTTTGACGGTATTTATCGAATATCCGATTCGAGGAAGGACCTCGTAAGGCTTGAGATTTATCAGGGCGTACTGCTGCGGGTCAAAGAAACTCAGTATTTCACTTACTGACGAAGGCCCGAGGCCCTTGATAGTTCCTCTGAAGATATTCCAGCGATTTTCAATTGACGTCACACCAAAAAGCAGCTCTTTGAGTGCCATTCGAATCTTGTCGAGGCCATTATCCGAGATAAGTTTCTGGACCTTATAGTCCTTGTTATGCCAGATGTTGACCGCCCACAGGTTCTTGATGAGGGTTGCGAACTCCGCTTGGGACAGCGTGGCAATCCGCGCCTCCGTAAGGTGTTCGCGGTACCAAGAGAGGCGCTCTTCACGATTCTGTTTCCATTCAGCAGAGTCGTCAGCGCCGGTCTCAAGCCATTTCTTGAAATTGGCTATGTGTCCCTTGAGATCAGCATTGGTCGCGGAGTTTATTCTGGGCATATAATTTTTCCCCAAGCCAGTGCTTGTTGGCGATAGCGTATTCCGAAAAGGGATATCCGACAACAGATTCCCTCCCGCGCCCCTCTTCTTGACGCCCAGCACCTCGCCTAGTCGCTTTGGCGATTGTGCCTGGTTTACGTTATGTCCCCGGCAGCCGATCCTCCAATGTCTGACTAAGCGACTCAATAGAGGTGGTCTGGCTAAGCTCACGGATCTCCTTATCCGCCATGATGT
>PLWX01000182.1:2643-3458 GCA_003151155.1 Acidobacteriaceae bacterium
CACCAGCAGCCACGCGATCACGAGCACTAGGTGAAGCACAACGAAAAAAAGGCTGCCCGCGAAACCTCCCACCGCATCGGCGAGACGTTCCGAACTCGACCTTCGCTCTAGCGCTTCTTCCTCCTGACTCACAATCGAGTCTATGTTCGACTGGCTCTGTCTGGAATTTTCGCTCATGAACTAAACCTCTTGGCGATAGGATACGCCGCTTCTAAACACGCGCCAGGGCGGTGGCCCTGCAGGGCCGTCTGGCGCGAGCGCAACCGGAGGGTAATCAGATACGGGGATGTCGGCGCAGTCGTCTAGTGGCCGCGTTTGACCGCCGCTTTTGAGCGTGGTATACGAGAAGCTGGAGTCAATTCTGGAGGTTGCAAATGCACCACTGGGCACCGTTGATCCCCTACCTGCCGACCGCCGTAAGATTGGCGGAAAAAGCGGCGGAATGGTACTTCAACTCAAAAAAATTGCCCAGTCTTGTTTAGCCAATCAGGATTGTTCTGTAACCTCCCACGTTCCAGCAACTTCCAGAAACACTTCAAGCCAAAATCGCAGTTTTGCGGTTCGTGATGAGAAATGGGCATACCTGTCCAGCCGGTTGACGACATAGCTGACGCACAACACAGAGCGAGGATGAGCCTTGCTGAGATTGAGCGCGAGCAAGAGAAGCAGGTCCGCGAGCGCCGTCAGGCCTTGAGCGCCGTCCATGTGGCAAAAATTGTCGGAAGTGCCCGCATGGGCCTTACGTGTACTCGTACAAACGGAACGGTAAGGCAATTTCACCGGGTTCTTCCCGTGGTGAAGCCGACAGTTGTCCC
>PLWX01000171.1 GCA_003151155.1 Acidobacteriaceae bacterium
GTCAGCAGCGGGAAGGCGATGCAGATGGTTTTGTAAGTAACCCGATCGAGTGTTTCAGCCGAAGGCAGCATGCGTTGCAGATCGCTGCGACGCCAGAGGAGCATGAGATAGAGCAACGAAGCAAAGAGGCTGCAGATCACTCCACCAAGAATGAATGGGCTGGCAGCGAGCACCGTAGGGATCGCGGTTCCGTCTTCCGTCAGGTACGTGCCTGCGCGGGCGCGCAGGACGAACGCACCCAGGGTGGCAGCCTGCAACAGAATGCTGATGAACATCCCTTTGTCGGCCCAGCTGTAAGCTTGTTCGCTCTTAGCAACTTTCGCATAAAGATTGAGTGCGAGCGGAATGAGAGCGCCGAGAGCCGCGAGAACGAAGAGCCATCCGAGATCAGGGATATTGACGAAGAAGCGTACGCCGTTTTCCATGGCATCGGCTTTGCGTTCGAGATCCCAACCAGTCACCGAGAGAGCGCCACCGCGGAAGCGTGTCGCTACGATCGAGACGAAAATTCCGGCAGTCATCACGCTGGTCCAGAACTGGAAGTTCTCGGTGCCGAAATTGTCTTTAATGAGGAACATCATCGCGATCGCGAAGCTGACCGCACACGCGGCATAACTCAACATCGCGAGGGTCACATGCACGTGCAGCCATGTCGATTGCAGTGCCGGTACCAGCGGACGAACTTCGCTGGGCAGCAGTTGCATCAGGATCACGCTGACCACCGCCAGTGGCATGGTGATCGAACCCACAATGCGCACGCCGTATTTCTTTTCAGCCACCACCGTCAGCAGGGCGACGGTCCAAACGAAACTCAGCAGCATCTCGTAGATGCTCGCAAAAGGAGGACGTCCCGACATATACCAGCGATGACCCGCAGCCGCAGTGTTGGCGATCCAGCCGATGATCGTGCAGATCGAAGCATATTTCACATAAAGTTCGGTGCCCGTGACGCCGAAACCCATGTAAAGCGCACCTGCACCAGCGTAGAAGATCAATGCGGCGTAGAGCAGATTGCTTTCGGTAAACACCGGCTGATGCGATTTTGCGATACCCAGCAGCGCAGTAATTAGAAGGAAGACCACCCCGAGTCCGACCAGAACCAGCAACAGGCTTCCGGTCGCGGGGGCCTTCTCTTCAATCTGTTCAACATCTACGGCTCGTGCTCGCGCCATCTTGTTTCTCCCGGCTTAAGAATGCGCCATCGCGGCTTCTTCTTCGGCCGCAGGCACTTCAGCAATTCCTAGTTCGTGGCGGAGGGCCGCCACCAGTTCGTAATACTTTTCTTCGAAACGATCTTTGTTCTTGTTAGCCGCTCCGCCGACCCACAGGACGAGGCTTCCGTCCTTGGTTTCAACCGGCATGATCCAGAAGCGGATGTGCACCATGTAGAACGCGACCCCCAGGCCACAGCCCATCAGCAGAACGCCTGCCCAAATGCCCCATTGCCCCGGCTCGTGCGAAATCTCGAGCCCGGTGTAATGCTGCATCTGCATGGCGTGAGCTTCGTTGAGCAACTCGAATGAATAGGGGGCTTTCTGATCTTCCGTGCTGTTCTTGTAAGCCGGCATCAGCCAGACCTGTGTCGGAACGCCCGCGCGATTCACAGTCAGGTGAAATGCGGGATTCACCGGATCGTCGGAGCGGCGGAAGATCTGGTTGTCACGCACGAAGAAGTCTGGAATAAATTCGGTGAGCGTCACCGTGGTTTGTGGGTCAAGATTCACCGACTGGTTGAGTGAGAGCTGGACTGTTTGCGACGGACCGCCGTCGAGCGATTGTGCAACGATCTTGGCTTTATCAAGCTGGCCGGTCGCTCCCCAACTCGCCTGGTAAAAGCGAACGCCGCCATACTCCAGCGGATCGTTGACTACGATTTCTTTACTCTTAACCTCTTGGCCGTTGCGCACGACGCTCAGCTTCGACCACCACTTTTTCGGTGTGCCGTCCGGGTAATTTTCCTGACCCGTATCGTTGCACCGGATCGCGAAGGGCAGCGTCTTCTTGCCGCCGTCGCGAAGGTCGATCACGTTGTTGCTTTGGTGATTCACGACCGACATGAAGCCGCGATAACCAACCACGGCGTCAACAATGCCGCCGAGAAAGATCAGCAATAGGCTGGTGTGAACGACGTACACGGCCATCACCGAGAAACGATTTTTTTCCGAATACAGCGAAACCTGGTCGTGGTCGACAATGCGCTCCGCCTTCCAACCAAGTTCGTGCATGACCTTTTCTGCCGAGGTGAGCGCGGACTTCGCGTCAGTGATTGGCAGTTCGACGTGATTCGGAAGCACGGCACGGAAGTGAGAATCGGGCTTGCGGTAAGGGCGCGCATAAAAGCGCCACGCATTCGGCCAGCGATCGATGGAAGCAAAAATGATGCTGATGCTAACCAATGCCAGCAAGGAGGCGAACCACCAGGCGTGGAAAACGTCGGTGAGGGTAAGGCGATCGAGCCAATACAACGTGGTTGGCGAATAAGCTTGCGCCATCTTGTCGGGATCGGTGATCGGCCGCTGCAGGATGAACGTACCGACAGCGGCTGCGATTACCGTCAAGATCAGCAGAATGATTCCGGTGCGCAGATTGGCAAAAGTTCTATAGATTTTTTTTGGTATCGCAACGACGGTGAAGGCCATAGGTCTCCATTTCGTACAAACCGTAGAAAATGCACGTTGGCGGCCACAACGGGAGCCAATCGTAAGTTGCTGTCTTGCCTGTAGATAGCTTGCATTCGTCGATGAGCGATGGAGCGCGAAGCTGAGGCATATGACCCAAGCTCGTGATGAAAGCACGCATTTTGCGGCGTGTTTTCAGGAGGCTGATTTGGGGGCATTTTGCTGCAAGCTCACGAGGGCTGCGGGATCGTTAACTTGGAGTGAATGCAATCGCTTGAGAGAACATCCGCTCAGGACTAGCGATCCTTGGCGTAGCGGATCGACCTTCCAGAAATGTGATCGATGTCGCAGATCACGGATATTCGGGCTTCTACAATGGGCGCCGTGTCCGGCTATACAAACTTGATCGAAGCATTGGAGGCCGCGCCCGCCGACCGCGATTTCGTCACCCAGTGGGTAGATGAAGACGAGCGCGAGACCGTGAGCTTCGGCGAGTTTCGGCGGCGCGCCCGTGCGCTGGCTACGATGTTTCGCGAGCACGGACTGGGGGATGGGGACACAGTAGTCCTCCTCATGCCGCAGGCAATCTCAGCTATGATCGCTTTCGCCGGCGCCATGATGCTAGGAGCCGTGCCGGCCTTCCTGGCGTACCCGAATTTCAAAATCGAGCCCTCGAAGTATCGGGCTGGCTTGGCCGGAGTGACTGCGAATCTCAACGCGAAGCTGGTGGTGATTGACGAAGCTTTTCCCGACGAGTTGCTCGGCCACATTGCGCTGGCGGAACAAACGAAGCTTCTGCGCGTGAGTGAGAGAGAGTCCGGTGGAATGCAAGCCTTGCCTGCGCTCGTGCATTCACCAGGGGCCCTCGCATTTATTCAACACTCGGCAGGAACCACGGGTCTGCAAAAGGGGGTGGCGCTGACGCATGGCTCAGTGCTGCGCCAGATCGAACATCTTGCGAGCGCTTTGAAGATCGATCGTGAGTCCGATCGAATTTACAGCTGGCTGCCGCTTTATCACGACATGGGATTGATTGCTTGCTTCATGCTGCCAATGGTGTGCCACCTACCCGTGGTCATGCAATCACCGCTGGATTGGGTGATGCAGCCTGAAACCATGTTGCAGGTTATTACCGAACTCAAATGCACCTTGGGCTGGATGCCAAATTTCGCCTTTCAATTTGTGCCGCGTCGCACTCCTGCGAATCGATGGGAGCAATACGACTTATCGAGCGTTCGTGCGCTTGTCAATTGTTCCGAACCGGTTCGTTCGAGCAGTATGCGAGAGTTTGTACAGGCTTTCTCCGCGATCGGCCTCAAGCCCGGGTCGCTACAGTCCTGTTATGCGATGGCGGAGAATGTTTTCGCGGTCACGCAAACCGAGGTTGGGCGTACCGAGGCCCCAACCGAAATCTTTGCGGATAGCCAAGTCTTTCGCAGCGAGCATCGGGTGCAGATCGTAGAAGAAGCGGCGGCAGGAAAGATTTCATTCACGTCGTCCGGCCGGGTGTTGCCGGGAAGTGAAGTTCGCATCGTCGACGATACGGGCGCTCCGGTTGGAGCAGCTTACATCGGCGAAATTTTGATCAAAGGCGATAGTTTGTTCGAGGGGTACTACAACCAGCCTAAGCTTTCCGCCGTTGCGATCGTCGACGGCTGGTATCGTTCGGGTGATCTCGGGTTTTTGTTTAACAATGAGCTGTACGTGGTCGGCCGGAAGAAAGATTTGCTGATTGTTGGTGGTGAGAATCTTTATCCGCAAGACATCGAAGCAATCGTGGAAACTCATCCTGCGATCCATGATGGCCGCGCGATTGCCATTGGTGTATATGATCCCGATCTCGGCACCGAGGAAATCGTAATTGCTGCTGAAGTCGAGCGCGAAGAGCTTCTGGACGATAGGGAGAAGATCGAGCAGGAAATTCGCGGCCTCGTCGTTGCTGGCCTCGGCATTGCCGTGCGCAAGATTCTCCTGAAACCGCCGAAGTGGATTGTGAAGAGCACGGCCGGAAAAGCGGCTCGATCCGCGACTCGCGAGAAATTATTCCTTGAACATCGGGAACTGAATCCCGAGAACGAAAGAAGAAAAAGCGCATGAGCCCTGAAGCCGACCAGATGAGGCAGCACGTGGTTTCGTTAATCCGCAAACCCGGCGTAGCGATCGAGGAAGATACGCCGCTGGTATCGTCCGGACTGATTGACTCCATGGCGCTTGTAGACCTGTTGTTGAAACTCGAAGATATTACCAACTTGCGGATTCCCGCCGGCAAAGTGCAGCCCAAAGACATGAACACAATTGTGCTGATGTTCGCAACCGCGCAGCGCGTGGGAAAACCGCGTAAGTCTCGCGCCTGAACACAGCGTTCCAGAGTTTGCACCGCAATGTGATCGAAATCACAGGCCTGTGTGTCAGTGGGTCAGTATGATTCAGCCGTTGCAGCGAATTCTCTGGTCCTCAATTTCTTCGCTGTAGCGGGAAATTATTATGGCATCGACGAACGAAACTCACACTGCACAGAATTGGACGAGCACGCAGGCCTACATCATGGCGGTAATCTGCCTGATCGTGGGAAGCGCTGTCGGTTACCTGGTGCGCGGATCACAGTCCGCGAGCACTAACACGCCAACCTCGGCAACCATGGCAACTCCTGCACAAGCGCCCGCGGACTCCATGCACGGAGGCGGAGGCGCAAGCCAAATGCCAACTCCCGAACAATTGAAGGCAATGGCTGATCAACAGGCAGCGCCTCTGCTGGCAAAACTAAAACAGACTCCGGATGATGCGGAGACCTTGGCGCAAACCGGCAATTTGTACTACGACGCGCAGCAATTCAACACCGCGGTCGGGTATTACAACCGCGCGCTCACTGTCGATCCGAAGAACGCTGCAGTTCGCACCGACATGGGTACGGCGTATCTGTACTTGAATGATCCAGATCGCGCGATCCAGGAATTCCAAAACGCGTTGAAAGATAATCCGAAACACGGTCAAGCGATGTTCAATCTTGGCCTGGCACAATGGCGCGGAAAAGGCGACGCTCCTGCGGCCGTGGCCACCTGGGAAAAGCTATTGAAGACGGTTCCGGATTTTCCGGAGCGCGCAAACGTGGAACAGATGATCGCGCAGGCAAAAAAGCATTTAAATATGAAGCCAGGCCAAAAATGACAGCAACACGCCCGGCCAAAGCCAGGCGCAAATTATTCCTTCCATAGCCCACTTGCTCTTCTTCGCTGCTTCCCCTTTTTCGCTTTTCGCGAAGATATGGCCCCATACATTTCCTTATCGCGCGGCTGCCATGTCACCAGTCCATCGACGTAGCGGGTAATCCTTGCATACCCAATCCACCAGGCTGAGATCGCCTCCGTTCAGGTGCGCCGCTGCCGCGCCTTGGCTTGTCTGGCAGAAGTAGCACCTGTTCAGCGAGGACACGAACGACGCCATCTGTTCGCGGTCGCACGAGCTGAAGCCGTCGTTCCCGGACGTGTGCAACAGCGCATGCGCCAGCTCTCGAAGGCCGGAAAGCTTAAAACGAGACGTTAACGGCGATGCCGGGACGGTCAGGGAATCTTCCGTTGTACAGATAATACCCATCAATGGAGTAGTCGACGCAGACGTCGTCGTTCTCATACCAGCTGTCTCCCCAGTATTCAGGATACGGATCGACCGGGCTGAACCAATAGCCCCCGTACTGG
>PLWX01000061.1 GCA_003151155.1 Acidobacteriaceae bacterium
GCGTACGCCGTCGATCCAGCCGTAGCACAGCGCTTCTTCGACGGACTCAGGCCAAGTGATGCTGGGCATGCTGGAACCCTTGCGATAGAAGCCGACGATCAATTCGCGTTCGGAGGCGTGGTGTTCATGGAGCCAGTCGCGAAAGTGCTTCGGGGTGGGGAAGAATTGCGGCATGGAGGAATTCTAATATCGCGGCGGGCCTCCTCGGGCCAAGCCCTCGTCGGGCTTCGGCTCAAAGGGGGCTTGGTACCCAGCGTTGCACGCTGGGCTTTAAGGGCGAGACGGGCTCCGCGCTGGAATGACGTCGATGCGGGGTGTGATGCGGACCGTCGGACCAGAAGCCAGGGGCTGAAGCCCAGATAGGAAGGCGGCGGTGCGGCACGAGTAAACTCGTGCCCTTATACGAAACTCGATTTCCCGAAGCTCGATAGGAATGACGACGTTTGTCGTCGGCCGCGAGCGAGGCGGAGAGCATCCCTGAAGATCGTACCGAACGTAGGGGTCCTTCGACTGCGCCGCTGCGCGGCTTCGCTCAGGATGACAGGGGTGTAGAGTGCGGAAGATCTCGGCGGGTTTGACGCTGGTGGGAAGGGCATATACTCTGAATATATGGCCGTGAAATCGATTCAACTCGGGCAGGTTTGGCGCAACGAGACCGACGGCAAGAATTATCTCGTCACCAAGGTTTACAACGAACTCTTCACCCAGTATGCGATGTTGCGTCCGGCCGATGTGAACGCGCCCAGCGCGGAGACAACCCGGATCAAAGTACAGAAATCTGCGGAAGGCGCTACCATTCCCGGCTTCGCCTTTACGCAAGACACGCAGGATTTTTAGGCCCTCACGATGCTTCACAACCTCATCGCCGCGATCGGCGAATTCATTGTTCATTTCATCAGCAGCGCCGGCTACCCGGGCATCATGCTGCTCATGGCGATCGAGTCGGCCTGCATCCCTCTGCCGTCAGAAGTGATCATGCCGTTCTCCGGCTACCTGGTGTACACCGGACGTTTTCAGTTGCTATGGGTGGCGACGTGGGGAGCGATCGGCTGTAACGTGGGTTCGGTGCTGGCGTACGAGATTGGGTGCTATGGCGGGCGGCCGCTGATCAACCGCTGGGGCAAGTTGATCCTGCTCAACACGCACGATCTCGATCGAGCCGAACATTTTTTCAAACGGTACGGCGATATCACGGTGCTGCTGGCGCGCTTGCTGCCGGTGGTGCGCACGTTCATTGCGCTGCCCGCAGGCATCGCAAAGATGCCGCGATTACGGTTCCACATTTACACGTTTGTTGGATCGTGGCCGTGGTGTTTTCTGCTGGCCTACGTCGGCATGCGGCTGGGTGAGCGCTGGGAGACCGATCCGCGACTGAAGACCTGGTTCCACCGCTTCGATGTGATCATTGCCGCGGGATTGCTGCTGGGGATCGCGTGGTTTGTGTGGTCGCACTGGAAGAACCGGGTGAGGGAAGCGCAGGAAGCGGCGTAGGAACTTCGATGTACCCAGCAAACACAAGATCCTTCGACTGCGGACGCGGATGACGCGCGTCCTGCGCTCAGGATGACAATCCCTGCAAAGTAGCGCACCTACTTCATAGTGACGCGGTTGCGGCCGGCGTATTTGCTGCGCTGGAGAAGATTCTCTAAGCGACGGATAAACATTTCCATGGTGTCAAGTGCGTCGACGCAGGAGGCTCCTGCAGACATAGTCACGGTGACATGGTCGGGTCCGAACTTGATTGCGGCGCGTTCCACAAGAGCGCGGCAACGTTCAGCGATATCGCTGAGGTGTTCCAGCGAAGCGTGGGGCAGGAGGATGAGGAATTCGTCCACCGACCAGCGCCCGAGGATTTCAGAATCGCCGACGGAGTTCGCGAGAGTAGTTGCTACCGCTTGCAGAGCCTGGTCGCCGATGGTGTGTCCGTAGTGCTCGTTGATAATGCGCAGGTGATCGATGTCGGCGAGAATCGCGCCGAAGGGCAAGCCATGCTGGCGGAAGTCCTGCACGCACTTGAATAGCTCAATTTCGAGATAGCGACGATTTCCTAATCCGCTGAGCGGATCGAGGAAGCCTCGGCTCTGAAGGTATTCCGCGCGCTCGCTTTGTTGTTTTGCGCTGCCGGACTCGATGAACATCTCGATTGCACCGAGGACTTTGCCAGTGGTGTCGCGTATGGGGGTAACACGCACGCGAACTGGTACCCGATGGCCCTTCTTGTGGTGAAGAAAGACTTCGCACTCATGGGGAATTCCGGTCTCGATGGTGGCCATCAGAGGACATTTTGCGAAGCAGAGCTGCGTGCCGGCCTCGTCTACGTGGTTGAGGATGTTGTCCTGGCAGAAGTGGCCGGTGACTTCCTCGGCGGAGTAGCCGGAAATGCGGTGGGCCGCGCGATTCCAGTAGGTGATGCGCCTTTGGGCGTCGACAAAATACACGCCTTCGTAAAGCTGTTCAAACAGCCGCTGAAAGAAGTCAGGACTGTTGACGAAGGTTTCGATCGCGACGGTTTCGCTCGCTGCTGATAAACCGGAGGAAGGCGCCTCTGCCATTGATTGCGGAACTCACAGGGCGTGAGCTCTTCCTTTCTGAAAACTGGGCCTACATCTCGGCCCGCACCTGCTTAGGCAGGGCTGAGCGAGTGACGGTGATTCCCTTTGACTAAGGTGCGGGACGGGACAGTTCAAGTCAATCCCAATCGGGGCTAAGTACCACCTCTATGGGATGACGATGGTGTCGTGATGGCAAACGGATTAGGGGAGAAGGAACATGGAGCGGGAGACGGGAATCGAACCCGCGACCAACAGCTTGGGAAGCTGTGACTCTACCACTGAGTTACTCCCGCTTTTCAAAGATCTCGCCTATGCTCGCGAACGGCTCAAGTATAGCGCACCCCCGCATATCCGACGAAAAGCAATGGGATTGCAACCCGGAGGCGGGATCGTGGTTCTCACACCATAGATGAATGTGCCGTTACGTCGATCTGCCCGAAGACTGCTCTCCGTCAGCCGCTCCACACAACTGCTGATCGGCCGCAACGACATGCTGGCCATTGCAGGGTATTCGGTCTCTTCACCACGGGAGCCGCTGGACGCGATCCTGCTGATGCAGCACGACGACTTCCTTGCCGTCCTGATTGGACACACGGTGCGGCCGGACGAGGCCGAAGCGATTGCTGCAAAGGCGAAAAGCCTACATATCCCCTCGATTTTCGTCTATCCGGGAGGCGATCTGCCAGCGCCAGCGTGGGCGGATTTGTCGGTAGACAACGACGGCGGGATCAGTCGCCTGCTCAATTTTCTGGAGCGGGAAAACTCTGTTACATCCTGAACGAAGGCTAGTGGGCGCTTTCGAGCGTCTCGCAGAAGCGAACGATCAACCTTCTCTGCTGCTCGCGTAGGCCAACAAATTCCATCCCATACCTTGTTCCCTGGCAATGTCGTACGACGCCGGTCAGGGTGAGTGGAACGTCGGAATAGGGAAGAGCCATCTCAAGCGTCACGGTCTCACCGATCTGCAGAGCGAGCGCAACCGTCAGCGCCATACCGCCTTCACAGATGTTGTCGCTATGGCTGTCGACACTGAGAAACGCTCCGCCGCGCCAGACTTTCAAGCACAACGCGAGGTAGATTTCATGACGCCGGAAGCGGCGCTCCTTGTTGGGTTTGAAGCGGCGCGCGACGGCAAGTGGGTTGAGATTGGGCATGACAGCCGGGAATGCTAGTAAGGGGAACGCTAACGCACAAGACACGAAGGTAACGTCCGGAGGTGAGGAAACGGCGGCAATCTTCTTGAAGCTTGAAGGCAAGCTGGTTATAACTTGGTTATCCGATGGCAGCTCTGCTTATTGTCGCGTTGCTGATGGCTGCGCCTGCGCAGGTCGCGGCGCCGAAGTCTGTCGAACAATTCAAAGCGCATTGCTTTTCTAACACTGCGGATTCAATCGACGCCTGTGGTGAGGCGTTTGTGCGGCTGAACTCCGGGCGTGAGCAGAGCTATGTGTTGCTCGCCAAGGGCATGATGCAGACCAACGCGAAGGAGTACGCGGTAGCCGCGGCAGTATTGAAGCAAGCATTAACGTTGGCGCCGAACGACGCGAACGCACATCTCATTTATGCGTGGGCGCTGGAGGCGGCAGGGGATCGGCAGGCGGCGGATGCACAGTACTTGCAAGCTTCGCAACTCGGGTTGCGAGAGTTTCGCGATCTGCGAAGCGATACGCCGATCCGCACGCTGATACGAAATATTGGCGGAGGACCGAACTTCGAGTACGCGGTGGGGAAAGGATTGGAACGAGCCGGACAGAACGAAGCGGCCAAGTGGTTTTTCCTGGAGGCCGCCGGCGATTTTGAGAAGTCCGCAAATGCCGCGGTGATTGAAGCTTACGATGCAGCGGTCCGGGTCGATCCGACCGATGCGATTACGCACATACGAATCGCGCGATTCTGGAAGAAGTGGGACGACAAGCACGCGGCTGAAGTCATTCACCAGTTGGCAGAGGCGGTACGTCTCGATCCAACCAATCCCGACTATCGATACGAGTTGGCACGTGAATACATCGATAAGGGAGAAGCAGCGAAAGCGATTCCGCATCTGCAGGAAGCTCTGCACAATCGTCCGGAGTTTCCTGAAGCGCAACACGATCTTCAGATTGCTGTAGTGGCCACTGGTGACGTGGCGTTGCAGGCTGGAGAAGGGGCAGATAGCGTGGAAGCGGTCCACCAACTTCGTCTCTGTATCGACCAGGATGGGATACGTGGCGAGATGGCGTGCCGAGGTGCGCTGAAGATCGGGCTTTCGCCAAACAATGCGGCGAAAGCGCATACGTTTCTCGCGCAAGACCTTTCTGGCGATGCCGCAGTTGCTGAATATCACGCGGCGATCGATGCAGATCCAACATATGCGCTCAGTTATTTGATGTTTGCGCAGAGCCTTTCTGGAGCACCCGCCGGGCAGAAGGGCGCGCCAGCAGAAGATCCCGCGGCGTTGCTGCTGACTGCCGCGAAGTTACGTCCAGATTGGATTGTGCCCCGACAACGGTTGGCGGGATTGCTCTGGAGTCGCAAGCATTTTGAAGAAGCGATCGCGCTGCAACGAGAGGCTGCTGCGCTCGATCCGGATGACGCTGCCCTCGCCGCGAAGATGAAGGAGTGGGAGAACGACTTCACTGGCTACCAGGAGCAGTTTCGGCAAGCGGCCGCGGAGGTTTACAGGAAGCCAGACAACATTTTTGCGCAACAGCACTATGCGGCTGCGGCCGCGCTGATGGGCCAGAACGACGAGGCTCGTAAGGCCTATCGCACCGTCTACAAAATGGATCCTCACGGAGGATGGCGGCTGGCGTCGGAACTGCTTTATAGCGAGTTTGCGGATGTGGCCTGCGAGATTTATCCGAAGCTGCGCATCCAGGACGAACCAGACCTGGCGACGGTATCCGGGCTAGAGGCGGATCTTGCAGTCTGCGCGAAGAAACTCCCAAGAGATACCAGGGCCTTACGGCGGCTCGCTGAAGTGCAGGCCCAATCGGGGGACATGAATGCTGCGCGGAGTACTTACGAACAGATCTTGCAGCGCGATGGGGCATACTTTGACGATCACCCGGATGATCGCGTGCTGTACGATCGCGCGAAAGCGAGGAAGCCATGAATCTGGAGCGCGCTTCGCGTTTTCTCATTTGTTCTTTGTTGTTGTGCGCCGGCGTGAGCGGCAGGGCCCAGCAGAAGGCAGGCTTGCTACTTAGCACAACGTCGGCTTCGAGCGACATGCAACAACCGTTCCACACGTATTGGATCACGCGCGAGGGTGCGAGTGTGCAAGTCGTGGAAGGGATGCGCCTGCTGGTGCCACGAAAATCCGTTTGGTGGGAAATTGGCGTCACGGAACTGAAACACGTGAATTCTGAAGCAGGCAGTGAAGCAGTTTGGGCGGCTCCACTGGGAGCCACTCATCCGCGCACCCACGTGCTGCCCGTTTCGGATGACGACACCTGTCCGGACGAAATCAATACATATTCGGTGAGCTGGGCCGGCAGCGATTACGTGGCGCTCCATCATGCTTACGAGAGCACGTGCGGTGCGCATCCAGTGGCCGGTGAGGAAAGTTTCATGGCACGGTTGGATGAGATGCAACACAGCGAGCAGCGGAGCCTGCCGCAACTGAAGCTCTCGGAAGTAGCGGGTACGGAAGCGTTCAGGGCGATGGAGTTGGGCCTGGAGGTTGCTAATTCCAAGCCGCGCGAGGACGAGACGCCAATCGAGAACTCCGAAAAATCCTGGGTGGTGATGCGCAGCCGAGGCCGCTATCGAGTTCTGGGCACGACGCCGGTCGACCGTGGGAAGGGCGGAGATATCTACGACATTCCTTTTGATCCGCCGAAATCGCTGGTTGGCAGCAACGACCTTTCCATCGGATGGGATGCGATTCTCGATAAGATGCCGGACGCGCTCGACGCCTATACATCGCCCAACAGCGACATGGTCGTGGTAGTCACGGCGCGTTACCTAAACATCTTCGACGTAAAAGACCGGCAGATTGCGGCTCGACTGGCACGGGTACCGATCGAATCGTCGGCGGTGATTGCGGCGCAATGGGCCATTTGGACGGAAGCGGACCGCTGGAATGAGACACTCGTGCCTCTGCTGCGGGCTGCGCCGTACAAGACGAACCAGCAGGCTAGTTCACTGTAATAAAGAACGGGAGCCGAAGCTCCCGTCTGATTTCACTGGGTGGGTGTTACCAAATACCTTTATCGCTTCCGGTGATTTTGAAAGCTACCGCTGCGGCCGAAGCCAGGGGCGGAAGCAACGAGAGACGGAAGGTTGCGGGGACGTCGCCACGGAAGGCAGCGCTGGTCACCTGGCGGGTATAGAGGTCGGCACCTTGCGGCATGATGGGGACGCGGATGAAGCGGCCTTTCACAAACACTTTCTCTCCACCGAACGGGGCTCCGCTTAATACCTCGGCAGGAAGTTCGAGACCGGTCCCACGATACTGCTTCACGTAGTCGGAAGTGATGCGCAGGTAGCTGCAGACACCCGGCCAGATGCCACCGAGGTCCGCGGCTTTCTTCAACTCAACGTAATCGAGGGTGCCGGACTCAACCAGGTTCTTGGTGTTTACGATGTCGCAGACGCGGAAATAGAAGTGGCGGTACATGCGCTGCAAGGTCGCGACGATGATGCGCTCTTCCGGAGCGGGCACAAAGAACGTCATGCCTTCAACGGTTTTCTGTACGCGACGGGTTACGAAACGACGAGCTAACGCGGTGTGTTCGCCGGTCTGCCCGAGGCGCTTGGCGTGAACTTCGATGGCCTCCGGAAGTTCGGGAACCTGGAAATTCCATTTGTGCGCGAGGCGGTCGCCCCAGCTGCGCGGCTCGGTGTGAGCATGGAACTTTTCGGTCATGACTTTGCGGACGAGGTCTTCGTCGGCGGTGGAGTAGAGATCAAGGTCATTGCCGAGATCTGGCCAGTGATCGAGCGACTTCATGACGGTGACCTGGCATCCAGCTTTCTCCAACTCATTGCAGACCACTTCGAGCTTGGAGAGAGCGTTCATGATGCGCGTGCGTTCTTTTTCGATGGCGGCCTGGGCCCATTCCACCAGTTCGGGAACATTCAGGCTCATCGCGCCGTTCACGACGGGCTGGAAGGCGCGGATAATTACGTGATTGCTGTCGGCCAGCGAGGCGACTTCGTCGCGCTCCGCCGGAGTGAGTGCGGCAAGGTGCCGAATCGCTTCCGCGGAAGCCGACGGGTTCAGCGTAAGTTGTGACAGTGCCTGGATATGTTCTCGTTCGTTCGAAGCCGGTGTCGCCATGTAAAGTTCTGACCTCTGAATGGATGTACGCGAATGTTGGGCGCTTGGCAGGGCTGGGTGAGCTTCTGCCGACTATAAAACTTTGATGCCAGAACCACTATGGAAGTTGTGAGTTGCTGGATTCAAGGTGTGGTTTCTAAGACCGAAAATACCATGATTCCGGCGGACGGCTCAAGCACGAAAGTGTTTGATGGCAAGACGGTTAGGACGATAGAGGTGTTACCTGCCGTTCTCCGTCAGAGTGACTTCCATGACCACCCCCCAATGAGCTTCGCCATAACAGCCTGCGCTCCAGGAGACCTTCTGGGAGGCGATGGAAGGGGCGGTGGCGTGAGTCTTGAGTAACTTTAGAATGCGCTCGCATTTTGGCTGATCACCGGTGAATTCTCCGGTCGTAATTCGCGCGTCGGCGTCGGGAACGGAGCGGGCGCCCCAACGGAAAACGTAGGTACCCGGCCGCGGTCTCGGCAGGACAACTGCATCTCTAAGCGTAAATGTGAGCTGGATGCGCTTGGGACCGTCTTTGCCGGCCACGCACTCGATGATCAATCGGTCGGAGGTGCCAGATCGATCGAGCGACGGGAGGATTTGGAAGGAAGGAGCCGGGAGTTGGGCGCAATCGGCCGCAGTGGCTCGACCGGAGAAGATGTAACTGCGCGACGGTTCGCCGGCCGAGGCGATTGTGGCCACGCAAAGCAAGGCGATGCTAAGTGCAAATTTCAACCGCATTTTGTTCCCCACGGAGCGCTGAGTCTATCGTTCGCTGGTTCCAGCCGCAAGCAGAACTGCGGCGCATTTATAATCAGCGTTCTACTTATCCATGAAAGCGAGGCCACGTGGCCTACAACGATATTCGCGAGTGGATCGCCGCGCTCGACCGGGCGGGCGAACTCAAGCGCATCCAGGCAGAGGTCGATCCGAAGCTCGAGATCTGCGAGATTACCGACCGGGTTTCGAAATGGTCGGCGCGCAACGGCAAAGGTGCCGGCGGGCCGGCGCTGCTGTTTGAGAACGTGACGGGCTATCCAGGATCGAAGGTGCTGATGAACCAGTTCGGTTCGGAGCGCCGCATGAAACTAGCTCTGGATGTGGATCATCTCGATGAAATCTCGGGCCGGATTCGAGAGTTCATGGACGTGAAGTCTCCACAAGGGCTGCTCGACAAGATCAAGATGTTGCCCATGCTCGCCGACCTCGGCAAATTTTTCCCGAAGACAGTTGCTACGGGGCCGTGCAAGGAAGTGATCAAGCGAGGCAATTTCTCGCTGCTGGATTTTCCCATCCTAACGACATGGCCACAGGATGGAGGACCGTTCATCACCTTGCCTTGCGTGATCACGCGCGATCCTCGGACCGGGAAGCGCAACATGGGCGCTTACCGGATGCAGGTGTATGACGCGACTTCCACCGGTATGCACTGGCAGCGGCATAAGGGCGGAGCGGAACATTATCGCGAGCGGATTCGGGCTTCTCATGCTGGCGGAGAGACATACGGCAAATCGACGTCGGTCGATATCATGGCGCGCACTGGAGGCGGAGCGAAGCAGGTGGAAGGTCCGAAAGGAAAGATGGAAGTGGCGGTCGCTCTCGGAACCGATCCGGCGCTAATGTTTTCGGCGATTGTGCCGGCGCCGCCGGAGGTCGAGGAGTACATGATCGCGGGCTTCCTGCGGCAGAAGCCCGTGGAATTGGTGAAGTGCGAGACGGTTGACCTGGAAGTTCCGGCGAATGCCGAGATCATCCTGGAAGGCTACGTGAATCTCGACGAGCTTCGCACCGAAGGTCCGTTCGGGGATCACACCGGTTTCTATTCGCTGGAAGATCTCTATCCAGTTTTCCATGTGCAGTGCATTACCCATCGCAAGGATCCGATTTACTCGGCGACGATCGTGGGGAAACCTCCGGTGGAAGATGCCTACATGGGCAAGGCTGTCGAGCGGATCTTCCTGCCGCTGATGCGGGTGACGATCCCGGAGATCGTGGACGTCAATTTGCCGGTCGAAGGCGTGTTTCACAACCTGATGATCGTTTCCATCCGGAAAAGCTATCCGGGGCAGGCACGCAAGGTGATGAGCGCGATCTGGGGCATGGGACAGGCGATGTTCACCAAGTGCATCATCGTGGTGGACGAAGATGTCAACGTGCAGAACGCAGCAGAGGTGGTGTGGAAGGTCTGTAACAACATCGATCCCGAGCGCGATATCCAGTTCACACTGGGGCCGGTGGATTCGCTCGATCACGCCGCGCGGCTGCCGGATTTCGGATCGAAGATGGGCATCGATGCCACGCGGAAGTGGCCGACCGAGGGTTTCCAGCGTCCATGGCCGGATGAGGTGACGATGGACGACGCGACGAAGGAGAGGGTGAGTAAGCGCTGGAAGGAGTATGGGATTGAGTAGTCAAAGCTCTTGACGCCTTTTTTCCCCTTAGTACGACTGACATGAAGATTTGTGCATCTCACACCCTTGTTGCGGGCGACAGGATATAATTTCTACACCCGTACGTCAGACCGTGCGCCCGGTCATGGATTCAAGCGATCAAACCAATGGGCAATCCCCAGGAGCAATGAATGACAAGTACTAAGCCGAAACGTCGCGTCCTTGTGGTCGATGACGAGCAGGTGATCGCCGATACCTTATCGATCATCCTCAACAAGGCGGGTTTCGAAGCATCGCCGGTGTATACCGGGACGGCGGCGGTTGAGAGCGCACGTACCATTCAACCCGACCTCATCATCAGCGACGTAATCATGCCTGATATGAACGGCATTGAAGCCGCGATCCAGATTCGCGCCTTCCTGCCAGGATGCAAGATCCTGCTGTTTTCGGGGCAGGCGGCGACTGCTGACCTGCTTGAGAGTGCACGAGCCAAGGGCCACGAGTTTGAGATCCTGGCCAAGCCGGTGCATCCGCAGGATCTGTTGGCAAAGCTGGCGGGTTAATCAAAGCCGAATCGCTTTAGCAAATAAGGTCCGCGTACAGCGGGCCTTTTGCTTTGCAGCGTTCAGCCAGCCAAAGACTCGATCAGTTGGACGGCCTCTTCGGGAAGTTGAAGGCCCAGACTGCCGAAGTCCTCGCGCATGTGCTTGGGGTCGGTGGTGCCGGTCAGAGGCAAGATGCCGATTTGGCGGGCGAATGCGAAGACAACCTGCGCGACGGTGGCCCGTAGCTGGGTAGCAATGGTGTGCACAAGCGGATGCTGCAGAACTTCGACATTGGCAGTGAGCAGGGAGAATCCTTGATAGCGGATGCCGCGCTCGCGGCAGAAGTCGCGGACGGCGCGATCCCAGCCTAGACGGGCGTAACAGCGATTCTGCACGAACTCTGGAACTTCATCCATTGCTTGAAGGTGCGCGAAGGAAACATTGCTCACGCCGAGAGCTTTGCAGCGACCGGCATCGCGCTCGCGACGCATGGCATTCCAGACCTCCGTGTCGGCCTCGGTCCATCCGTAACCGGAGGCTGGCCCATGGAGCACATAGCTGTCAACGTGATCGGTTCCAAGATGTTCGAGAGAACTAGCCATGGACTGTGCGACCTGATCGGAAAAGCTGGCTGCGGGATCGTAGGGGAGACGATGGTCCTGGCCGCCCCGATAGGTGAACTTGGTTTGAAGGAAAAGGTCCTCGCGTTTGACAATGCCATCGCCATACGCAGTCTTCAGCGCTTCGCCAACGCCAGCTTCGAAATAGTGCCGACGCTGGTTGGCGGTGTCGATTCCACGAAATCCTGCCTGGATCGCTGCCAAGGTTAGCTCCGCAGTTCGTTCTTCTTTCCAGGCGGTACCGTAGAGAAATTCAGGGACGGCGGGGTGCGAGGGCATGAACCCATTCTCCCATGACGCGAATCTAACCACGCGGAGTGCGCTGGAGGTTTCGATGTCCGAAGAAGTTTGGCCTGCTCTTCCGTGGAAAGAATGGGAACCTACCGCGACCACGCTGCATATGTGGACGCAGATCGTTGGCAAGACACGGCTGACGCTATTTCCACTGCAAGCGCATTGGTGGAACGTGACGTTATACGTGTCGCCATGCGGATTGACGACCGCCGCTATGCCAGTGGAAGGCGGGAACCTTGAAATCGAATTCGACTTCCTCGCGCATGATTTGCATTTCCGTCTGAGCGATGGCCGAACGAAAAGGATGAAGTTGAATCCGCGGTCGGTCGCGGACTTTTATCGCGAGTACCTGGAAACCCTGCGGAAAATTGGGGTGCAAGTGAAGATCAATCTCATGCCTTGCGAGTTGAAAGAGCCGATTCGGTTTGATGAGGACACGGTACATGCGTCGTACGATCCGGAGTTCGTACAGCGCTTCTGGCGGATCCTGATGCGAACCTCTACGCTGTTCCAGCGCTTCTCCTCGGAGTTTCTTGGGAAGGTAAGCCCGGCACATTTCTTCTGGGGTAGCTTTGACCTGGCGGTCACACGCTTCTCGGGGCGGCGTGCGCCGGAACGTCCGGGAGCGGACGCGATTCAGCGCGAGGCCTATTCACACGAGGTGATCAGCGCTGGATTCTGGCCGGGGAACGGAGGATTTGGCGAGGCGGCATTTTATGCCTACGCCGCGCCTTCACCGGAGGGTTTGGATCGAGCGAAGATTGGGCCGGCGTCGGCCTACTTCGACAAAACCCTGGGTGAGTTCGTCCTGAAGTACGACGACCTGCGACGCGAGACTTCGCCGGATGATGCGCTGATGGAATTTTTGCAATCGACATATGCGGCGGCCGCGGATGCGGCGAAGTGGGACCGGAAGGCGCTGGAGAGATTGGCGGCTTAGAGTTCTCTCCGGCCTTCCATGGCTTTCTGCATGGTGACTTCGTCGGCGTATTCGATGTCGCTGCCGACGGGGACGCCGGTGGCGATGCGCGTGACCTTCACGCCTTCGCTTTTGAGAAGCTTCGAAAGATACGTCGCAGTAGCCTCGCCTTCGACTGTCGGGTTCGTCGCGAGAATCACTTCTTCAATCCTGCCGTTTTCCATGCGCTTGATCAGGTTACTGATCCGCAAGTGCTCTGGCCCTACTCCGTGCAAAGGTGAAAGTGTTCCATGAAGAACGTGATAGACACCATTGAAATCACGGGTCCTCTCGATCGACGAAATGTTGGTCGGTTCTTCGACAACGCAGATGAGTTGCTGGTTGCGCGTCGGGTTGGAGCAGTACACACAAGGGTCGACGTCGGTGATGTTGTTGCAAATGGAGCAGAGGCGCAGCTTGGACTTCACTTCGCGGACGGCGTTGGCGAGCAGGGTAGCGTCGTCTTCGCTGGAGCGAAGGATGTGGAAAGCCAGCCGCTGGGCGCTCTTGTTGCCGACGCCCGGCAGCTTCTTCAATTCGTCAATCAGCCGAGTCATTGGTTCGGCGAACTTGGACAAAGCGTTCTCCTAGAGTCCCGGCAGGCCCATGCCGCCGAGCATTCCGCCCAAGCTTGATTGCATGGCTTGATCGACGCGGCGCGAGGCTTCGTTGATTGCAGCCATCACCAGGTCTTGCAGCATCTCGACGTCGCCGGATTTCACGACCTCGGGGTCGATCTTCACGCTCTGCAGCTGCTTTTGGCCGTTCATTTTTACGATCACGGTACCGCCGCCGGCCGAGGCTTCGACGGAGGTCTGCGCCATTTTCTTCTGGATCTCTTCGGCCTGCTGTTTGGCTTGCGCCATCATTTCGTTGAGATTAAATCCACCCATAAGTCCTTCCTCAGGGGCTAAAGCCCAGTTGTGAGAGGCGCAAACGGCACGGCTGAAGCCGTGCCCTACCCAAATCTGTTCTGCTGATGTGGTGCGTGGCTTCTTTAGCCGTGCCCACCCAAACCTTGTCCTGCTCACTGTGAGGCGTGATTTCCTTAACAGTGCCCTACCCAAATCTTATTTAGCTGATCGCGGTGCGTTGTTTCTTTACCGCTCTTCTTTCTTATCGATCACGGTGCGTACTTCGGCGCCGAACTTTTCCTGCATATACTGCACGATCGGATGTTGCATGGCTCGCGATCGCGCGGAAGTTCCACCGGTTGCACGAGCCACTGGCTTCGCGAGGGTCGCGGGATCGGCGCCGCCTACCAACGAAAATTTCATCGGTCTTCCGGCGGCTTTTACCACCGAAGCGGTCACCATTTTTCTGACGTCCGGTCCCATGCTGAGGTCGATCATGGCAGGGGAGAGCGCGACCTTCACGGTGACTTCGTTGCCGTTGAGTGCCCACGTGCCGGTTTCCAATGTATGAACGAGAACATTTTGCCCGGCGCTATCGAGCTCGTTCAGGACGGCATCACGAATTGTGCCGATGGAGATCTCTGTCGCCGGAGCGGGAGCCGGCTCGGACGCAACTTCGGCCAGTGCCACCGCGCTTCCAACCGTCGATGTCGCCATCGCGGTAGGTGCTGCGCTCCTCGGTTCAAAGGCTCGTGCGGGTTGCGCTACGGGGTAAGGAACTGGCAAAGAGATCGGCGCGCTCTCGACCGGTGTCTCCGCTTTCGGTTCGGTCTTGCGATTGCGATCCGCCTCGAAGGGCGACGGCCGGGGTGCGGCTGCGGGGCGGCTTGATTCAAAGGGCGACGGACGCGCACTCGAAGCTGCCGTTATCGGTGTCGCAGGTCGGGACGGTGCAGCGATCGGGCGAGGCGAACTTCCACCAGAACCTTGTGGTGCGCTGGCCGCACCGCTCAACAACTCTTCGAGCGGCAACATGCGCTGCGCATGGACAAGCTTTAACAATCCCAACTCGAGGTGGAAACGCTGTTCGTGTTTGTAGCCGAGATCGGAATGGGTGCGCAGCATAATCTGCAGGAAGCGCGCTAAATCTTCTTCGGTGAACTTTTCGGCGACACGGGCGACACGCTCACGCTCGTCGCTGGAAATCTGCAGCAGGGCACTATCTTTGCCGGCAATCTTGGCCACGGTGGCATTGCGCAAGAAGCGCACTGCCTGCTTGGCGAAGTGCAGCGGACTGTGGCCTTCGACCAGCAGCTTATCGATGGTTGTCAATACGTTTTCGCTGCTGTTGGCGTGCACTCCGTTCATGATTTCTTCGAGAACATCGGACGAAACGGTGCCCATGAGGCCGCGAACGTTGTCAGCCTCGAGCTTGTTGCCGCAGGCGGCAATGGCCTGGTCCATGATGCTGAGGGCGTCGCGCATGGAACCGTCGCCAGCTTCGGCAAGCATGGCGAGAGCGGCGTCTTCGGCGGCAATTCCTTCTTTCCCGGCAATGTCGCGAAGTTGCTGCACAATGTCGTCGAACTTGACGGCGTGAAAACTGAAGTGCTGGCAACGCGAACGGATGGTCTGCGGAATGTCTTCGGGCTCAGTGGTCGCCATCATGAAGACAATGTGACCGGGAGGCTCTTCGAGCGTCTTCAGCAGGGCATTGAAGGCGGCGTCCGTAATCTGGTGCGCTTCATCGAGAATGTAGATCTTGAAGCGATCGCGGGCGGGACGGTAGCGGGCAGCCTCGCGCAACTCACGGATTTCGTCGATGCCGCGGTTGGTGGCAGCGTCGATCTCGATGACATCCACCGCCTGGCCGGCTTTGACCTCAATACAACTATCGCAAACGCCGCAAGGCTCCGGCACGGGGTGGTCGGTCGAACGGCAATTCAGCGCCATGGCCAGAATGCGGGCGATGGTGGTCTTGCCGATGCCGCGGTGTCCGCTGAAGATGTAGCCGTGGGCGATGCGCTGCTGCTCGATGGCGTTTTTCAGGGTGCGGGTAACGTGGTCCTGGCCAATGACCTCGGAAAAGCGCTGCGGACGGTATTTACGGGCAAGTACCTGGTAGCTCATGGTGGGGCGTCGTACTCGATTATACCGTCCCGATTCCAAGGCAAGCGGGCAGGTTTTCCTTTCCATTTCCGCGACTTTCGCGATACGCTTTCCGCCATCTCTGGCAAAGGGCCCGGGGCCGATCCAGGAGGTGGCATGCAAATCTCGGTAAGCACGCGAACGATCGATGGCATCATCATTGTGGATTGTGCCGGACGCCTGGTGTTTGGCGAAGAGCTGGGCGAGTTGCGCGAAACCGTGAAAAAGCTGATCCCTGCGTACAAACAGATCGTGCTCAACATGAAAGGCGTGTTGTACATCGATTCGGGTGGCCTGGGCACACTGGTCAGCCTGTACAGCTCGGTGCGGGTGGGCGGCGGGGAACTTAAGCTCGCAAGCCTGAATGCAAAGACGCTGGAACTGCTGCAGATTACTAAACTGGTGACCGTGTTCGACGTGCGTGAAACCGAGACCGACGCGGTGCTGGCGTTCGCGCGGGCGGCCGGAGCGCACTAGCGAAAAATTTCGACTCGCGTTACATCGCATAGGTCTATGCGAAAATCGTAGAGATGCTCAAAGTGAAACGCCTTGTTCCGCACGCTACGCTTCCTACCATCGGACATCCTGGGGAAGACATTGGCTACGATCTCTATGCTTCCGCGGACCTGACGCTCTCGCCGCGCGGCGCTGCCGGCGTTCCCACTGGCATTGCAATTGAATTTGATCCTCCGGCAGGAGGCGTGGTGAAGACCCGCTCCGGCATGGCGAAGAAGCGTTTGCTGTGTAATGCCGGCGTGATCGATGCCGGCTATCGCGGAGAGATCATCGTGCTGATGGAAAACCTCGGCGAGCACGCCTACGAGATCAAGCGTGGCGACAAGATCGCGCAGTTGCTCGAACATCCTTTCCTCGCGAAAGAAGTTCGAGAGTCCGAATTGAGCGACGCTGCGCGTGGCGCGAAGGGGTTTGGGTCGACAGGGAAGTAAGCATTCCTCGGCAGAACACCAGATTGCACGTTGGGCTTCGCCCTCCTCGCAATGACAACAATAGAGAGCATGGGGCGCCGACAGTGATGCGCAGTCGCCCGCGAGACGTTCAACTCACGTGCGCATGGCGCTGAACGCCTGTTCAAGGTCTGCAATCAACTCTTCCGGTTCTTCCAATCCGATGTAGAGCCGCACGATGCGATGGTCGTAAATCGGACGCCCCTTGGCATGCGATAAGTCGTAGTCCACGGCGAGACTGGCGACGCCGCCCCAACTGTAGCCGATCTCGAATAACTCCAAAGCATCGACGAAGGCCTGCACTTGTTGTTTTGACGGTCCGGGCTTGAAGACAATCGAAAACAGTCCGGACGAACCGGTGAAGTCGCGTTTCCAGAGATCGTGCCCCGGGCATGATTCGAAGGCCGGATGCAGGATGCGCTCGATTTCCGGCCGGGATTGCAATGCATGGGCCACCCGGAGCGTGGATGCTTCGATCTGCCGCAGGCGCACGGCGAGGGTCTTCATGCCGCGCAGTGCCAGGGCGCAATCGTCGGGCGATGGTGAACAACCTAACACCTGGAACGTGTTACCGAGCTTTTCGAAGAGGGCGCGATCTTTCACGGTCACTGCACCGAGCAGTAGATCGCTGTGACCGCCGATGTATTTCGTGATGGCCTGCATCTCGACATCGACGCCGTGCGCGAAGGCATCGAAAAAGACGCCCGCCGACCAGGTGTTATCGAGCGCCACGAGTGCGCCCCGATCGTGCGCTGCCTGAACGACGGCGGGAACATCCTGTACCTCCATGGTGAGCGATCCGGGATTCTCGCACCACACCAGGCGGGTGTTGTCCTTGATCAAATCCGCTATCCCGGCCCCGATCATCGGCGGATATAACGAGACTTCCACGCCGAAGCGCCGCATCACCGAGTGGGCGAGCTTGCGGTTCGGTCCATAGATGTTTTCCGGAATGAGCACGTGGTCACCGGCGTTGAGCAGTGCAAGGTGAATCAGCGAAATCGCGCCCTGACCGCCAGCGGTAATGATGGTGTGCGCGCCGCCTTCCAGTTCGCAAACCCGCGCCGCGAGTTCCAGCACCGTGGGTGTGCCGTAGAGACCGTAGGTGTAGCCGACTTGCTCCTGGTCCCAGTGATCGTTGACCGATTTGGCATTGGGAAAAAGCACGGTAGATCCGCGATAGGTGGGAGTGGAGAGCGATCGAAAGCCCTCGGGAACTTTGCCGTCGGTGTGGATGAGTTTTGTCTTCCAACTCTTCTTCATGGCGACAGTATAGAAGCGCTGGCGGATCTTTGCCGTTTCGGAGGGAGCAGTTAGAAACGAGTAATCTCGAGCGGATGGCCGGTTAACATACTGGTAATCGCGGGTCGAATTTAGCGATCGGTCGACACAAAGTTAGGTCTTGCGAGGGCCTTGGAAGCCGGTGTATAGAAAGAGAGTACCTAGGTAACCTTGACCGAAGGGATTCCGCATGAAACTGACGACCCTCGTATTCTCCTTGTTTTTCGTGGCTTGCGTTGCGTACGGACAGGAGCCCATTAACCATGCGGTGGTGCAGCCGACGGTTTCCCAGCCGATGGCAACGCAACCTGGCGTGGCGCCGTCGGACATCCCTCACCTACCCGCGCTGAATCAGCCCATCGTATTTCAGCCGATGGCGAACATTCCCCACCAGGCGCAGCAGCCTTCTCCCCGACAGGTGAATGTGCCGGAATCGCTTCGCCCGGTCAGCGCCACCGTCGTCCAACCCACACCCGGAGATGCCCCGGGGTGCGGCTGCGCAAGACATTAGAGGCTGATTGTTTGGGAGCGCGAACGCGCAGGAACCAGATTGTTAGCAGGTGAATGACAGCAGGGGATGGTCTGCCGCAGGGGCGGCGTTCCAGGTTCAATTATCCCTTGGGAACGTCCGTCAGGCTTGAGAGGTTCATCCACATCACCAGCAAAATTCCAATACCTGTAAGCAAAGGCCGAACCTTGAGCGGATCGGTGTTGGGATTTACATGTCCCAGTAGGTAGGCAAGCAGACAGACGGTTGCGATCAGAATTACCTTTTGCCAAGCCTTCATGGCAGACCCTTAAGTGCAGCTGGAATCGCGGGGAAACTGGGGGGAAGCAAAGACTATCGTGAGCTGCTGGATCCACGCAAGCACTTTTTGGAAATTTGTCAAGATTACTGGTGTTACGCGACGATCGCGGCAAGATTTGGCCTGCGAAAACCAACAGGCTAATACAAATCTGTTTGATTTCAGATATTTACATGAGTTGGGAGGGAAGATGGCGGAGAGGGAGGGATTTGAACCCCCGATACCCGTCAAGGTATGGCCGCTTTCGAGGCGGCTCGTTTCAACCACTCACGCACCTCTCCGCGTCGGCACAACGAATTGTCGGCCCGGCAGGGCTGCCGGCAGTTCAGTTTAACAAATAATTTCCAGAACCGTCACCGGAGCGACCGCGCTCACTTCCTCTTCTCGCGAAAGAAGGCCTGCAACATTTCCATCGCGCGCCCGGCCAGCACACCATTCGTGACTTCCACACGGTGGTTCATCGCCGGGTGATTGAGGACTTCCATCGCCGATTTCACCGCGCCGGCCCTGGGATCGTCGGCGGCATAGATGAGCCTTCGAATACGGGCGTGGGTGATTGCGCCGGCGCACATCGCGCAGGGTTCGAGGGTGACGAACAATTCACATTCGTTCAGACGATAGTTGCCGATCTCGCGACCAGCTTCGCGCAGAGCCATGATCTCGGCGTGCGCGGTGGGATCGCACTCGAACGCCGGACGGTTCCAGCCGCGGCCGATGATTTTGTCGTCGCGCACCACGACTGCGCCGATCGGTACCTCGCCACTGGCCTGGGCGCGCGCAGCCTCGCGGAGCGCTTCTTCCATCCAGAGTTCGTCAGGGGTCGCCATGGGCTAGTCGCTGGCGCGGATCATGATGCGTTCGATGCTGGTGGCGCGGCCGGTCTCGGCGTCGCAGTCGATGATGGCGCCGCAGAGACGCACGTCGTCGGTAGCAGGTTCGAAGCGCGACGGCATATTGCTGAGGAAGCGCTGCACGATCAGATCTTTCTGCACACCGATCACGCTGGAGTAAGGGCCGCTCATCCCAACATCGGTTTGTGCCGCGGTGCCGCCAGGGAGGATGCGCTCGTCCGCGGTAGGAACGTGGGTATGGGTGCCGAGCACGGCGGTAACGCGGCCTTCGAGATACCAGGCAAGCGCGACCTTCTCGGAAGTGGCTTCCGCATGGATATCGACGATCACGACCTTCGCGGTGATCTTTTTCAGCAATTCGTCGGCAACACGGAAAGGATCGTCGTTGTTGGCCATGAAGACACGGCCTTGCAGGTCGATGACAGCGAAGGAAACGCCGCTGAATTCGCGGCCGCCCCGCGTTTTGCCTTCGTACCATCCAAAGCCCGGAGTGCCGGCTGGATAGTTGGCAGGGCGGACGATCTTGCGCGCCAGGCTGTTGGGATTGTGGTCGGCTGAATTCAGGTAGTCAATCAGTTCGCGCTTGTCCCACACGTGGTTGCCGGTGGTGAGCGCGTCAAAGCCTAGCTCGAAAAGTTCTTCGGCGATCTGCGGGGTGAGACCAAATCCACCCGCAGCGTTCTCGGCATTCGCAATCGCGAGGTCAATTTTGCGATCACGAATCAACTCCGGCACGCGTTCGTGGACGATGGTTCGCCCGGGCCTTGCAAAGATGTCGCCTACAAATAAGATCCGCACGCAGACTGGCTCCAACCGGTTTAGACAAACATTTAGCGTATCACGCGAAGTCCGTCAGTTGACGAGCTCGGCGGTCTTGAGAAAGTCGTAGTTGCCGGCGGCGGAGACCTGCAGGTTGCGCACGCGCCGGGTGTGCACCAGCACGTTGTCGAAGTACCAGAGGTTCACATAAGGAACGTCGCGGTTCACCGTCTCCTGGATTTCTGTGTAAGCGTGCTTGCGGGCTTCCTGGTCGACAGTGCCGCGGCCGGTACGAATGAGCTCGTCGATACGTGAGTTGGAATAGTAAGTGCGATTCTGGCGCTTGGGCGCGAAACTCGCGGAGTCGAATACGCTCTCGAAGATGTCGGGATCCTGGTTGCCGCCGATCCAGCGCAGCGAATGCATCTGGTAGGCGCCCTTGGTCACGTCCGCATAGAACGTAGCGAATTCGAAAGTGCGGATGTCGAGATTGATTCCGATCGCGCGCAACTGCTGTTGCAACACGGCGGCGAGCACGCGCGTGGTGGCGTCGGTCGAGGTCTTCATCGTCAACTGAAAACGATAACCATTGTTCTTCGCATAGCCGGCTTCGTCGAGAATGCGATTAGCAGTGGCGGGATCGAAGGCATAGTCCTTCGCATTCGGATCGTAGGCCCAATGTTGTGGCGGAAGCACGCTGTTGGCTTCACGCGCCATGTCGCCCATGAGGTAGTGAATAATCTTCTTGCGATCGATGGCGTAGGCGATGGCCTGGCGCACGCGCACGTCTTTCAAGATGGGATCGCGCGTGTTAAGCGCAAGATAGGCGTAGTTGCTGCCCTCGGTGATATTGATTTCCAGCTTCGATTCACGCTGCAGGGCGTGGACGGTGTCGGCACTCAAGGCGTTGATGAGGACGTCTCCGCTGCCTTTCCGCAGTTCGAGGGCCTGCGTGGTTTCATCGGGAACGACGATGAAGCGGACGCGCTCGACCTTGGCTTTTGTTCCCCAGTAGGAATCGTTGCGCTCGATGACGAGATCGCGATTCTGTCGCGCGGAGACAAAGCGAAATGCGCCGGAACCGATGGGTTGCTGCGACAGGTTTCCCATGCTTCCATTGGGAACCACACCGAATGCGCCATCGGAGAGATTCCATAATAACGATGCGTAGGGTTTGCTGAGATGAAGGATGACTGTCCAATCGTCGGGCGTGTCAATGGAGGCGATGCTGTTGTACGTGCTCGCCTTGGGGCTAATCAGTTTGCCGGAGAGCAGGGAATCGAGGGTCCACTTTACGTCGTGCGAGGTGAGCGCCTGTCCGTTGTGAAAATGAACGTCATGGCGCAGGTGAAAGATGTACGTCAGTGGATCGGGGATCTCCCACTTCTCGGCCAGCGATGGCTGGAGATTGAAATGTTCATCGCGGCGCACGAGCGCGTCGAATAGAAGCTCGTCGATGCGCTCGGATTGGGCGTCGAGGCCGACACGGGGATCGAGATTGGTGGGGCTGCTCTCGATGATCATGACCAACGTGTTGGGATCGTTGGCGCGAGCGCAGGAAAAGTGCAGCAACAAGAGTGGCAGGACTGCGAGAACCAGCCGCAGTCGCTTAGACATAGGTGATCTTGCCCAGGATCGCCGGTCGCGATGCGCCGGTGGCGCTTGGAATGTTCGATGGTTGGCGGTGCCAGGTCTGATAAGCGAGCAGCGCGAAGGCCGCAGCTTCTTTAGCTTCCGTGGGCATGCCAAGTTCGGCGGTGGTGCGAACCTTAATACCGAGTGGGCCGACTTCTTCGGCAATCATGCGCAGCAAGGCACCGTTCTTTGCCCCACCACCGCTGACGAGAATCTCGCGATAGGGCGCTGCTTTCGAGTCGATCACGAAGATCTCGATGGAAGCCCGGATCGAAGCTGCCGTCAGCAGGGTTGCGGTGGCCACGAGATTTTCTTTCGACGATCGACCGCACAACCTTACGAAACTCGCAACAAACTCGCGGCCGAACTCTTCGCGGCCGGCAGTCTTCGGCGGTTTACGTTTGAAAAACGGCTCGCGCAAAATCGCGCGCACGACTTCGAGATCGGGCGTGCCTTTCGAGGCTATGGCGCCATTCTTGTCGTAGTTTCGATTGAAGCTGCGCTGCATGAGGGCGTCGATCACCATGTTGCCGGGGCCGGTATCGAATGCCGTGACCTGAGTGGCTTCCGCTCCGGCNNGCCACCGGCGGCCATGTCGGCGGGACGAAAATCGCTGACAACGGGTACGCCGATACGTGCGGCAATCACCGAGGATTCTCCGGTTTGCCAGGTGACTGCGAGTTTGCGGCCAAGAAATCCCTCGGGTTCGCCCTGGTGATAGAGGGTCTGCCCATGGCAGCCAATAAGGTCGCAGGTGGCCTTGTGCTTTTTCAGAGTTGCTAGAACCGCGTCGGAATAGAGTTCGCCGAGAAGGAAATTCAGTCGGGCCAAGTCCGCAACCGAAATCGAACGCGCATTCATCGCAGTCAATATGTTTTTACGAACCGCGGCGGGGTATTCATATTCCTCGTGAGCGAGGAGCGAGAGTCGCGTCTTCAGGCCGCGGCCTACACATTGCACGAGCGCAACGTTGATGCCGTCGCCGCTGGTGCCGCTCATCACGCCCGCAATTATCATCAGCAACTCCCCGGGACTTCGGTGCAGAGTCGCACCTCTTCCGAGAGTTCCCAGATCTTGCGCCGCAGTTGTTCGACGGTCCGAAGCGATGGCGGAGCTGCCATCTTGGCTTTTACGGCGCGGGAGCGACGTTTGAATTCCAGCACGCGCCGTGATGCGGTAGCGACTTGTTTGGCGAAGGCTTTGTCGCGCTCGGCCTCATGCAGTACCGCGTAGTAGGTCCGCCACACCAGCGATTCGTTGTTGCAGACCATGAACAGGTCGGCGCCCCCGCGGATGCATTGAATCGTGGCCTCTTCGATCGGTACCGCTTTTTGCACGCCCTTCATCTCCATGTCGTCGGAGCAGATCAGTCCCTTGTAGCCGATCTTCTTACGCAGAATGTCGGTCATCCAGAAACGCGAGATGGAGGCTGGCAGCTTGTCTTTCGCGGCCTCGGGATAAACGCAGTGCGCGACCATCGTGAAGGGAATTTCATTTTTCAGCTTGCGGTAGGGAAGCAAGTCTTCTTCCCACAGCGCCTTCCATGACTTGTGGATCGTCGGCAACTCGTAATGCGAGTCGACAGCGCCCGCACCCAACCCGGGAAAATGTTTGCCGCAACCGAGCACATCTTCTTGTTCGAACCCCTTGAGAAACTCAGACGCAAGTTCGATCACCCGATGCGGATCGTCGGCAATGGTGCGTGAGGTAAGCACCTTGAGAGAGGCGGGTGTCCGGAGGTCAAAGACCGGAGCAAAGTCAGTGTTGAAGCCAACGGCGCGGGCTTCTTCGGCGAGCAGACGCGCGAAGCGCCGCATGATCTTCTTCGATCCGGTGGCCGCGACTTCGCCCAGCGAAGGTGCGTGGGCAATCGCGTCGCGCAGGCGATCTACGGTTCCACCTTCAAGATCCACGCAGCGGAACATGGGAGTGAGGAGGACCGATTGCACATCCTGGTTCAACTTGTAAGTCTGCTCGGCCGACGCAACGTTGCGTTTGAAAAAGATGGTTCCGGCAGGCTGGATGGAAGCAAGCATGGTTCTCACCCGCGCCGACATCTCGGTTCCGTCGAAGCCGACGATCATCAGTTGGCCGACTTGTTGCTGTAGTTCTTGGAGCTTGGTGGAAGCCATTCTTCTCCCGGATGACCTAGTCCAACTGCTTCTTCAATTCGTGCAATAGGTTCAACGCTTCGAGCGGCGTCAGTCGATTGAGATCCGTCTCTTTTAATTGGTCCACAATCTTTTGCGAGAGCGGCGTGAAAATCGTAAGTTGCAACGGCGATTCCGCTGCTTTGTCATCCGTTGCCAGATGCGAAGTGGCCTGGCGCTCGATGTTCTCGTGTTCTTTGAGGACGGTTCGCGCGCGTTCGATGACCTCGATGGGCAGGCCTGCGAGTTTTGCGACTTCGATACCGTAACTCTTGTCGGCAGCGCCCGGCGAGACTTTCCGCAGGAAGACCACGTTGCCGCCACTCTCTTTTACCGAGACGTGATAATTCTTCACGCCCGTCAGTTGATCTTCGAGCACCGTCAATTCGTGGTAATGCGTTGCAAAGAGCGCCTTGGCCTTGGTGCGCGCGTGCAGGTATTCAATGCAGGCCCACGCGATCGCTAACCCATCGTAAGTGGAAGTGCCGCGACCCACTTCGTCGAGCAGGATCAGCGACCGATCGGTCGCGGTGTTCAGGATGGCGGCGGTTTCGGTCATCTCGACCATGAAGGTCGAACGGCCGCGGGCGAGATTGTCGGAGGCGCCAATGCGGGTGAAGACGCGATCGACCACGCTAAGNNCACCGTGTGGGTGCTCGCGTTCAGGTAAAGATCGTTGGGGACGAAGCGGTCGGAGTTGCCGGTGAGTTCCTGCAACTCGATCACTGGATGCCGGCCTTCCATCAATTCGAATTCGCCGCTGTCGTCGAACTTCGGCCGACAATAATTTCTGCCTGCGGCGAGATGCGCGAGATTTGCGAGCACATCGACCTCCGCCAGGGCGAGACCGGTCTGGCGCACGCGGCGGGCTTCAGCGGCGATGGCGGTGCGCAATTCAGCAAAGATACGGCGTTCGATCTCGACGATTTGTTCCTGCGCGTCGAGTACCTTGGCTTCGTATTCCTTCAGTTCCGGAGTGGTGAAGCGCTCGGCGTTGACCAGGGTTTGCTTGCGCTCGTAGTCGGCTGGCGCCAGATGCCGGTTGGCGTTGGAAATTTCAAGGTAGTAGCCGAAAACCGAATTGAATTTGATTTTGAGCGACGAGATGCCGGTACGCTTGCGCTCGCGTTCCTCAATCTGCGCGATGTAGAGCTTGCCGTTGCGGCTCAGGTTGCGCAGCTCGTCGAGAGCGGCATCCAGGCTTTCGCGGATCGCACCGCCATCGTTCAGTGAGATGGGCGGCTCGTCGATCAGGGTGGTGAAAATCTTCTCGCGCAGATCTGCCAGGTCATCGAGCAAGCTGTGCAGGGCCACAAAGCGCGGTGCGGTGAAGCGTGCCATCGCTTCGCGAACTTTGGGCAGGCGGGCGAAACAGTGTGCGAGAGCAAGAAGGTCGCGGGGGTTGGCGGTTTCAAGCGTCACGCGGCTCAGCAGGCGCTCGATGTCGAGGATGCCATCCATGGCGCGACGCAGCTCTTCGCGGCCGAGGGTGTTCCCCACTTGAGATTCGATTGCATCGAGGCGAGCGTTTATTTCTGAGACGTCGATCGATGGCCGTAGCATCCAGGCACGCAACAAGCGCTTGCCCATCGGAGTCTTGGTAGCGTCGAGCGCGCGGCAGAGAGTCACTCCTTCGCCAGTACTCGTAAAAAGCGGTTCGACAAGTTCGAGATTGCGGACGGTGATCGCGTCAAGCACCAGGCAGTTTTGGCGTTCGTAGAAGCCAATGCGATCCACATGGTGCAGGGATCCGCGCTGGGTTTGGCGGACGTAGTGCAGAATTGCACCGGCAGCCGACGCCGCGGACGGTTTGTTTGCCAGCCCGAAACCTTCCAGCGACAAAACGCCAAAATGATTCTCGACTAGAGGAATGGCATAGTCGGGTGCGAAGACCCAATCCTCGAGCGGCGTTTCTGCCCAGGTCGCGTTGTCGATGGTGGAGAGTTTGGGAATCGCTCCGTTCACCGGCGGCGTCGGCTGAAGTGCAGGCGTACTTGGCCGTGCCGTTTCGAACAGCGGCAAGGACGACGCGTAGAGCACCTCGCGCGGCCGCAAGGTCAGTAGCTCTTCCTGGATGCGACGGCGGGCGTCGATACCTTTGAATTCCGTCGCACGGAATTCACCGGTGGAAAGATCGAGAGCCGCAAAGCCGACGAAATCACCATGGCTGGCAACGGCGGCGAGGAAATTGTTTTCCTCCGAGCTCAGTTGCGAGTCGGCGGTGGTGCCGGGCGTCATCACCCGCGTGACTTCGCGCTTCACCAGCTTCTTAGCGACCTTCGGATCTTCCATCTGGTCGCAAACAGCGACCTTGAAGCCCCGACGGATCAGCTTGGAAATGTAGTTCTCCGCTGCGTGGTAGGGGACGCCGCACATTGGAATGGAGTTTCCCTTTTCCTTGTTGCGCGAAGTCAATGTGATTTGCAGCTCGCGCGCGGCGATGACCGCGTCGTCAAAGAAGAGCTCGTAGAAATCACCCAGGCGAAAGAAAAGGAGCGCGTTGGGGTGGTCCCGCTTGACGTGGGCCCACTGCTTCATCAACGGCGTGGTCGGATCATTCATCGCGGTAGAGTTTGGTTGATTTTACGGTATCGGCGTCGAGGTGTCAGTCGGCGGCTGCTTCTTCAGGTGATTTCGCTGTGGAATTCCGGGCCGATTCCAGCGGGGACTGGGAGTCCGGCACTGGAGTACTTTGCCTGTACCGGGCGAATATGTTCTAGTAGTCAGCATGGAATTGCGTAAGGACCCGATCACGCGTTCGTGGGTTATCACCGGAGACGAGCCGGAGAAGCCGTTTGACCACGATGCTTTTTGTCCGTTTTGTCCGGAATCGCCGAAGCAGGCGCAGCTGATTACTACGCTGTCATCCGTTAACGCCGGACCGTGGTCCGCGCGTGCCGTGGTGCATCCGACGCCGCTTTACCGGGTGGAGGGAGATCCCACGCGTCGTGGGGAAGGGCTTTATGACGCGATGCGCACGATCGGGGCGCACGAAGTGCTGGTAGAGAATCCGCGGCATGACCGGCATCTATGGAATGCAGACGAAGGCGAGATCGAGCAGTTTCTTTCGTTGTGTGCGCAGCGCATGCAGGATTTGAAAGGCGATCGCCGCTTCAAGTACATCAGCCTGTTCAAAAACCACGGATCGAACGCCGGGCAGGAATTCGATCATCCGACTTCGCAGATCGTGGCGACCACATTTGTTCCGCGTCGCGTTCTTTACGAACTGCGAGCGGCGCGCGAATACTTTGCGCACAAAGAGCGTTGTGTGTTCTGCGACATCCTGCAACAGGAATTGCAGGCGGCGAAGCGCATCATTGAAGTGCGTGGCGACTTCGTTGCAGGCTGTCCGTATGCGCCGCGTGCGCCGTATGAGACCTGGATCACGCCCAAAACGCATGAAGCTTTCTTTGAGCGATTCGCGCTCGGACGCAACGCCCACTTGCGGGAACTCGCAGCGTTAATCCGCCGCACGTTGATTCGCATCCGCAATGTGGCGGACGGTTTCCAGTTAGTGCTGCATAGCGCGCCCAACACGCTGCATCATTCCGAGGTGCTGGGCTACTGGAAGACGATCGACGAGGACTATCACTGGCACATCGAGATCCTCCCGATCCTGCCGAACAAGCCGCAGTCCTACACCTTCAAAGAAGTGTATTACTCACCTGTAAGCTCGGAGTCCGCGGCTGCGCGTTTGCGCGAAATGCCGGTCTATCCGTAGCGTGGCGGATCGGGAAGAAATATCTATGCTGCTTTGGCAGTGACCGCTTCCGCGGGAGCTGCCTCGGGCAGGGTTGCGATGAGATCCCGTCGGCCCAGGATCTTCATCAGCTTCCAGTCGTAATCGAACTCTCCGCCGCAATCGAGGCAAACCACATAGGTACCTGTAGGGGCCGCGGTCTTGGCACGCTGAGCATGTTTAATCGTGATGGGGAATGTGATCCGCTTGTGCGAACAACCGAACAAGCTATCAATCAGATTAGAAATCATCGCAACTCCTTTTGGCGTGGACGAGGGTCCAAACTGCCTTCCAGCCGCGACCGTATTCATTAGTTTAGATTCAGCTCACCCCAAAAAGGTTCGACCCACGATAGCGACTATCGTGGGTCATCCTTCAGAGCGGGAGTGTAAATTTAACTCTCTTCAGTTGCCTTGGTTGGGGGCGCTGAGTGCTGCGCATCGTCGTTCATACAATCTTTACTTGTCTGGCACTTGGAAACGATGGCGCTGCGGAGCTTGGTGCGCAGATCGTCCGGCAGTTCATAAAGATGCGAGTCGCGATAAATCTCGATGGTCATCTTCGTGGTGTTACAGACGACGTAACAATTGTGGCACCAATGAAGATGCTCCTCTAACTCCGCTTTTGTCGGAGCATCAATGCGGTCGTCCAGGTAATCGGTAAGCTCTTTCAAGAATTCAGAGCACTTCACTGGTTTCCATCTCCACCACGCTGCTTTTTGAAATATTTCGTCAAACGATCTCGCAACTGCAACCGCGCCCGCAACAATCTCGACTTCACCGCCGGAATGCTCAGGTTCAGAGCATCCGCCGTTTCTTCAGTCGAAAGTCCTTCGACGTCTCGCAGCACAAACACCGTCCGGAAGCTCGGCGGAAGTCCCTGAATGGTCTTCTGCAGAATCTCCCGCAACTCCGACTGGTTATAAAGCTGCTCCGGGTTTGGAGACCAATCCGCAACTTCCCGCGGGATCGTATCCTCACCGGTATTGATGTCTTCATCAAGCGAGACCATCCGTTCCGGACGGCGTCGCCGCAGCCGCATCAGGGCTTCGTTGACCGCGATGCGAACCAGCCACGTATAAAACTTGGACTGCCCCTGGAACTGTCCCAGGTTCATGAACGCTTTCAGAAAGGCGTCTTGCACCACGTCTTCCGCATCTTCGCGGTTCTGCGTGATGTGATTTGCGATTCGAAAGACGTTCCGGTCGTACTTCCGGACCAGTTTTTCGAAGGACGCAACATCACCGCCCCTGGCGGCGTTCACCAACATTAGCTCTTCGCTAATGGGCTCATCTACTTTGGGTTGGATGGTCTCCATTCCCTCACCGATTCAAACTTTTGTAACACGAAACGGGTATTTCCCGTGATGGTTGTGTGGGTGCGATGCCAGTGTGTTCCCGCGACAAAACGAAACGACGAGTATGACCTTTTCGACACGAGTTTGGCAAATGGCTGAACCGCCTTAGGGGCACCGGGGCTATGCCAGAATTACAACAAAGTGGCACTTCCATCTTACGTTTCAGAAATGGGAATTGTTCCCGTGCCACGTTGTCTCATGCGTTGCAACTGCTGGTAGGGTAAGGAATTCAACTCAGTTCTCATCGTTATTTTACCTGTCTTGGGGGTGTACGGATGGTCAATGCTGTATCGTAGCCGGTTAGTTACCTCCGATAGGTTGACATGAGGGGTAGGCCCCATATAATCGCGCAAAGCACAAACCCTGTGGCACGGCCAAGTTGCGCCAAATTCGAGACCCGGGAAACGGAACTGCCCAAGTGACCAGTATCGACAAAATACGCGAATCCATCGACGAAGTAGTGGCCCAAGTGATGCGCAGCCACGCTGACCAATTACGCAACGAAGTCAGCGAGCGGATTCGTGTTCATCTCGAGGACGATGCCAAGCACTTGACCGGCGTGGAACAGCAATTGCGCGAGCGATCCGAGCAGGCACAAGCGCTCGAACAGCAACTCACGCAGACTCGTGGCGAAATCTCCGACAAGCAAAAGCAAATCGAGTCCGTTGAGCAGAAACTGCACGATGCCGAGACGGAAGGCGGGCAGCTGCGCGGGCGTGTGACCGAAATCGAGAACACGCTCAAGGAAGAAAGCGAGCGCCTCAGCAAGCAGAGCAAGGAACTGGAACAACTCCTGGAGATGAGCCAGGACGAAGTCAAACAACTGCAGAAACGCGAAGCAGAACAGAAATTACGCTTGCAGGAACTGGAAGCCGAAGTCGGAAAGCTTCGCAGTGAGATGCAGGATGCAGTTGCTAAGAAAGAAGAACAACACAAGCGAGCGCTCGAAGCGAAAGACAGCGAACTCGCCGAGAAAACCTCCGATTACGAGAAACGGCTGGAGACCAGCGGGAAGTCGAAAGCTGAGGAAATCGACGCTCTGCTGGCGACTCATCAGCAGGCTCTGCAGGCGAAAGAGCAGGATCTACGGGCGCAGATTGCCGAGATCGAACAGCGACTTGAAAAGGCGCAGGCAGAAGCGCACGAGCAAGTGCAAGGCAAAGAGCGCGAACTTCTCGAGCAGGTGCATCTCCTGGAGGAGTTGCTGGTCCAGGGACAACATGCACGCGAACAGCAACTGGAAGCCAAGGATCGCGATCTACAGGAAACGCTGAACGCGCAGAAGACCGAATACGAAACCAAGATCGCGGAGATCCAGGCGCAACTCGCGGATCGCGAGAAACTGGTACACGCGCAAGGCGGGGAACTTCAGGATCGCATCGTAGGTCTCGAGAAAGACCTAGCAGGCGCACGCAGCGAATTGCAGGACACGCAAGCGGCATTCGAAAAGGCGCAGCAGCAGCTGGATGAAGTAAGTGCGAACGTTCGCAAGCAGGAAGAGCAATTCAGCGCACAGTTGAAGGAGCGCCAGGACGCGGAGCAGGCTCTGAAAAACGAGCTGGAAGTGAAACATGGTGCCGCGAGCGCGCAGAAAACTGAGCTTGAAGGGATGCAGGGTCTATGGGAGCAGCGTGAGAAAGAACTCACGATGCAGCTCGGGGACTTTGAAAAGAAGCTCGCGGATTTCGCCGTAGCTGAAAAAGCCTGGGGAGAGAGGGAACAGGAACTTCTCGGCCATCGCGACAAGGTGTTGAGCAGTTCTGCGGAAGCCTCGAGTGCCAGTCAGCAGGCTCTAACCAACGCTCTCGAAGAACAGGCGCGGTTGCAAACGCAGCTGGATGCCATGCTTGACGAACTGGCAAAAGTTCGCGAGGAACTGCAACAAACGCAGGAAGCACATCACACGCGAGAGTTTCAGCTGTCCGAAGAGCTGGCAAGTCTGCGCAGTGAACTCACATCGCAGAGCGACAGCCCGGCGAAGGTGGCTGTGGCCGACGCTCACGCAGTTGCGGAGAACGCTTCCGCGGTTGATCACAGTGGGGCGATTCAGGCGGCGACGGAAAAAATCCAGGCAGCACGATCGCAAAGCGAAATTCTTAAGGCGCTTCTTGAAGGCGCTGCGCAGTTTGCCGGACGCTCCGGCATTCTCGTTGTTCACGGACGAACGGCCACCGGTTGGGCCGGTCGTGGCTTCGGTTCCGACGCGGAGTTCCGCCGCTTGAGCGTGGAATGCGCGAGCGGGCTTGCTGCCCGCGTGGTGCAGGGCCGCAGATATGTGCGCGGCCAGGCAAAAGATTTCGATGCGAAGCTGCTACAGAGCTTCGGTGCGCCGGAAGACGGGCACGCCCATGTCTTCCCGCTGGTGGTTCGCGATCGCGTAGCCGCGTTCTTCTACGCGGATTGCGGCAGCCACGTAACTCACGACGTCGCCAGTGACTCAATCGATAGCGTAGTGCGTGCCGCCGGAGCGTGGCTTGACGATCTCGCCGGCGCCAAGGGCACGCCTAAATCCGACATTCTGCCTTCACCTTCCGCGTCTCTGGCTCAGGCGATGGCCGGGCCGAAGCCGATGGCTGCCATGGCAGCCGCCGCAAGTGCGTCCACGACGGCAGTGGCTCCAGCCGGCGAAAATACGGATGCTGCTCGCCTGCGCGCGCGGCGCTTCGCGAAACTGCTGGTCGATGAGATCAAGCTCTACAATAAGGACGCCGTCGAACAGGGCCGCCGCAACTCCGATCTTTACGATCGTCTGCGCGAGTCTATCGATAAGAGCCGCGCCAGCTACGACAAGCGCTGGGGCAAGACCATCAGCGACGTGGATTATTTCCGGGAGGAACTAGTTCGTAACCTCGCGGAAAACGATGTCGCGATTCTCGGCAGCAACTTTCCGCGCTAAACTGTCTTCAAGGTCCGAAAATAATGCGTTTTCGGGACCGATTGCTCCCATCATCACGCTTCACCCGTCTCTGTGTAGAGCACAGTTTTTGAAGGATGCTTTTGCGGTACTTGGTTCTCCTTACTCTCGCCCTCGTCCTTTTTCCGGGTATCGCTCCGGCTCAGGATGCCTCGTCTTCGACTCCGACAACCACCACGCCAGCCAAGAAAAAGCCTACGGCGAAAAAGCCGGCTGCAAAGTCGTCCACCGGGACCACGGCAAAAGGCAAATCGACCGCGCATAAGAAAGCGGCACGCGCACGTTCGCGACGGCTGAGCCAGGTCGCGGCCCATCGCATGAATCGCGCCTTCGTTGCATCGGCGGAGTTGAAGCCGATGGCTAACCAGTTGATCACCGTGCGCACCCCTCAGGCCTACACCGGAGTGACGAACTGGACGCAGAAGCACGCAGGAACTGATGCCGGCGCTCTCGGATATCTCGTCCTCGGCTATGCCCACCTGCAGGATCGCCAATTTCCCGAGGCGATCTCCGCGTTGAAGAAAGCGCAGCCGCGGGCAGGTGAACTTGCCGACTACGTCGATTACTTCCTGGGCGAAGCTTATGCCGGGAGTGGCGATTACACGGCAGCGCTCGAGCATCTGCGCGATTTCGATGTGCATTATCCGGAATCGCTGCACAGTCACGAGGCGTTGATCGCGTTTGCGAATGCTTCGCTCAATGCGAACTTGCCAGCCGACGCCATTAAGGCGCTGGAAGCGAATCGCACTCCAACGAAATCCGACACCGAACTTGCAATGGGTCGTGCCTACATCAAGAACGGGCAGGAGATGAAGGGTGCGCTCATCCTGCAGCACCTGTATTACACGATGCCGGCCGCAGTAGAAGCCGATGCCGCGGAAGCGGAATTGCACAAGCTGCCAACGCCTCCCGTGGCGTCGCTAGACGATCGCCTCACCCGCGCCGACTTGCTGCTGAAGGCTAAGAAATACCCTGATGCGGTGCGTGATTACCGCGCGCTGGTGGATGCCGTGCCGCCCGAACAGAAATCGCAAATGCTCGCAGACCTCGCGGTGTCGCTGATGAAATCGGGCAACAGCAAGGAAGCGCAGACCTGGCTGGACCAGATTCCCGCGAGCGCCGCCGGAGAGATCGCCGGGCAGAAGCTTTACAACGATCTCGAGATTGCCCGGAACGCGAACGACACCGCTCGCGTTGAGTCTTATCTTGCGCAGTTGCGCGAGCGTGCGCCGAATTCAAGTTGGTTGCAGGAAGGGCTGTTCATCGCCGGCAACATGTACATGCTGGCGCACGATTACGATCACGCGATAGATAGTTATCGTGAAATTCATACCCGCTTCCCGCAGGGTCCGCGCGCGCCTTACAGTCATTGGCGTGCCGCGTGGTTCGAACTCCGGCAGGGACGCAACGATGCCGCGCTGAAACAGTTCCGCGAACAGGTCGAGCTCTATCCATCATCGATGGAAGTAACGGCGGCGATGTACTGGGAAGGCCGCCTGCTGGAAGAGAAGGGCGATCTGCCGGCAGCGCGTGCCTGGTATGCCAAGCTCTCCGAGCGCTACCGGAATTATTACTACGCGCTGATGGCGCGCGAACGACTGAAGACCATCGGTGTACAGACGACTACTGACGATCCATTGCTTGCGCGCATTCATGCGTTGCCCCCGCTGGATGATTCGGTCACGGACATTGCGCCGCCCACCGATGATCTTCGGATGGAAAAGGCGAAGCTACTCGAGAATGCGGGGCTGATCGACTTTGCCGTAAAAGAATTGCAAGCCGTACCCGGAGCCGGTAGCGGCAACTGGGCAAGCTTACAGGTGGCGCGCATTTATGCGGACAACAATCAACCGCATCGCGCATTGCAATATCTGAAGCGGGTGGTGCCGTCGTACACGTCGCAAGAGATCGGCACTTTGCCGGTCGCCTATTGGAAGGTGCTGTTCCCACGCCCGTTCTGGCCCGAGGTGCAACGCTTCGCCACGGCGAACAATCTTGATCCTTATCTTGTAGCCTCGCTGATTCGACAGGAATCGGAATTTAATCCGGGAGCCGTCTCTTATGCGAATGCTTACGGACTGATGCAACTTCTTCCAGTAACCGGCAAGATGATGGCGAAGAGTGTCGGCATGAAGCACTACAACACCGCCACGCTGCTTACGCCCAACGTGAACATCGAACTCGGTACGCGCTATTTCCGCGATATGACTGACAAGCTCGGCATGGTGGAGTACGCGCTAGCCGCTTACAACGCCGGGTCAGACCGTGTAGAGGATTGGCGCGATACTGGTCACTATCGCGACATCCAGGAATTTGTGGAGTCGATTCCGTTCTTCCAGACACGTGATTATGTGCAGTCGATTGTTAGAAACGCGGCTATCTATCGGCGGCTTTATGGATCGAGCGCTACGCCCGCAGCGGCAAAGACGACAGAAGCGGTGGCGAAGACAGCGGACAAGACCGCTGAGCAGTAGCCATGAAGATTGAAGGCGTTCCATTTTCGGCGATCGATTGGGATGCGGTGGAGTCGACCGATCACCCTGGCGAGACCGGTACCGCGCGATGGCGAACTGTCGAAGCTGGAAATATCCGCGTTCGGATGGTCGAGTACTCGCCGAACTACCTGGCGGATCACTGGCGTTCTCGAGGGCATGTTTTGCTGGTGCTCGCTGGCGAACTTACCACTGAACTAAAAGGCGGAAGATCGATCGTGATGTCGGCAGGACACAGCTACCATGTCGAGGAGGGCGGAGAGCCTCATCGTTCCCGCACCGCCAGCGGCGCTCTGCTATTTATCGTGGACTGACGCGTTCCGCCGATGGCTCGGCTTCCCGCTTAAAGAGCATCTCGCCGATCAGCAGAACCGCACCGACACAGATCGCGCTATCGGCAACGTTGAAGGCCGGCCACTCCCACTGCCTGTAGTACACGAGCAGGAAGTCCGTCACCCAGCCGTGAACCATTCGATCCCAGAGATTTCCTACGGCGCCGCCGAGGATGAGCGAGAGCGCCACACCCTGCAGGGAGAGGCGATGGCTGGATTTCACCAGCAACACCAGGACAACCACCAAAGCCACGAGCGAGAAGATGACGAGCGTAGCGGTTCGCCATGCGTCGGGAGCGTTGGCGAACAGGCTGAAGGCCGCACCTTTATTGCGCAGGTGGGTGATCTTAAAAAATCCCGGGACCACCGTGACGCTGTCGAAGAGGGCAATCCTTTGAGCGACCAGCCACTTCGTCCAGCGATCGAACAGGATGATTCCCGCCGCGATGGCGAGATACAGCAGCCGAGTTGTGGCGGACGATCGCGCCAAAGGAGATGCGGCGGGAGCTAGCGGGCTCCGGCCGTCGCCTCCAATTCATGCAGCACGGGCGCGCAACGCTCGCACACCGTGGGATACTCTGCGTCTTTACCGACTTCGATCGAGTAGTTCCAGCACCGTTCGCATTTCTGCCCGGGAGCTTTGTTGATCTTGATGTCCAGCCCCGCACCATTCGATCCGCCCTGGGTGAGCTGCACATCCGAAACGATGAACAGGTAGCGCAGTTCCGCCGCGTGCTTCTTAAGCAACGGAAACAATTCTGCGGGTGCACCCAGCGTTACCTGGGCTTCAAGGCCGCTGCCGATCAGCTTCTGGTTGCGTGCCTCTTCGAGTTTCTTCAAGACATCGTTGCGAACCGTCACTAGCCGCGCATAGTCTTCCTCGATCGTCTTTGCCTCGGCGCTGTTGCGGTTACTGGCGATCTCGTCGGCGGAGGGGAAGTAGGCGACGTGTACGCTCGACGGACGATTCCTGGTCTGCGGAAGATACGGCCAGATCTCTTCGGCGGTGAAGCTCATCAGCGGCGCCAGCAGTTTAACCAGCGCGTCGCCGATGATCCAGATCGCCGTCTGCACCGAGCGGCGTTCTTTCGATCTCGGAGCGAAGGTGTAGAGACGATCCTTGATCACGTCGAAGTACACGGCGCTCAAGTCGACAACGCAGAAATCCTTTAGCCGCATGAAGAGCTTGTGGAAGCTGAATTCGTCGTACCAGTCACGCACGTCCTGCGTCGCTTCGGCGAGCCGCAGCAGGATGTACTGATCGAATGGTTGCAGCTCTTCGAAACTAAGGGCGTCGGTTGCCGGATCGAATCCCTTCAGATTTCCAAGGATGTAACGGAAAGTATTGCGGATCTTGCGATAGTTTTCCGCCACCCGCTGCATCAGGTCTTCGGAAGCGCGCACGTCCTCGCGGAAGTCCACGCTCGCCACCCACAGGCGCACGATTTCTGCGCCGAGGCGCTTGGCGATATCGACGGGATCGACGACATTGCCGAGCGACTTCGACATGGCGCGGCCTTGGGGATCAAGCGTCCATCCGCTGGTTGCGACCATCCTGTACGGAGCTTCACCTTGCGCGCCCACGTGACAGAGCAGGGAAGAGTGGAACCAGCCGCGATGCTGGTCGCCGCCTTCGGTATAGAGATCCGTCTTGGGCTCGCCGATCACTGCCAGCTTGCTCGATCCGCTCTCAAACCAGACATCGATGATGTCCATTTCCTTGCGGAATTCGGTGCCGCTGCACTTGGCACATTTGTATCCGGCGGGTAGCAGTTCGCTTGCCGGATGCCTGTACCAGCTGTCGACGCCTTCTATTCTTACCCGCTCAACGACTGCAGCATTCACCGCGTTGTCTTCCACAAGCTCGTTGCAGCCTTCGCAGAAGAAGACGGCGATGGGCACACCCCAGATGCGTTGCCGCGAGATGCACCAATCCGGCCGAGTCGCGATCATGTTCGAAATGCGCTCTTCGCCCCACGACGGGTCCCACTTCACTTTCTTGATCTCATCAAGAGCCACGGAGCGCAACGTACCTTTGCCGATTTTCGCTTCCATGGCGATGAACCACTGCTCGGTAGCGCGAAAGATCACCGGGTTGTGGCAGCGCCAGCAGTGTGGATACGAGTGCTCGATGTTTTCGTGGCCCATGAGCACGCCGCGATTCTGCAACAGCTCCACGATGACCGGGTTCGCTTTGAAGACCTGCTGCCCGTCGTATTCCGGTAGTCCATTACGGATGCGTCCGCCTTCATCGACATTGCAGGTGTTGTCGATGCCGTATTTCACACCGGTGTAAAAGTCGTCAGCGCCATGCGAGGGGGCAGTATGGACTGCGCCGGTTCCGGTATCCATGGTGACGTAATCGGCGAGCACGCCGAGGACGGAGCGTTCGAGGAACGGATGCTGGAAAGTTACGCGCTCGAGTTTCCGGCCAGGGAAGCGCGCGATCTCCTGCGCATTCTGTAGTCCGGTCTTTTCTTTCGTGGCCTGCGCGAGCTCGGCGGCGACGATGTACACCGTGCCATCCTGCTCCAGGCCTACATATTCGGCGTCAGGATGGAACGCCACTGCCATGGACGCAGGCAGTGTCCACGGGGTCGTCGTCCAGATGATGGTTGCTGCCTTCTTGCCGGCGAGGGCGGCATCGATCGAAGCAGGATCGCTGGTCAGCATGTAGCGCACGTACACGCTCGGGCTGGTGTGCATCTCGTACTCGACCTCCGCTTCGGCCAGCGCGGTCTTGTCGTGGATGCACCAGTACACCGGCTTCAATCCTTTGTAGACCGCACCCTTCTCAAGGAAGTCGTAGAAGATGCGCAGCACCACCGACTCATACTGCGGAGTCATAGTGGAGTAGGGATCGTCCCAGCGGCCGAAGACCGCGAGCCGCTTGAACTGCTCGCGTTGCAGGTCAAGAAACTTCTCTGCATACTTCGCGCATGCGGCACGCACGGCGAGCGGATCCATCTCCAGTTTCTTGCGCCCGAGTTGTTCGTCAACCTTGATCTCGATCGGCAGGCCGTGGCAATCCCATCCAGGGATGTAAGGGGCATCAAAGCCCGCCATGGTTTTCGACTTCACCACAAAGTCCTTCAAACACTTGTTCAGGGCGTGGCCGAGGTGGATCGGCCCATTCGCATAAGGAGGTCCATCGTGGAGGATGTAGCTGGGCTTGCCCTGCCGCGATTCGCGAATCAGTTCGTAAATCCGCTGCTCTTCCCAGCGGGCGAGCATCTTCGGCTCGTTCTGCGGAAGATTGGCCTTCATTGCGAACTCGGTCTGCGGCAAGTTGATGGTGGCTTTCAGCTCCAGTGGCACTCCGGTCTCCTGTCCTTGCAGCCGCCTCGAATGGCGACTCAAACTCATTATAGGTTTAGGGGAATTTTTACGTCCATTCGCCCTCAAACGTCGTCTAATAGGCAGCACGGATCAGGGATGGGTAAGTCGGGGTTGGTATCTGGATGCTCATAATTGCCTTCCAGAGACTCACGTTCAGCAACTCACAATCGTGCTAATCCCCCCGGGTATGGCAGTCCGTTGAAAAAACGGGTACTTTCTACCCAAAGCAACTTGGCAATCGATGTGCACATCTTTAGTAGAAGAGCAGCGGCTCAGCCCAAGCGTTGTTCTTACTTGCGAAGGCTAGGCGTCCGTGGGGCGCGGGGCAAATAAGGATCAGTTGACGGCCGAAAAGGCCGAACGAGGGCTGACATACCATATGTCGAATCAGGTTTTAGTGCAAAATACGAGACCACAAGAACCAGAGTTGAATTTGCTTCCTCCGACCAAGGTGAACGAAGGATTATTCAGTTCCCTGGCCGGCAATATCAAGGAAGCCCTGTTCCCCGAGAAGCTGCCGCCGTTGCAGCTCACGTCCCGTCCGGTCCGCGTACGCGAGATCTGGGGCGAGTACGGGAACCGCAAGAAGAGCAACACCATTTCCATGATGTTGCACGTACTCGGCATCGCCGGCATTATCGCCCTGTCGATTACCGGCGCCAAGGTTGTTACCAGGGCTCCGGAGCAGCACATTACGCTGGTTACGCCCGACCTCTCCGAACTCGTGCCCCCGCAGCCGAAGCAGCTGCCCAGCATGCAGGGTGGTGGCGGCGGCGGCGATCGCGACAAGATTGAGGCTCCGAAAGGCAAACCGCCGAAGCAGGCGATGCAACAGATCACGCCTCCGGCAATGGTGATCCGCAACGATCATCCGAAACTTGCGGTAGAGCCGACCGTGGTGGTTCCTCCTACGGTGAAGCTTGCCAGCAATATGCCGAACCTCGGCGATCCGATGGCGAAGATTCCGTCCGGGCCGCCTTCGAACGGTATTGGCGCAGGTTCCGGTATCGGCTCAGGTAGTGGTGGTGGGGTTGGTTCCGGAGAAGGTGCCGGCATCGGACCTGGCAAGGGTGGCGGTCTGGGTGGTGGCGTGTTCCGCGTCGGCGGCGGCGTATCAGCCCCGCGCATCCTCGATCAACCTGACCCCGAGTATTCGGAAGAAGCTCGCAAGGCGAAATACCAGGGCATTTGTATTCTGTGGACGATCGTTGGACCTGACGGTCATCCGCGCGAAGTGAAAGTCGCTCGCAGCCTTGGTATGGGTCTCGATCAAAAGGCGATCGAGGCAGTGAAAAAGTGGAAGTTCGAGCCCGCAATGAAGGATGGTAAGCCCGTCGCAGTACAGATCAACGTGGAAGTTAACTTCCGCCTGTACTGAGGACTTGCCGAACGCCTCCAGTTCCGCTCGCAAGCATAACCAGCCGCGAGCGGTGAACGAAGGACATCAAGCGGACTGAAACTGCGGGAGAGGCCAACCAGCCTCTCCCGTTCTGTTTTTACGGGTATTCTGAACGTAGTCCTGCTTCGCATTCATTAAGCCATTGAAATTCTTCCGCGCTGAAGTCGGAATCCAAAAACTCCTCGCCTCGGTCAAGCCGAGCGAGACAACGCTTGTCATGCTGCTGGCGATCTTTGTCGGTGGCCTGGCCGGCACCATTGTCGTTCTCTATCACTTCCTGATAGAAATCGTGAACGACTACGCATATACAATCGCTCCCCAGAAAACCTGGCTGAGCGTGATCTTCTGCGCCCTCGGCGGATTCATCGGCGGCGCGATCCTGATGCGCATCCGCTCGGCGCGTGGCAGCGGTGTGAACCAGGTGCGCGTGGCGCTGATCGTGCACGACGCCTACGTGCCTCTGCGCGGAACCATCGGCAAATTCTTTGCCTCTGGTATTGGCATTGGGCTCGGTCTTCCGTTGGGGCCGGAGGATCCGGCGATTCACATCGGCGGCGGCATAGCTTCGGCGATGGGTCGTCTCTTCTCGCTTTCCAAGAAAAATCTTCAGCAGTTGATTCCGGTAGGTGCGGCCGCGGGACTCGCCGCTGCTTTTAACACTCCGATTACCGCGGTCATTTTTACGCTGGAAGAAGTTGTCGGTAACATCAACGCGCCGATTCTCGGATCGACCGTCGTGGCCGCGGTGGTCGCGGTGATGGTGCGTCGCGCAGCATTGGGCGGCGAACCGCTTTTCAACGTTCCCAAGTATGAGTTCGGAGCAGTCGGCGAACTGGGGCTGTACGTTGTGCTCGGTTTACTTGGCGGCGTGGTCTCTGCGGCTTTCACGCGACTGATTGTGAGCCTGCGCGCCAAGGTCGGACAGATCCCACGCAAAGGCCCGATCGATTACGTCACGATCGGGGGAGGCGCCATTGCTGGAGCACTGGCGATCCTTGCCCCCCAGATTCTTGGCGCGGGCTACGGCACGGTGAACAGTGCGCTGAACGGGAAACTCGCCATTGAAGTGCTGTTGCTTGCATTGATCTTCAAACTTGTCGGTACGAGCATCGCGTTTTCTACGGGCAACTCTGGCGGTCTGTTCGCACCCTCGTTATTTCTCGGCGCCATGCTAGGCGGCGCGCTGGGCACTTTGGCGCGTGCACACTTCGGCCACGATGTCGCCGATGTTGGCGCCTACGCTCTCGTCGGGATGGGAGTGACCTTCGCGGGGATTATCCGCGCCCCCATTACTTCGATCTTCATGATCTTCGAAGTGACCCAGGACTACCAGATCATGCTGCCGCTGATGATCGCCAACATGATCTCTTACGCCGTCGCCCGCACGCTGCACCCGGGACCGCTCTTCGACACCCTGGCGCGACAGGACGGGATTCACCTGCCTGACAAGCATGAAGAGAACCTTGGCGATCTCACCGTCGAGGCCGCTATGCGTCCGCGGCGCGTGGTGCTCGACCCTGCGTGGAGCGCACAGCACGCCCTGCAGGAGGCTTCCGGGCAACCGCAGCAGGCTTTTGCCATAGCGGGTCCCGGCCAGGAACTGTACGGCGTAGTGACGATTCCCATGCTGACCCGCGCGGTTGCCGGCGGCGAAGGTGAGCGCTCAGTCGCCGATCTTGCGGTTGCTTCCGGAGGTTATCGCATCTACCCGGACCAACCGCTTTCCCTGGCGTTAGAAAAACTCGGCGGCGGCGGCGCCATGCTGCTGCCTGTCGTAGGCCGACTGCGTCCGAACATCTTGATGGGAGTAGTCGATGCGGAGGACGTGTTGCGCGTTTACGGTCTCACTAAGGGAGATGGCAGATCGCAAGTGAAGCCGGAAGCTCGCGAGAGCAGTTTGGATCGTCAATAATTCCAAATCAGAAATCCGAGACTAGAAAAAACCCCACGCCAGCTAACAACGGAAGCTACAACCGTCTATCCGGAGACTAGCGGCGTAGATTCTGTTCCATTCTCTGTGGCTCAAGTAGATTCGCCGCACGGCAACACGCACCCAGGGGAATGGGAGCGCCGTGCGGGCAAGTTCGTGGGTGGCCGAGGAAGGTGCAGATCTTCTCGGTGGCTTCGGCCGACAGGATGTGCTCGAACTTGCAGGCCTGCTCTTCGATTTCTTCCTGGTTCTGCATGTGGAAGCTCTCGGTGAAGAGCCGCTCGGCAAGACGATGGCGCCGGATGATGCTCTGCGCGAGCTCGCGGCCGCGGTTGGTGAACTCCACGACAAACTCGCCGTCATCGGGCAACACATGCTGTTGCTGGCGCATGGCATCGTGACACGGATTGATAATGCGCTTGTGACCGTGCGGCTGCGGGCCATGGCGCTCCATGGTAAGCAATCCGAGCTCGACCATCTTCTCCACGGCAATCGGAACGGGGAGAGCGCCGTGATCATCCATGCGTCCGACTTCCGCGTGTTCTCCGTGCTCTTCGGTCACCCAGATCTCTTCCAGCAATTCGTCGAACTGTTCCTGGTCGTTAAGGGAGAAGATCTGCTCGTGGCTCACGCGTCCGTGATGTAGCTCGATCATGCGGTCCGCAAGACGCGCCATTACCGGATCGTGCGTAACCATCACAATCGTTCGGCCAGCTTGGTGCAGTTCTCGCAGCAGGCGTAACACGATCTCTTCGTTCTGTGCATCGAGGTTGCCCGTAGGTTCGTCGGCCAGGATGATCTTGGGATCGTTGATCAGCGCTCGCGCAATGCAGATCCGCTGCTGTTCGCCGCCCGACAACTGCGCTGGCAGATGATTGGCACGCTCCGACAGCCCGACACGCTCCAGGGCTTGCCGGGCTTCGGTTTCGTCCGTCATGCTATGGAAATATTGCGCGAGCATTACGTTCTCGAGCGCGGTGAGGTAGGGAATCAGGTGAAACTGCTGGAAGACGAATCCAATCTTCTCGGCGCGTACGCGATTCAATCCTGAAGCCGGCAGTTCTGCGACGTTCTCGCCGTCGAGCCAGATGGCGCCCTTCGTCGGCTGATCGAGACAGCCAACCAGATTGACGAGTGTCGATTTGCCCGACCCGGAAGGCCCCATTACGGCGACCCATTCGCCGGAGTTCACGTGCAAGCTCACATCGTCAAGCGCCTTGAGCATGGCGGCATCGCCATTCCGCTCCGCCCGCGCGGGGTACAGCTTGCTGACATTTTCCAGCCGGATCATCCGCTCTTACTCTCCCCTCAAAATGGTAGCAGGCTGCACCCGACGCAACATGGAAATGGGCAAAACCGCCGAAACCAACGCCAGCAGAACGCTTCCCGCAACAATGACAGGTAGCACCGAGAATCGTGGCGATACCGAAGCATGAAAATTCGCACTCGCGATCCAGGCCGCTACGCCGAGACCAATCGCAAACCCGAGCACCGCGCCGAAAACACCCAGCGCCGCAGCCTCGGCGGCAAAGAAGCCGGTGATGATCCGCTCGGAAGCACCCAACGCCTTCATGATGGCGAAATTCTTGCGCTGCTCCAGGACCCACGCCGTCAGTGTTGCCAATACGCAAAGAATCGCAGTCACGATGATCACCACCGCCGATGCCAGCAACGACGCGCGCGCCTTCCCGAGTACCCGTCCTTCCGCCTCTACGATCTGTCGCACCGGCTTTACATCTGCGTCGGGCAGCGCCGCAGCTAGCTTCTCGCGCATCGCTTCGATTTCTTTGGACGATCCGCTGGCTCCGACCTCAATGGTGGAAGGCGGTAAACCCGTCCACGCAGTGAAATCGCCAAGCGCGAGATAAATGCGGCTGTCTTCCTCTGCACCGGTGTTGAGCGTCCCCGCCGGCGTAAGAGTTATCGTCTTAGCATCGAAGGTCAGATCGAACGCGCCGCCTGCAGGCGCGACGACCTCCATCGCGCGGGCTCCCACCAGCGTGGACCTTGGTGCATTTGGCCATGCCATCACGGACCACCAATGATTGAGCTGCTGGGCACGCTCGAAATCCGTACCCGCTACTACCACGGAGGCGCCTTTGCTTGTCTTCGCGACGGCATAGGTGAAGGGAACCGCGATCCCTCGGCCGGCGAGGGTCGTATCGACAACCATCAATGTATTCGCCGGCAGAGGATTGCCATTGTGTCCCACGATCAAGAGGTTCGCGCCGTATTTGCGAAACTCTTTTTGCAGCTTGGCCTGCACGTCGACATACAGGATCAACATCGCTGTCGCCACACTCGCGGCAACCACTACGGCCAGCAATGCTGCCGTAGCGCGACCCTTGCGCACCAGCGCCGCCCGCATCATCACGCGCAAGAACATTCCGGAACCACCGGTGCGAGCCTTCATGCGTCGCCCCGCAACACCATCACCGGGTCGTACTGCAGGGCTTTTCGGATGGACGCCGCACTCCCCAGGAAAGTCACGATGACCGCAATCGTCAGCACGACGGGGAAGAGCACTGGTGAAATGTTGACCTGCGAAGCGAAGATCCATACTCCGATGCGGCGTGCCAGCAGCGATCCAACGGCGAAGCCCACCGCGCCGCCAACCAGAGCGAGCAGCGCCGCCTCGGTGAAGAACAGCCCGGCAATCGCGGAGTTCGCCGCGCCCATGGCTTTCATCAATCCCACTTCGCTGCGCCGTTCCATGATGGCCGTAGCCATTGCCGCCGAGACCGCCAGGGCCGAAGCCAGCAGGGCCGCTAGTGTCACCAGCAACATCAGGCCTTCGATACGGGATAACACCGTGCCTTCGTTCTGCGAGACCTGGCGTATCTCCACCGCGCGCGAATTCGGAATCGCCTGCTGCACCTGGAAGGCAATCGACTTGGCGTAAGGAGAGCAGAACCAGCGATCGAAGTCCGTCTTGCTCAAGGCTTTTGGATTCTTGCGCGCGAAATCGTCTTCCGGCTTGGTGAGCGCGCTCACCTGGATCTGCTTGACCGCGCCAGTACGTCCAAGCACCGCTTGTGCCAACGCGAGTGGTGCAACCACCTGGTTGTCTTCATTGCCGCCAGTGGTGAGGATCCCCGCGACCAGCAGGGAACGATCGCCAACCTGGAGGTGATCGCCGACCTTCACGTTCAGCCTGTCCGCCAGCGCCCCTCCGAGCAGCACATCGCTTGACTCATCCTTCGGCCAAGCTCCCGCGACTTTCCACCAGGGCGATATCTTCCGCACGCCGGTGGTGAAATCTTCTTTGCCATAGCGAAGATGTTTTTCGAAATAGGTTCCGACGAGTTCGGTGTGAGCGCCCCCGCCGGCCGCGCTCTTTATATCGATCGGCACGGGCAAGAATGGCGCGAAGCCCTCAATGTTGTTGCGCCAGAAAATCCCCTTGATCTCCGGCAAGTCGGCTTCATTCATGTACGAGCCGTCGTTAGCGGGCTTTAGATCAACGCCGCCGATGCGCACGTCGAGCGTGTCCGCCTGCGGCGTGACCGCGATGTTCGCGCCATAGCTGCGCAACTCGTGGTTGATCTTGTCGCCGATGTCGGTAGCCACCGCGATCATCGCCGTAGCCACGGTTACGCCCAATGCAATCGAAACTCCGGCGAGCAGCTTGCGCCGCTGTTGCCGCCGAAAGGATTGATAGACGAGCCGCAGGAACATCGCTTATTTCTTCTGGAAGATGTGCAGGCCGTTTTGCAGGTCCGCCGCGGTCAACACCACGCCGTCATTGGTCGTCACAGACTTCAGCGGAACGGGGTTGCAACCGCCTGCGGTTCCCACCGACTGCGGATTGATGGGTGCAGCACAATTCTTGCACGTCAAGCCCTGCTGGGTTTCGTAGAAACCTACTGGCCCGCAAATCTCACAGGCATCGAACACGGTGGCGATCTTACCGTCCGGCTTCTGATAAAGCAGGAAACGGACTTCCGTGCCGTCGATCGTCGCCGTATAACGGTGCAAATGACCGTCCGCCACTTGCGAAAGCGGGATGATCGCCTGCCCGTTGCTGAAGGTGACCAGCGTCGCTGGAGATAACGCGGAAGCGCTCTTCGCGTAGATGAATTGCGCTGTCACCATGATGATGAAGACGAACGAGCAGATGTAGAGCGACGAAGCCCAGAAGCGTTCACGCCGCGCCGTCCATTCGGCCTTGCGGCGCTCCGCGGGGTTCGCGACCGCCGGCACTACGCCAGCACGGCGTCGATATTCAAACAGCACCATCATCGCGGCCAAGGCAAGAATGGTGACGAAGAAGAACATGTCGTTGCGCACGATCGGGCCAATCATCGCCATCTCGCGCTTGCTCGAAGGCAGCACGCCGTTTTCGGAAAGTTCATGCAGGCCTGAGACCACCAGTTGGAAAGCGACGAAGAACAAGATCACCGTCGTGACTTTGAAGAACTTCTGCAGGTTGACCTTCACCGTGCCGCGGACGAACATCACACCGAAAGCCACGGCGAGTCCGATGCCAATCAGCGTGCCGAGGAAATTCAACAGCCCGGTGGTATTCAGCGAAACCGCGGAGAGAATCAATACCGTCTCCACGCCTTCACGCAAGATCATGAGGAAGACGAAGAGGAACAGTCCAATATGCGAGCTCTTGCTGGTAAGGGAACTGAGCCTGCTCTCGATGTCACCTTTCATGCGGCGACCGGTCTTCATCATGAAGACCACCATGCTGATCACGAAGACTGCGGCGACGAGCATCACCCAGCCTTCCACGATGTCGGTATTAAGGTTGAGCCGCGAGACCAGGACGGCAGCGACGATACTGCCGATGACGGCGGAGACGAGCCCGCTATAAACGTATTTGCGCAGCTCGGAACGGCCGATCTTGTTGAGATAGGCGAGGGTAATACCGATAATAAGGGCTGCTTCCACTCCTTCGCGGAGGGTAATGACAAGAGCCTCGATCATGCTTGCGGGACCGGCTTTCGGTAATTGAAAATGAAATTCATTTTCAATTAGTATTGTATGGCTCCCGCCTGCTTAGGGTCAATCCAACCCAGTTACCCGTACGTGGGATGACGCGAACGGTACTCCCCTGCAGCCAATGGCTTCGTTCCACCCGGCTTTCCGCATCCCGATGCGCGTTTGCTAATCTAAGAGTCTAATGAAGATTGGTGTCCTGGCGTTACAAGGAGATTTTGACGCGCACCGCGAGATGCTGGAGCGTCTTGGTGTGGACGTGGTTATGGTGCGCAAACCCGCGCAGTTGCAAGAGATCGATGGCCTGATCATCCCCGGCGGCGAATCAAGCACCTTTCTCAAACTGCTGGGCGAAGCCGGCTTCGACGAACTGAAGCGCTTCGTGACCAGTAAGCCAACGTTCGGCACCTGTGCTGGGGCCATCATGCTCGCCAGGGAAGTTGAAAATCCCGCGCAGAAGGGGACTGGCGCTATTGACATCCGGGTGCGCCGCAACGCCTACGGACGCCAGATCGAGAGCACGATCCTTACCAGCGAATGCGAACTGCCGGGCGGCGAGATGGAGATGGTCTATATCCGTGCCCCCCGCATTGAAGAAGCTGGGCCGGGAGTTGAAGTGCTGGCCAAGCGCGACGGTCACCCCGTGCTGGTGCGCCAGGGCAAAGTGCTCGCCGCTACGTTTCACCCGGAACTCACGGGCGATACCCGCGTCCACGAAACTTTTCTCAAGATGGTGCGCAACGGCGCTGCAGGAGAAAAAGCATGAGCTTTTACGATCTCTCGGCCAAACTCAACAATGGCAAAGAGAAAAAACTTTCCGACTTCAAAGGCAAGGTCCTGCTGATCGTGAATACCGCCAGCGAATGTGGATTCACCCCGCAATATCAAGGTCTGCAGGAGATCTACGATCGTTACAAAGATCGCGGCTTCGAGGTGCTTGGCTTCCCCTGCAACCAGTTCGGGCACCAGGAGCCCGGCACCGACAAAGATATCCAGTCCTTCTGCCAGCTCAACTACGGCGTCACCTTTCCGATCTTCGCCAAAGTTGACGTAAACGGCGAAAACGCTCACCCGGTCTTCCAGTTTTTGAAAAGCGAGAAGGGCGGATTGCTCGGTGACGGCATCAAGTGGAACTTCACCAAGTTCCTGGTCGACGTGGAGGGCAACGTCGTAGACCGCTACGCACCGCAGACCATCCCCGTTCGCATTGCAGGCGATATCGAAAAGCTCTTACCCACGTAGGAAAAGTGAATGACCAGTTCCAACGCTCTTGCCGCTGATCAGGAATTTTTTCAGTCCCTGCTTTCCGGGAACGTCCGCGAGGTTGAGACCCTGCTCGCCGACGACTTCATGCTCATCGACGTGATGCAGGGAAGCGAAGTGCCCAGGTCCGCTTTCCTGGACCTCCTTGCGGGCGGTCAGCTCCAGTTTGAGTCCATCGTTCCCTCGGGCCTAAAAGTACGGCTCTACGGAGACGCTGCCATCATCACCGGTACCACGGAGATGCGAGTCGGATTCGATGGCAGTACCATGGCAGTACCGGGGTTGTGCACAGCCGCTACACGCACGTCTACGTCTTGCAAGCCGGGGCGCTGGCGACTCGCCTCGGCCCAAGGCACTCCGATCCCCGGGAGTTGAACGTAAAATGCTGCTCGCCGGTGGTCGTGCTACAGCGGGCGGCTGGTGCGACTCGTACAGAAGTTTTCGGCGGTGATTTCCGTTCATCATGACCAAGCCGACTGCGCCTCCGACCAAGCTTCCTGCGGCCATTCCGCCGAGGCCTCCAATCATCGCCCCCAGGGGCCATGCGCGGCCAGTGGCGATTCCAGCGGCGATAGCGCCGCCCGCTGCGCCGATGAGTTGCCCGCCACGAAGAAAGGCATACGGATCATGCTGCGCCCCCTCGAGTCGTTGCACGATGCGGACTTGCGGCCGCGAGAACTCGCGAATTTCGACAGGCCCTCCCGAGCCCTCTCGCACTTTCAATCGTAGAAATCGGTCGGCGGCGGAATGGAAGCGCCCCACGTATTCCTGCCCACTCCACAACTCCATCAGGAGGGGAGTATCCCACGCCAGCTTTGCAATCTTCGTCCAGTCGTCCGAGGTCTTGGCCGGCAACTCGGGCACAATGAGTAAAACACTCAGCAAGATCACAAATATCCGACGCGTCCGCATATGTTCCTCCGCATATGCAACCTACGCCCGGAAGCGCAGCAGCCAGGGCCAGGCGAGGACACTTTTCGAAGTGTCACAACGCACCGTGGACGACCGCTCCTTCGTGGGGGAACTCAGGTGTTCTACCCCGAAATTCGTTATACTGGCCGCAGGATGTGCCCTGTGAGTTCCGACCAGAAAACTTTTTACATCGAAACCTTTGGCTGCCAGATGAATTTTCACGACAGCGAGAAGGTCGTGGGCACCCTCGTCTCGCAAGGCTACAGTCAGGTACAGTCCGAGCAAGACGCCGGTCTCATCCTCTACAACACGTGTTCCATTCGCGATAAAGCCGAGCAGAAGGTCTTCCTACGCTTGGCGGAGTTCCGCAAGCTTCAGAAACAAGGCAAGCGTTTCGCTGTCCTCGGCTGTGTAGCGCAGCAGGAAGGCGAGAAGATTTTCGAGAAGGCGCCGCACGTATCGATGGTCGCCGGCTCCGCTTCCTATCGCAACCTGCCCGAGATGCTCACCCAAATCGAGAGCGGCAGCCATCGCGTCACTGGCCTTGACGATCGCCGGACCGATCAGACCTTCGAGACCGAGTTCACCGCGCGAGGCAACGCGCATCGCGGATACATCACCATTATCGAAGGCTGCGACAAGTTCTGCGCCTACTGCGTAGTGCCCTACACCCGCGGAAAAGAGCGCAGTCGCACCGCCGAGAGCGTATTGCGCGAAGCTCGACAGATGGCCGATGCCGGCTTCACTGACGTTCAACTGCTCGGCCAGAATGTGAATTCTTATAAAGATCCATCGGGCAAGATGAGCTTTGCTGAACTGCTGCGCGCGGTGGGGGAAGTGGAAGGCATCAAGCGTGTGCGCTTCACCACCTCGCACCCGCGCGACTTTACCAGGGACATCATTGAAGCCATCGATTCCGTCCCGACGCTTTGCGATCACGTGCATTTGCCGGTGCAGAGCGGTTCGTCGAAAGTGCTGCGCGAGATGTTCCGCGAGTACAGCCGCGAACAATACCTGGAGCGTATCGCGTGGATGAAGAGCACTCGCCGACCAATCAGCATTACATCCGACGTCATCGTGGGGTTCCCCGGCGAGACGGAAGCCGAGTTCCAACAGACCTTGACACTGCTCGATGAAGTGCAGTACGACGGCGTGTTCTCCTTCAAATATTCGCCGCGTCCCAATACGCCTGCGCTGAAGTACATCGACACCGTTCCGGAAGCAGAGAAATCGCGCCGCTTACAGGTCCTGATGGAACATCAGCGCGAGATTCAAAGGATCAACTACCGCAAGCATATCGGGCAGATTATTGAAGTAATGGTTGAAGCCGAGAACGCGGCACGTGCCCAGTGGATCGGCCGCACTTCACAGAACAAGACGCTCAATTTTTCCGTCCCCGCGGGTGTGCAGCCTGAAATTGGTTCGTATCATCACGTACTAGTGACGCAGGCTTTTCCTAACAGCCTGGCCGGGGAACTCAGCGCGCCGTTGAACGCGTGAGAGGGGATCACGATGGAAGTCGAAATGAAAATACGTGGCCTGATGATGGATCCGGTCACCAACATGCCCATCGTAATCCTGAAGGACATTGGCAGCGATACGGTTCTCCCCATCTGGGTCGGCGTCTACGAAGCCAACGCGATTGCGCTTGAAATTGAAAAGGTCGCTACGCCACGTCCCATGACGCACGACCTGCTCAAGAACGTGTTGCTCGGCATGGAAGCGCAAGTCGAAAAAGTCGTCGTCACCGAACTGAAAGATGACACTTTTTACGCCGTCATTTGGGTCACCCGCAACGGCAGCCCAGTCAGCATCGATTCGCGCCCGTCCGATGCGCTCGCACTTGCGCTCCGCGTCGATTGCCCGATCTACGTCGAAGACGAAGTTCTCAAGACGAGCAAACAGGCCACCCAGCTGAGCGACCGCGTTACCTCCGATGATCTCCGCAAATGGCTCGAAGGTCTCGGCGACGACGATCTCGGCCGCTATAAGATGTAGTTTGCGCTAACGATGCAATAAGGTGAGCTACTCGAAGACGATTTTCCCGTCGCGCACCACCGAGTGCTTCAAAAACTCAGCTCGATGATCAGGAAAATCGGTGCGGTAATGCGCGCCCCGGCTCTCTTCCCGGGCCAGCGCCGAACGCGCGATCAGCAATCCGGTCCCGAGCACGTTCGCGGCTTCCCAAGCCTTGCGCGATGCCGGTGCGGGAACATCGCTGCGGAGCGCTTCGAGTTCGGCGATCACGTCACGCAGCCGTTGCCCATCGCGTACGATGCCGACATCGCGCCACATCGCCGCTTGCACCTGTCGCAACACGCCTTCTGCTTTCTCGCAGGCGCTCTTCATTTCCGTTGCTGCGACTGCGGTCTCGGCCGCCGTCGACGCACCCGTCTTACCTTCAGCCGCCAAGGTTCGAGCCGCCCGCGCCCCGTACACCAGCCCTTCGAGCAGGGAATTACTTGCCAACCGGTTCGCGCCGTGCACACCCGTACACGCACATTCGCCGGCCGCGTACAACCCAGGCAGCGTGGTGCGTCCATCCAGGTCGGTCTTCACTCCGCCCATCGCATAATGCGCTGCCGGACGAATCGGAATCAGGTCGGTAGCGATATCGATGCCATATTCCAGGCAGGTTTTATAGATTCTCGGAAAGCGTGCTCGAACGCGATCGGCGGGAAGGTGCGTGAGGTCGAGATAAACCACGGCCTCGGCTGCTCCCGCCAGATCGATCTCACGCGCAATCGCTCGGGCCACTACATCACGCGGCGCCAGTTCACCCAGTTCGTGGTACTTCGGCATGAAGCGTTCCCGCGCCATGTTGCGCAGGTACGCCCCTTCGCCGCGCAGCGCCTCCGAAAGGAGAAACCGTGGGGCGCCCTTCACGTACAGCGCCGTCGGATGGAACTGCACGAACTCCATGTCGCTGATCTCGGCGCCCGCGCGGTAGGCCATCGCCACCCCGTCGCCGGTCGCGACCGTCGGGTTCGTCGTATCGCTATAAACCTGGCCCAGTCCTCCGGTAGCTAACACCACTCCACGGCTGTGGATGGAACGAGCGCGATTTCCGTCATCGAGGACGCGCACGCCGCACACGCGCCCACCCTCGACGATCAATTCAAAGGTAAATTCATATTCCAGGAATTGAATCTCAGGAATCGTGGAAGCCTTGGCGTAAAGCGCCCGTCCGATCTCCTGCCCTGTTGAATCGCCATGCGCATGCAACACGCGATTGCGGCTGTGCGCGCCTTCGCGGGTGAATGCCAGCTTGGTCCCGTGACGATCGAACTCGGTGCCCCACGCGATCAGTTCCTCAATCCGTGGTGGACCTTCCTCCACCAGTACGCGAGCGGCCTCAATATTTACCAATCCATCGCCGGCATTGATGGTGTCCTGCAGGTGCAGGCCGATTTCATCTTCATCGCTGAGGGCAACCGCGATTCCACCCTGGGCATATTGTGTGTTCGATTCCGCGACTTCACGCTTAGCCAGGCAGAGTACTTTGCCGCTCGATGCTAACTCGATGGCCGCGCGTAGTCCCGCCACGCCAGCTCCGATCACGATGAAATCTGTTTCTGAAGGGATTTGCTTCATCTGCGTTCAATCTAGGCCAAATGTTACCATGCGAAAAGAGTACGATCTGCTCGACACTACGCAGCGCATTTCTACTGTGCACAGGAAGAAAAGAACCACATTGAACCGCGTCACCGTCAACACCGCCAGCCGCACCTACGACGTTCTCATCGGCCACGAACTCCTGCGGGAAGCCGGCACCCACATCCGCGCCGTTTTTCCCAATGCCCAACGCAGCTTTGTAGTCACGACCGCCAATGTGCGAAAACATTGGGCCGGCATCATCACGGAATCCCTGGCCATCGCCGGCTTCGAAGTGATTTTTCTTGAGATGGAAGACGGCGAGACCGCTAAGACGATGATGTCTGTCGAAGCCTTGGCGGCAAAGATGATGGAGAAGCATGCGGACCGCCATTCCATCGTCTGTGCGCTCGGCGGCGGTGTGGTCGGTGACGTCGCCGGCTTCCTGGCGTCGGTCTTCATGCGTGGCATCCCGGTGGTTCAAATGCCGACAACCTTTCTCGCTCAGGTTGACTCTTCGGTCGGCGGCAAAACTGGCGTAAATCTCAAGGCCGGCAAGAATCTAGTCGGCACTTTCTATCAGCCTTGGCTGGTACTTGCCGACCCCGGTGTCTTCAGCACGTTGCCAGAACGCGAATTCCGTTCCGGCCTTTATGAATCGCTGAAGTGCGGCATCATTCGCCGTGCCGATATCTTCGAGCGCATGGATCGCGAACGCCAGGCCATCCTGCAGCGTGATCCCGAAACGCTTGCCTGGTTGATCACGGAAAGCGTACGGGTAAAAGCCGATGTCGTGAGCGCCGACGAAACTGAAACCGGCGAGCGTCGCATCCTGAACTTCGGACACACCATCGGCCATGCCCTCGAAGCCGAGACCGGCTACAAATATTTTTTGCACGGGGAAGCGGTTGCGTGGGGCATGATCGCGGCCACCATGATCGCGGCCGGTTTACACAAGACGGATTCCGCTACCGCGCAACGCATCATTTCATCGATCCTCGCCCTGGCGCCCTTGCCGAAAATTGAGGTCAGCGCCCGTCGCACGGCGAACCGCATCAAAGGCGATAAGAAGACGGTGCACGGGGTGACCCACTTCATCCTGCCTCGCGAGATCGGTAAAGTTGACGTGGTGACCGACGTCCCGGAGCGTGCGGTGCTGCAGGCCATCGAGGAATTGAAATACCTGGCGTTTGCCGGGTGAGAGATACGGTGACAGGTAATCCCAAACAACCCGTGGTCGGTGCCGCGCCCGCCGGTGCTCGCGATGAAGCTCAAGCCGCCGAACAGGTCCGTGAAATGTTTTCGTCGATCGCGGCGCGCTACGACCTTCTCAATCATGTGCTATCGATGAATGTTGATCGCCTGTGGTGGAATCGCACTGCGCGGATCTTCGAGCACATCCTGAAAAATCCTGAAGCGCGGGTGCTCGATCTTTGCTGCGGCACCGGCGACATGACGTTCGCGCTGTATCGTCACGCCGGCCCATCGAAGCCAAAGATGGTAGGAGCAGACTTCTCAGCTGCCATGCTCGACCGCGCCCGTGAGAAGGGAGCAGGAAAGCCCATCGAATGGGTCGAGGCCGACGCCCTGCACATGCCCTTCGGCAACGAAGAATTCGGCCTCGTAACCAGTGCTTTCGGATTTCGAAATCTCGCCAACTATGATGCCGGACTGCGGGAAATCTACCGCGTGCTGCGGCCAAATGGAGAAATCGGTATTCTCGACTTCAGCGAACCCAAGGGCGCCTTCGGTCACCTCTACCGCTTCTATTTCAAGAACATTTTGCCGAAGATTGGCACCATGATTTCCGGTGTAAAGGGTCCGTATGCGTATCTGCCTGCTTCTGTTGAACGATTTCCTGAGCCTGACGAAATGTTGGAGCGAATGAAGGCCGCGGGTTTCCGCGAAGTCAGTTGGACGCGTTACACCTTCGGCATCGCCGGACTGTGGCGCGGAAAGAAATAATTAACAAGCTCGTCATGTTGAGCGGAGAATGCGGCGAAGTTCCGCATTCGAAGCCGAAATATCTTGCGTTTCGCTTTTGTCTCTAGCTCGAAGCCGCGGCAGCACTCTCCACAAAACTATCCCGCAGTGCCTCTTCCACCGTGTGTTGGATCACCTGCTCATACTCCGCACCGAGAAAGCGTTGCAGTCGCGAGGTGTCCATGGTGTACGAGCCAATCATGTAGGGCAGCGCTTCGGGAGGAATTCCTGAGATCCCCCAATCCCAAAGCTTGCGCAAAATCATTCCGCAGATCCGCCGATTCGGAACCCTGCGAATTTTCGAATTCGCGACCCGCGCGCATTCAGCGATCGTGAGAGGTTCACCTCGTCCTGCTACATTCAGAACGGTAAGTCGTGGATCTCTTTCTGCATCCCGTTTCAACATATGCGCGATCAACCGTGCCATATCATCCACGTGCACGAACTGCAGGCGCTTTTCAAGGTACGCATTTCCCCAGGGAAGCATCAGCGGCAGCCGCTTGCCTCGCTCGCGCATTTTCAACGCGCGTTTGCCCGTTCCGGTTGGCGTCCCACGCAATGCGCCGACCATGTAGTTCTGCACCGTGGCGCCGGTAAAAATATGCGGACGCAGCAGATAGCTGCGACAGTCCTCCATCCAATCCTGCCGGTATCGCACCACTTCGTCGCTTGCCTTTTTGTGAATCGCGTAAGGCAGCGTATGCGCTTGCAGAGGATGCTCCTCATTCACCAGCGGAGGCGTCTCCGGCCCATAGGCGGCGACGCTGCTCGGGAAAATAAACTTCCGCACTCGCGCCCCATGACGGTTCGACACGCTGATGGCTTCCATCACGCGCGCCGGACCGGCCACGTTAATCTGCCACATGCGCTCGGCGTCGAGCACTCCGGTTTGCAGCGGATCGAGTACATAGGCCAGGTGCACCACGGAGCCTGCGCCACTCTCGCGGAGCAGTAGGTTCATCTGGTCGCAAGACTCTTCCCTGCCGAAGTCCATCTGCTCGAAACGCGCCAGGGGTGCATCTTCGGGTGGGCGCACATCGACGCCGATGACGTCGGTGTCCTGCAGTTGCAGCAGTAATCGGCGGCCAAGGTTCCCGCTAACGCCGGTGAGGATGACAGGTCGTGTACTCATTATTTAGGCGCGCTCGGCGCGGGCGTCGTTGTCGGCGCCGCAGGAAAGTATTTTCCGTTCAAAGTGATGACGTTTTGTTGCATCAAGCTATCAAGTTCGTTCTTCATCCTCGCCGACTCCATCGCCTTCACGATCGAACCTCGAACTTCATTGATCGGGGTCTGCGTCATGGCGACCATCTTATAGATCAAGAAATCGGATTTATCAGACTCGAACAGAACGCACTCTCCCGGCTTCAATTGGGAAACTTTTTTCTGTGCGTCCGGATACTGTGCTGGACGCTGATTCTTTAGGTCCTCAGGTGACGTCACACTCCGATTTACCCGCTGTGCTGCTTCCCCCTGCAATTTCGCAGGATCTTCGCCAGCCGCACATCGCGAACGAATCGCTTCGGCATAGGTTGCATCTTCGGCGGAAGAGTCAGCCGGGTTTTTGCGAGGGATGGTCAATCGTACCAGCTCCGCCGACTGGTAATCTCCGAGGTGTGAGCGATAAAACTCCTCCACCTCGGTATCCGGCACGTAGGTCGTATTGTCCGAAGCCGATTGCGATAGCAGTAGTCCCGCGAGTTCCTGCAGTTGCACCATGCGCAGCAACTCCCGCACCTTCGGATCTTTCGGTAATCCGCGCTTCTTGGCTTCGTTGGAGAGAATGATCACCCGCCCAAGGTTCTCCGCGAGTTTTCGGCGATACTCCGGCGTAGCGTTGGGATTGGTCGCTGCCACCAGTGCCTCGAATTCTTCTCGGGTTACGCCTCGTATGCAGTCTCGCACTGCAAATTCCCCGGGCGGGGTCTGGCAAGCGCCGCGAACCACGATCACCATGTCATCCGGGTTGACCGCATCCTGCGCGACTCCCGGCTTGGCTGCTTTCTTGCCGGGGCTGCTCTGGGCAAGCACACTCCCGGCCAGCAGCAGCAGCACAGTGCAATGCAGGAAACGCGGCAAGCGGGCCCCTCGGCAGTGGCTTTCGTCGAAATCGTAGCATAAGAAAATGTTTCTTCGTTGGCGCGATCCCCGCGACAGGCGATAATCATGCCATGGCGGATCTCGACATCGAACGCGCTCTTGCTTCGAGCGGTTCGCAATTCGAAGCAGAGGCGATGCGCCGCGACAAAAAAGCGGTCGCGCTCAACTCCGTGTTCGCCGCCATCTTCATCACGACCCTCAAAATCGTGGTAGGAATTTATACCGGAAGCTTGGGAATTCTCTCCGAAGCCGCGCACTCCGGTCTCGATCTCATTGCGGCCGCCATCACGTTTCTATCGGTGCGCGTCTCCGATCTGCCGGCTGACGCCGACCACCAGTTTGGCCACGGCAAAGTCGAAAACTTTTCTGCTTTCATTGAAACCGGTTTGCTGCTGCTGACCTGTGTCTGGATCTTCTACGAAGCAGGGAAGCGCCTCTTCTTCCACACGGTTGAGATTCGTCCCAGCGCCTGGGCTTTTGTCGTGATGTTCATGTCGATTGCCATCGATTTATGGCGCTCGCGAAAGCTGAAGCGCATCGCCATGCGTTACGACAGCCAGGCGCTCCAAGCCGACGCCCTTCACTTCAGCACCGATGTGTGGTCGAGCAGCGTCGTCATCCTCGGCCTCGCGGTTGTGGCGTACGCTGAGCATTCGAAAAAGTTCGGCTTGCTCAAGGCCGATCCCATTTCCGCCCTCTTCGTCGCATTCATCGTGGTGTGGGTCTCTTGGCGCTTGGCGCGTCAAACCATCGACGCCCTCCTCGACGCCGCCCCCGCAGGCACTCGCGCGCGAGTGATCGATCGCATCCGCTCCTTGGACGGCGTTCTTGAAGTTGAGCGCGTACGTATTCGTCGCGCCGGCAATCACTATTTCGTCGACCTCAACATTGCGCTCTCACGCCAGGTCACCTTTCAGCGCTCCGGCATCGTTGCGGACGAAGCCCGGGCGGCGGTCCGACAGGTTCTACCCGACGCCGATGTCGACGTCATCGCCATTCCGCGCGCCGGCCATGAAGAAAATATTTTTGACCGCATTCGCGGCGTCGCCACGCGCAACAACTGGTACGTCCACGACATCAGTATCCAGGAAATCGACGGCAAGCTGCACGTTGAACAACACGTGGAACTCGACGAACAACTCACCATGATGCAGGCGCACGACCTCGTTACGCGACTGGAAGCTGAGATCCGCGACGAGGTTAAGGAGATCGATTCCATCCTCACCCACATTGAGAGCGAACCGGCACGCATCGAACATACCCAACGGATCGAACGTGAAGCCAAGCTGGAAAAACAGCTGATCGCCATCGCCTCGCGTTTCAATGAAATTCACGATATGCACGATGTCATCTTCAAGCGCGTCGGCGGCCGCCTCTACGTCTCGTGCCATTGCACTTTCGATGACGCCATGCGACTCTCCCGCGTCCACGAGATCCAGACCGAACTAGAGATCGCCTTCAAGCACGCCCACCCCGAACTCTTCCGCGTCCTGATCCATCCCGAACCCACTACCGACGCTCTGCGCTAATTGCCGGTGAAACCGGATAGCGGGACGGCGCCCGTCATACAATGGAGTCCATGGAAGCTCGAGTGAAGTGGATCGAAGACGAGCGCTTCAGCGCCGTCGCCACCAGCGGCCATGCGGTCATCATGGACGCCAGCAACCCCAAACAGGGCAGCAGCCCGTTGGAATATCTCCTCATGGCGCTGTGCGGCTGCACTGCCTCTGACGTCGTCAGCATCCTGAAAAAGAAGCGCGAGCCCTTCACTTCATTGGAAGTCAGCGCCGTGGGCGAACGGGCGAATGACCACCCTAAGGTTTTCACTAAGATCGCGCTCCTCTATCGCGTCGAAGGCCCGGTCTCCCGCAAGTCGGTGGAAGATGCGGTAAGGCTCTCAAAAGAGAAGTACTGCTCCGTCTCCGCGATGCTCGCCAAGACTGCCGAAATCACCACCGCCATCGCCCTCACCGCCGACAAGACGTAGATCACAGCACCTTCTGCCGTGCGTCACTGCGTCCGCCCGCGCTTGCGAGGGATGATGGTCGGGCTTATCGAGGGTATAATTATGAGTTTGCTTATGACGAAAACTTCTAGTGAGTTGCACTTGGCGCGTCGCATGGCCCGCCTCGGAACGGAAACCGCTTTCGAAGTCCTGGTGCGTGCCCGCGCCCTCGAAGCCAAGGGCCACGACATCGTCCACCTTGAGATCGGTGAGCCCGACTTCGATACGCCTCGCAACGTGGTCGACGCCGGCATCGATGCCCTCAACAAGGGCTTCACGCATTACGGCCCGTCTGCGGGCCTGCCCCTGCTTCGTCAGACCATCGCTGACGAAATCTCGGCAACGCGCGGCATTAAAGTCACACCCGAGGAAGTCGTCGTCGTGCCTGGCGGCAAGCCGATCATCTTCTTCACCATGCTGGCGCTCGCCGATGAAGGCGACGAGATCATCTATCCGAACCCCGGGTTCCCGATCTACGAGTCGATGATCAACTTCGTAGGCGCGAAGGCCGTGCCCATCCAACTGCGCGAGTCGCGCGATTTCCGGCTGGACGTCAACGAACTGAAGAAACTCATCAACGACCGCACTAAGCTGATCATCATCAACTCGCCGCAGAACCCTACCGGCGGCGTGTTAACGAAGGAAGACATCAGCGATATCGCGCAATCGATCGGCGATCGCGACATCATGATCCTGAGCGACGAAATCTACAGTCGCCTCATCTTCCAGGGCGAGCACCACTCCATCATGTCGATACCGGGGTTCCATGAGCGCACTATCCTCCTCGACGGCTTCTCCAAAACCTGGGCCATGACGGGATGGCGCATGGGATACGGCGTGATGCGGCCCGACCTCGCTGCACACATCTCGCGGCTGGCGACGAATTCCGTCTCCTGCACCGCCAGTTTTACCCAGATGGCCGGCGTCGAAGCGATCAAGGGCGACCAGTCTTCCGTCGACAAGATGAACAAGGCGTTCCTCGAACGCCGCGACTTCTTCATCGAGCGCGTGAACAAGATCAAAGGCTTCAGCTGCCGCTCGCCGCACGGAGCGTTCTACACCTTCCCGAATATCACCAAGACAGGATGGCCCTCGAAGAAGCTGGCTGATGCGATTCTGGAAGAGGCGGGCGTCGCGGCGTTGTCCGGGACCGCCTTCGGGGCGTTCGGCGAAGGTTACCTGCGCTTCTCCATCGCCAACTCGATCGAGAACATCGCGAAAGCGTTAGACCGCATCGACGAATGGACCAAGCATCGGCTATAGATATTCCTGAGCAATAAAAAGGGACGGCCTCAGCGCCGTCCCTTTTCGGAAGTAGTGCTGTGCTGCGTGCTACTCTCCGGTCACCGTCTCGCTCTTCACCATTTCCCGAGCATGCGTCAGCTCCGAACGCGTCCCATCCGCATCTTTGCAGTTCGCCAGCAACTGCTTGTAGTAAGCGACGGCCTCTTCGTGTTGCTCCGCGACTTCTGCCGCCTTCGCCGCGCCATACAGCCCGTTAAAGCGGTTCGGGTCCGTCTTCAGCGACGCGCGATATTGCTCCAGCGCTTCTTTCGGACGCTTCAATTCGAGCAACATCTCGGCATACATCTCACGCGCCGGCAACTCCACTTCGCCCTTACCCACTGCATCCTGCCGCTCGATCACCGGTTGCAACAATGCAAAGGCCTCGTCGTTCTTGTCTTCCGCATATGCCAGCCATGCCTTGCCTTCGTTCAGGTCGGTGTTGACGGTCCGCTTTTCCTTGCTCGGATTTTCCTTCTCATCCTCCAGCACTGCCGCCTGCAGCTTCTCCACCGCTTGCTTCGCTGCCGGCACGTCTTTCAGGTGTCCCGCTCCTACCGCCTGCGCCCAGTAGGTCATCTCTTTCATGCCTGCCTTCGAGCCTTCGGTGGGCTGCAACGATTCCGCTCGCTTCCAATCTTTGGTTTCTATCGCGACCATCGCGGGGAAATGGGCTTGCACGTAGTAGTAGTAACCCTCACGCCCGTGTCCGTAGCCCCGGTTCGTCATCGCCACGGCTTCGGTTTCCACCGCACGCGCCTTCTCATCCTGTCCCGATTGCAGGTACGCATACATCAAAAAGTCCATGGGATGCAGTTGGTATTCGGTCGCCTCGCCGGCCTTCTTCGCCACTTCAATCGCTGCCAGGTTCGACTGGATCGACTCATCCCACAGTCCCAGACGCGCGAAAATGTGCGAAGGCATATGCACCGCGTGCGCCGATCCCGGCGCGATCTTCGCATATTGCCGCGCTGCCGCCAGTGCCTCCGGCGCCATCTTCGGATTGTCGCTGGCATGAATGATGTAGTGCGTTACCCCAGGATGGTTAGGATCCTTCGCCAGCACCTCATTCAAAATCGCTACGGCTTTCCTGGCGTGCGAAAGGGAAGTGTCGCTCGGCGATTCCGATCCGAGGAGCGAAAGCGCATAGAAGATCGCCGCCTCTTCGTCTTCTGGGTGAGTTGTGTGCAGCTTCTCCATCGCATTCGAGTAAGTGTCGGCGCGGTCTTCGGTCAGTTGATCGCCCGGCTTATAAAAAGCTCCCAGGGCTTCGAGGTACTCGCCCTCGCGCGGGCTCTTCTCTTTCGCTGCATTACCCTTCTCTATCAGCTTCCACCCTTCCGTTAAATCTTCTTTTGACGGATTGTTCCAAAGCGGATGGTAGAGCGACATCGCTTCACCCCAATACGCGATCGCGCATCCCGGGTCCTGCTGCTGCACCTTGTGAAACTGGGCCTCCGCTGTCCCGTATTCGAAGGAATGTAGCTCCGCGACGCCTAGCTGAAACCCAGTCTGTGCTTCCGGCGAGCAGGAGGTCTGAAAGTGAATCTCTCCGAAGTTAGCCGGGGGTTCGCCTTTGCCGGTGCCGCCATGATGTTCGTGTTGCGCAACCGCCGTAAGCGAGGCGACGAGCACAACCGCGCAGAGAACAAAGTCCGAACGGATTCGCATGATCACTCCTTGATCGAGCACACTTTGGGGCTTGGAATTTTTATCATAAGAGCCGGAAGCGTGGAGCAGAAACGATGCGAACGCTTAGGCGGTGGTCGGCGAAAGCAGGTCGTTCACCTTTGCGATGAAGCCTTCCGGCCCTTCATCCTGCCGAATGATTTCGTCCGGACAATCCGTGTGCAGATAGACGTGGTATCCCGTCATCAGCGCGACGGACAGCTTTGGGTTGTTCTGCTTGATCTCTTCACACAACTGGAGGGCGGTGTCGTGTGCCTTCTGCGCATCTACGATCACCAGGTCGCAAACAAACTGTTGCGCTCGCTGGCGCGCGGCTTTCACGCTCTCAACAATGTCAACCGAATACCCGTACCGCTCGAGAATGGCCTTACGACTCGCGACGAGATAGGGATCGTCCTGGATCAGAATGATGTGCTGCTTAGGCCGGGGCATTGGCTTCATAGTACCGTATCGCGCAGCTCACCGAACAGTGCTTTGTGATAAGCGGGAAGGTCGATCATCTCTTCGCGCAGCATTATTTTCCTCGACCAGACTACCCGCTGATGAGTGGCAAGCAATTGAAACGGAAGGCCTTAGCCAAAGAAGAATCCCTCTGTGCACCCTATCACACATCTCCCGGTGATAACGGTCACTGTCCGAAAACCCGGGCCGACATACGCTCTTCACGCCATGGCGCTTATCGATTCCACGACCTCGAAAATCCTCCGCCGTTACACCCCCGACGAACTGAAAACCCAGGCGAACCTCATGCGCGGCTACAACTTGGTCGCCCTCTGCGCCGCTGGCTCCGGTCATGCCGGAGGTACGCTGTCCATCATGGACATCACCGCTGCCCTCTATCTCGATGTCGCCGACCACGATCCGAAGAATCCTAACTGGCCCGAGCGCGATCGCATCTTCTGGTCCGCCGGACACAAAGCGCCCGCCCTTTACGTCGGCCTCGCTTTCGCCGGATTCTGCAATCGCGACGATGTCGTGACTCTGCGCAAGCTCTACTCTCCGTTCCAAGGCCACCCGCATTGGCTGAAGCTGCCGGGTGTCGAAGCCTCCACCGGATCGTTGGGGCAAGGCTTGAGCGTCGCGGTTGGTTCCGCGCTCGCCTGTCGTCTCGATGGCCGCCGCAACAAGATTTTCTGCATCATGGGCGACGGTGAACAGCAGGAAGGCAGCGTATGGGAAGCTGCCATGGAAGCCGCCCACTACAAGCTCGATAACCTGATCGCCATCATCGACGTCAACCGTCTCCAAATCGACGGCGCCGTCTCCGACGTGATGAACGTCGCACCCTTGGCCGAGAAGTACAAGGCTTTCGGATGGCTGGTGATCGACATCGATGGCCACAACATGGAACAGGTGGTCAACGGTCTCAACCAGGCACGTAACAACGAAGGTTCTGGCAAGCCGACGGTGCTCCTCGCACACACTGTGAAGGGCAAGGGCGTCAGCTTCATGGAGAATATCGCCGGATGGCACGGCAAAGCCCCGAACTTCGATGAGCTCGTGAAGTCCTTGAATGAGCTCGGCATCGAACAAGCCATTCCCTACGCCGCGCTCCTCGAAAACGCCAAGCGTTACCAGGCGGATGTCGACAAGAAGCTTGCGGCGAAGATGCCGCAGTTCGGCAAGAACTATTGGTGGAACTCCGGCACCACGATGACTGCCGCCATGAAGCCCACCCGCATGGGTTTCGGTGAGAGCCTCTCCGAAAGCGGCAAGGACGACCGCGTCGTCTGCCTCGGTCTCGATATCTCCGGTTCGATCACGATCAGCGAGTTTTATGCCAAGCATCCCGAACGCAAGAACCGCTGGCTCAGCATGGGCATCGCCGAACAATCCGCGACCTCTGCTGCCGCCGGGTTGGCGCGGGAAGGGAAGCTGCCCGTCTTCGGCACCTACGCCACTTTCGCGGCCGCCCGCAACCTCGACCAGATCCGCGTGTCCATCTGCTACGGCAACTTCAACGTGATGATCGCCGGAGCACACGGTGGCGTTTCCGTGGGCCCCGATGGCGCGACGCATCAAGCTCTTGAAGATCTCTTCGCCATGTGCGGTCTGCCGAATATGACGGTCGTCGTTCCCTGCGATTCCGTAGAAGCGAAGAAAGCTACCGACTACCTGCTGTTGAAGCACGTCGGCCCGAAGTACGTTCGCTTCGCTCGCGAAGCCACGCCGATCGTTTCCACCCTCGATACGCCGTTTGAGTTCGGCAAGGCAAATGTCATTCGCCTCCGCAGTGAGTCCGAGAACTTCCTCAACGCCTTCACCACCGAACTTGCCGACGACTATCGCAACGAAAACGAAGACCTCTCCATCATCGCTTGTGGCCCCATGGTTCCCGAGGCGATGCGTGCAGCGTGGATCCTGAAGCAGGAGTTCGGCTACGAAACCCGCGTCATCAACATGCACACCCTGAAGCCGCTCGATCGCCGCACCGTCCTTCGGGCTGCGCTCGACACTCGCGTCGTGATCACCGCTGAAGAGCACCAGATCGGCGCACTCTCGGGAATGGTCGCCAGTATTATTTCTTCGGCACCGGCATTATTCGACGTACCGGTGATCACCGGCGCGATCGGCGTAAAGGACCGCTTCGGCGATTCCGGGGCGCCCTGGGAATTGATCAAGGAGTTCGAAGTCTCCGCCGAACACATCGCCCAACAGGCTGCCTCGCTCGTGCTGCTGAAGAAGAAGAAGGAAGCGGAACTGAGCGAGCTGTCACTTTCTGGCGTGGCTCGATAGCAATCGCTATAATTCGGGAAATCCCTGCTTCGTCTCTTGCAATCGTACATAGACAGAGATTTCCCGAAGATGCCTGATAAATCTTTTCGCGTTTTTGCCACCTGCGACATCGGCCAGCCCGCGCTCGAAATCCTTCGCCAACGCGGCTACCAGCTCGAAGTCTATCCCGACGCCGATCCGCCACCGAAATCATTGATCATCGAAAAGGTGAAGAGCGGTGTAGACGGCCTCATCACCACGCTGCGCGACAAGATCGATGCCGAGGTCTTCGCCGCCGGCAACGGTCATCTCAAGGTCGTCGCGCAACTCGCCGTCGGCTTCGACAACATCAACCGCGCCGACGCCAACGTCCACAAGGTTCCATTTACAAATACGGCGGACGTCCTGACCGAAGCCACCGCCGAGTTCGCCTTCTTCACCATGGCCGCCGCCGCGCGACGCCTCTGGACTGCCGAGAAACTTGTTCGCGAGCAGAAGTGGGGAACCTGGCATCCGTTTCTACCGTTCCTTGGCGACGAAGTCACCGGCAAGACCGTCGCCATCATCGGTACCGGCCGCATCGGCCTCGCGATGATCAAGAAGTGTTCCGGCTTCGACATGGACATCCTCTGCTACGACGCCGCCTATCAGAACAAGGATTACATCGCCGCCATTCAGCGCGTCATGGACCTTCGCTTCGACACCGACATCCAGAAGCAGCGCACTACCATCCGCTACGTGGATTTGCAGGAAGCCCTCAGCTTCTCCGACTTCATCAGCATTCACGTCCCGCTGATTCGCGAAGGCGAAGGCGGTACACCGACCCATCACCTCATCAACGATAAAACTCTGCGCTGGATGAAGCCCACCGCTTATCTCGTAAACACCTCGCGTGGTCCCGTCGTCGACGAGGTCGCAATTGCTCAGGCGTTGAAAGGAAAGCGTCTTGGCGGCGCGGCACTCGATGTCTTCGAGAAAGAACCATTGCCGAGTGATTCACCATTGCGCGATCCCGCGATCGAAGACACCTGTCGCTTGTACCCGCATTTCGCCAGCGCAGGCCGCATCACGCGCCTCGACCCCCATCCCGATAAAGGCATGGCCGGCCGTTGTGTGCAGGGTTTAATTGATGTGCTGGAGAAAAACTACGGAGGCGACATCCAGCAGATGCCGTACGTAGTGAATAAAGAAGCCTTCAAGAGGGATTGACCGAATTAACCACAGAGGACACAGAGGTTCTCAGTGGTGAGCTTCGAAGCTGCGGGGGAGGCACGCGAACAAGAACAACGCCCCAAATCCTCCGCGCCCTCTGCGTCCTCTGTGGTTGGAGATTTAGCGCTTAACCATAGCGCCAAGCAGCGACTCGAAGATCCTGAATCCATCCGTCATCCCGAGTTCGTTCTCGCTCGCGCGTTCCGGGTGCGGCATCATGCCGAGCACATTGCGGCCTTCGTTGCAGATGCCCGCGATGTTGTCGATCGATCCATTCGGATTCGCCTCGCGCGTAATCTGCCCATCGGGCGTAGCGTAACGGAAGACGATGCGATCTTGTTCTTTGAGTTGACGTAGCGTCGCATCGTCACAGAAGTAATTGCCTTCCATGTGCCCGATCGGAATCTGCATCACGTCACCCTTCTTCAATCCCTGGGTGAACGGCGTATCCGTGCTCTCGACGCGCACGTGGACTGGCTTGCAGATGTACTTCAGCCCTTCATTACGCAGCAGCGCGCCTGGCAGCAGCCCCGACTCAGTCAGAATCTGGAAGCCGTTACAGATGCCGATCACTAAGCCGCCTTTGTCGGCGAACTTGCGAACCGACTCCATCACCGGCGAAAACTTGGCAATCGCACCCGTTCGCAGGTAGTCGCCATACGCGAATCCTCCCGGAACCACGATGGCATCGCAGTTCTGCAGGTCGTGCGATTCGTGCCAAAGGAAGGTTACGGGCTGTTTTGCGACCTGGCCTAAGACCCAGTGCGCGTCGTGGTCGCAGTTAGAGCCTGGAAAGATGATCACGCCAAATTTCATGCGATTCCCCGCGCTTGAAGGTACCTTTGAGTTTAGCATGTGAATTCAACCCCCTCCGGGCTCCGAGAACTCTGAAACAGAGCCCTCAACCGCAGCATCTAATCTCCTATGCAGATCAACAGTCACGTTCGGGTCACTGCCCGCTCGCTCAAGCGATGGTTCGTGGCCCAAAGCCTCGACTCACTCTGCGTGGCCCTGCTCTGGCTCGCTGGGTTACTCGTCCTCGGTGTCCCTTGGGCGCCTCTGTGGGCGATCCTCGCCGCCGGCTTCCACTTCATCCCCACCATCGGTGGCGTGCTCTCTTTGCTCGGTCCGTTAGCTGCGACGTTGATCGACGGCAAAGGCTTGACGGGTACAACCTACCTGCTCGGCCTTTATGCCGTCGTCATGGTGATCGATGGATTGGTTCTTCAGCCGATCCTCACGCGCCGCGTGGCGAAGGTTCCTATCTGGGCCTCGATTCTCGTTCCGCTCGTGCTCGGTTTTTTCTTTAACTTCTGGGGCGTACTCCTTTCCGCGCCGCTGCTCGCGGTCTTCTACGGCCTTCGCGCCCATCGCAGAGAACTGCGTCAATTGCCGCCCGTGGAGATTATTCCTCCCGAGCTCGGCTCACATCGTCGCGATGAACCACCCACCATCATCGAAGGCTGAACTTCCCCGGTTGACTCCATCCCGCCAGCGCCGTACGCTATCTCGCTTTGTGTTGCATTCCCCCAGGAGAGCATCATGGCAGGCGATTCAAAGAGAGTAGCTTTTCAACCGGAGTCAGGTCTGGCGCGCATCGGCCTTGTGCTTGCCGATTGGAGTGAGCGCTGGTTTCCCGATCCCCTCGTATTTGCCTTTGTTGGTATCGTCGTCGTATTCGTCACCGGCCTTCTCCTTCACGAACCCGCCAGCAAGCTCGCAATCCAGGGCGGCAAAGGTTTCTGGACGCTGGTTCCATTCACCATGCAGATGGTCATGGTCATCATTGGCGGCTACGTCGTGGCGACGACACCGATTGTGAATCGCCTCATCCGCTGGCTCGCCGGACTTCCTTCGAATGGGCGCAACGCCGTCGCCATGGTCGCCCTCTTTTCCATGTTGACGTCGTTGATCTCCTGGGGCCTCAGCCTCATCTTCAGCGGACTTCTCGTGCGCGAGATGGCGAAACGTGTGAAGGGCTTGGACTATCGCGCCGCCGGTGCCGCGGGATATCTCGGCCTCGGCGCCGTCTGGGCTCTCGGCCTCTCTTCCTCCGCCGCAATGTTAATGACAACCAAGAGCGCGATCCCGGCGCCGCTCTACCAGATCACCGGCCTCATCCCGTTGCGTCAGACCTTGTTTCTCTGGCAGAACCTCGTTATGGCCGGAGTCCTCATCGTCGTGTCCGTAATCATCTCTTATCTATCGGCACCCTCCGAAGCCAACGCGCGCACCGCCGAATCCTACGGAATCAGCGTCGAGTCGACCGAACGCGAGCTCGAACCCAAAACGCGCCCCGGAGAGTGGCTCGAATATAGCCCGCTGCTTTCCATCCTCGTCGGCGCGCTGCTGCTCTGGTATTTGATCGATAACTTCCGCACCTCGCCGCAAGGGGCGTTAGCCGCGTTCGATCTCAACACCTACAACCTCATGTTCCTCACCGTCGGATTGCTTCTCCACTGGCGTCCTAAGCGCTTCATGCGCGCCGTTTCTGAGTGTGTGCCTGCTACCGGCGGCGTCCTCATCCAGTTTCCGTTCTACTCCGTCATCTTCGGCATGATCGTCGGCACCGGCATCTCGACATGGCTTTCCAACCTCTTCGTCCATGTCACCACCCACGGCACCTATCCGCTGCTCGTCGCTCTTTACTCCGCAGTCCTCGGAGTCTTCGTTCCTTCTGGCGGCAGCAAGTGGCTGATTGAAGCCCCTTACATCATGCAGGCAGCGAACCTGCACCAAGTCCATCTCGGTTGGGTCGTGCAAATCTATAACGCCTCCGAAGCCCTGCCCAACCTGATCAACCCTTTCTGGATGCTCCCGCTCCTCGGCATTCTTCGGCTGAAGGCTCGCGATCTCGTCGGCTATGGCGCGCTGCAAATGATCGTGCATGTCCCCATCGTCTTTTTCCTGTGCTGGTTCTTCGCCCGGCACCTGGCATATATCCCGCCCGTACATTGAGCGAAGTCACAGAGCTTTACCTTCCTGATCTGCTACTTTGCGAGGTTCACTCTCATCGAATAGCGATAAAGGGGAAGACTCTTGCAAAAACGAAATCTTGGTAACTCGAATTTATCGGTAGGCCCACTGGCTTTGGGCGGAAACGTGTTCGACTGGACCGCCGACGAGCCCACATCCTTCAAGCTGCTCGACGCCTTCATCGACTCCGGCCTCAATCTCGTTGACACCGCCGACTCCTACTCCACCTGGGCTCCCGGCCACACCGGTGGCGAATCCGAAACCGTCATCGGCAACTGGTTTAAGAAGAGCGGCAAGCGCAACAAGGTGGTCCTCGCCACCAAGGTCGGCTCGCCGATGGGCGAAGGTAAGCAAGGACTCTCGCGCAAATACATCCTCGCCGAAGTCGAAGAGTCCCTCCGCCGCCTGCAGACCGATTACATCGATCTCTATCAATCTCATCGCGACGATCCCAACACGCCGGTCGAAGAAACCCTCGGTGCCTATGCCGACCTGGTGAAGCAGGGCAAGGTTCGCGCCATCGGTTGTTCGAACTTCAATGCCGCGCGCATCGAAGAATCGCTCAAGGCCAGCCGGGAACACGGCTATCCGGAATATGTCAGTCTCCAGCCCAACTACAACCTGTACGATCGCGAAGACTACGAAAAGAATCTCGAGCCCACGGTCACAAAACATGGTCTCGGCGTGATCCCGTACTTCTCGCTTGCCAGCGGATTCTTAACCGGGAAATATCATTCCAAGTCCGACGCCGAAAAAGCCGCGCGCGCCGGAATGTTAGGCAAATACTTCACCGATCGCGGCGCTCGTATCCTTGCCGCCCTGGAAAAAGGAGCGAAAGAACACAACGCCACCCAGGCGCAGGTCGCATTGGCATGGCTGATCGCGCGTCCCAGCATCACCGCTCCGATCGCCAGCGCCACCAAGCTTGACCAGTTGCACGACATTATTGCCGCGACAGACTTACAACTCAGCGCATCCGCAATTCAGGAGTTGAACCAAGCCAGCGCGTATTAAACTCGTTTTCCATGCTCTCCATCTCGAAGTTGGCTGGCCTTCTTCTGCTTGCAACTTGCGCATTTGCCCAGTCCGGCGCTGGTGTTCCTACAGCCACTCCGGACTGGTGCCGTAAAATCCCGCGACCGGAATACGCGAAACTGAAAAGTGTCGTATCCCCTGATCCCTGGTTTGAAGTCTACGAAGTTCGTCCGCACGTCTTTGCCATCTACGAACCGCATCAGGCCGAAGAGGTCATCTCCTATCTCGTTCTCGGCAACACGCAGGCGCTCCTCTTCGACACCGGGTTGGGCATCGCTGACATCCGCAGTGTTGTCCTATCTCTGACGAAGCTTCCTGTCATCGTCGTAAACTCGCACACTCACAACGATCACGTCGGCGGGAACTGGCAGTTCGAACACGTCGCCGGCATGGCGACGGCCTTCACCCACGAAAGCGCAAGGGGCTCAAGCGCCGATGCTCAGGCGGAACTCGAGCCCGGCAATCTCTGCGGCGCGTTGCCGACGGGCTTCGACGCAAAAGCTTATGTCACCAGGCCGTGGAAGGTCGATCGCTCGATCCACGACGGCTCTACTTTCGAGTTAGGCGGCCGCACCCTCGAAGTCATCGCCACTCCCGGCCACACGCCCGACGCCATCGCTCTCCTCGATCGCGCCAACGGCCTGCTCTTCACGGGAGACTCCTACTACCCCGGTCCGATTTATCTTTATCGCCCTGAAACCGATCTCGACGCCTACGAACATTCCATGGCTCGGCTCGCGGCGCTTTCGTCGAAGGTCAAATCACTTTTACCTTCCCACAACGTGCCATTGGCCGATCCCGCCGAACTTCCCGAGGTCCTCGCCACATTCCGCGAGGTGCGCCTCGGACGAAAGGCGCCCATCCCCAGCGGTCGCAACTATATTTACGAATTCGATGGTTTTTCCTTCCTCATGAGCCAAAAGTTCCAGGTTGCCGGCAAGTGATCCCCCGTCCACACCTAATTCCCGTTTCTGCGTCTAAAATGGATACGTTCCGTAGCCGGCACCATCCGGCGTAGCCATCTTCGAGAGAGGACCGCGTTCTTCGAATGAGGTCAGAGAAAAAATCTGTTCTTGCCGCGCTCGTTTGCATCCTGCTGATCGTTGCGACTTCCACCAGCTGTGGCGACTTCTTCCCCTCGCCGAAAGCGATCGTCGCCATCACCATCTCGCCCACCAGCGGAGCAGTGAAGCCCGGTGCCACGCAACAATTCACGGCCTCCGGAACATTGGGCAACAATCAGACCCAGGATGTCACCGGCCAGGTCAACTGGAGTTCCTCGAACGCCGCTGTGGCCACGATCAACCAGGCAGGTCTTGCTAGCGGAGTAGCGCTCGGCAATGCCACCATCCAGGCAAAATCCAGCAACGTGATTGCCACCGCAACTCTTACCGTCTCCAACGTCACGGCCATCACGATCACCGTCGCGAGCACGACGATCATCACCGGAGGGACCACGCAGGCCACCGCCGTCGATCAAAGCAGCAACAACATCACGAATACCGTAACCTGGACGTCGAGCGATACCAGTGTTGCGACCGTGAGTTCTACAGGCGTCGTTTCCGGTGTAAGCATTGGCAGCGCCAACATCACCGCCAGCCTCGGTTCCATCACCAGCGGCGCAGTATCCGTAACCGTCGACTAATCGTTGAAATCCTAACAACAAAGGCGTCTCTCGCGAGACGCCTTTATTCATGCCTGCAGTCGATATGCGCTGCTCTTAAGTTGTTGTCGCGGCCGATTGGGGAGGATTTTATTTTTCAGTAGATCGCCTGCGCGCTCGAACGAATGGCGCCATTTTCCACGCTCAACGTGTAAGCATTTCCGCCCGTCCCGCTCCAGTCGGCCAGATTGAATTTCCCCCCCGTCGGTACGTGATACACGTCGATCCCTCTAAACGTTAGTGGGGTTTTTTGCGCGCATGTTTGCGGCGGCGCGGTGGGCCGATAGAAATAGACGCCGCTGCCCACTCCAGCCACCGTCACCGACCCGTCTGCTTCCAGCAATGCAGCACTCTTTTCATCCACGCCAATGCCGCGCACTTCCTTTGTCATCTCGTCCTGCAGAATGCGCGCCATAAAGACCAGCGTGCGTCCCAGGCGGTCCCGCTTTTTGAAATGCGTATCCGTGATCGTATTTTCAAGGTGGGGAATCGCCAGGAATCCGCGGTCGATCATCACGCGATCGTTGAACGGGTTTTTCAACGACGCCTCCGAGTACGCACTGTCGTTCAATGCAGGGAAGCCAAACTCGCCGAGAATCGCCAGCCCCGCGCTGGTACCTCCTACCGGCACTCCACGATCGATCAGCGACTGCATCGCCTCGCGCATCGGGCTCGGCTTCCAATACTTTACATATTTCGCCTGGTCTCCGCCGGTGATGAACAGGGCTTCCGCTTTCCGAATTGTTTCCGCGACGAACGGGTCGTTCGCGGCCTCTGCGCTGGCAATGCTCAACGTCGCCACTGAATTCTCTTTACATAGCTTCTGGATGTACGGGTTGTACTCGGCGTAATCCTGATCGCTGCTTGCCGTAAGGATCAGGAAATCGCCACCACCCGATTTATCGCAAAGAAACTTGAAAGCCGCGTCCTGGTCCGTCCCGCCGCCCATCAGCGCGTAGCCAGCGGTGGTTTTCGTTTTTACATCTTCCGCGTTTCCGCTCCGTGAATACTTATAAGCAGGTTCCGCAGCTGCAAAGGAAGCGGTAAGAACGAGAGCGACCGCAAGGACGAGTGCAACACGAAGAAGGCTCATGGTCGCCATTATGCACGCCCATTGCACATCGCCAAAACCGGTTCATTAATAGCGTGTGAACAGCGTTCCCACTCGCAGCAGTTACAATCAACCCAATCCTTCGATCGAGAGAACCATGGCAACGCAAGCAATCATTCAAGCCCAGGCGGTCACGAAGTTTTATACGCAGCCCGACGGTGGGAAGATCGAGGTCATTGCGCCTACCGATCTCGCCATTGAGCCCGGCACCATCGTCGCTCTGCTCGGTCCCTCCGGCTCCGGAAAATCGACCCTCCTTCGCATGCTTTGTGGCCTCTCGCAGCCGTCATCTGGCCAAGTGCTCTGGCACGGCAAGCGTGTCACCGACGCCAAGCCTAACGTCTCGCTCGTCTTCCAGGGCTTCGCGCTCTTTCCCTGGCTCACTGTCCTCGCCAATGTAGAAGCGCCGCTCGAAGCGCGCGGCATGGGTGAGATCGAGCGCCGTAAGCGTGCCCTGAAAGTCCTCGACACCGTGGGTCTCGATGGCTTCGAGAGCGCCTATCCCAAGGAACTCTCCGGAGGGATGCGCCAGCGCGTAGGCTTTGCGCGGGCCCTTGTCGTCGAGCCCGAAGTCCTCTTCATGGACGAACCTTTCTCGGCGCTCGACGTCCTCACCGCCGAAAATCTGCGCAATGAGCTCATCGAACTTTGGAAGAACAAGCGCATGACTACCAACACCATCTTCATCGTGACCCACAACATTGAAGAGGCGGTGCTGCTGGCCGATCGCATCATCGTGCTCGGCCGCAACCCCGGGCACATCCGTGCCGACTTTCAGGTCGGGATGACACATCCTCACGATCACAAGGCGCCGCGTTTCACCCAACTGGTGGACTACATCTACAAAGTGCTCACTCAGCCCGATCAGCAGATCGCACCCCCAGGCACTCCTGGCGCCGCCGGAGCGCGAACCAAAGAGAAGTACCAGATGTTGCCGCACGCTCGTCCCGGCGGCATCGCCGGTTTCCTCGAACTTCTCGCCGATCGCGGCGGACACGAAGATCTCTACCGCATGTCCGACGAGCTTTCGATGGAAGTGGACGACCTGCTGCCCATCGTGGACTCGGCGGTCATGCTCGACTATGTCGCCGTCCGTGAAGGCGACGTCGAAATCACGCCCGTTGGACGCGCCTTTGCTGAGGCTGACATCCTTAACCGCAAGATCCTTTTCCGCGATGCCGCGCTGAAAAATATCAGCCTGCTGCGCTTCATGGATACCACCCTTCGCAGCAAGTCCAACCACACCATTTCCGACGAGTTCTTCCACGACATCCTCGACGAACACTTCAGCGAAAAGGAAACCGTGCGGCAGATGGAAACCGCGTTGAACTGGGGCCGTTACGCCGAGATCTTCGATTACGACTCCGACACCGGCCGGCTCCACTTAGCCGATAACAGCGAGCATGCCGGCGAGCCGAATCCTCATGCTTAAAGATCAGATCCGCCTCACCAGCGGCTGGTGGCAAATCCGTCTCTGGCAGCGCACCGCGCCTCTCATCGACCTGCTCATGCTGGCCGGGGTGCTCGCTCTCTTCTACGGCATCATCGCGGCCGCCCGCAGCTGGCTGGGCCCGTTTACTCCAGTCGTCGAGATCCATCGCGATCCGCGCTACCTCCCCATCTATGCCGGCTACTCGCTGCTCCGCATCGGTCTCGCCTATGTCCTGAGCCTGCTGTTCACCCTGATCTATGGCTACGTGGCCGCTGGCAATCCGCGCGCCGAGAAGTTCATGATCCCGCTGCTCGACGTGTTGCAATCCATCCCCGTGCTCAGCTTCTTACCCGGGGTGATGCTCGCCATGGTCGGCCTCTTTCCCAGCCGCCAGTTGGGGGTGGAAATGGGTGCTATCCTGCTCATCTTCACCGGGCAGGTGTGGAACATGGCCTTCAGCTTTTATTCTTCGCTGAAAACCATTCCACGCGACATGCGCGAGGCTGCCACCATTTATCGCTTCAGTTGGTGGCAGCGATTCGTGAACCTGGAATTGCCAGCCTCCATCATTGGCCTCGTCTGGAATTCAATGATGTCGGTGGCCGGCGGATGGTTCTTTCTCATGGCCTGCGAGATGTTCGTGCTCGGCACCCGCGACTTCCGACTCCCCGGCCTCGGCTCGTATCTGCAAACCGCGGCCAGCGCCGGCGATACCCAAGCCATTCTCTGGGGGCTGTTCACCATGATCGGCGTCATCGTATTGCTCGATCAGGTCGTCTGGCGTCCCGTGATTGCTTGGTCGGAGAAATTCAAAATGGAGCAGGTCGAAGCCATCGAGGTGCCCACCTCATGGTTCCTCAATCTTCTTCAGCGCTCGGGCCTGCTGCGCGCTATCAATCGCCAGCTATTCGACCCCGCCTCCGAAAGAATTGCGCTGACCATCGCGCGCCGATCTCATACCGAAGCGAGCGATCGAAAACCCGCAACGTTCCGCCGAGTTGTAACGATCACCCTCGGCATCGCGCTGCTCGCGCTCGTCGCCTATGGCGCTGCGAAGATGGCCATGATGCTCACCGGCATCACCCGCGCCGAAGTCGGACAACTCGGACGCGGCCTGCTCGCAACCTTCGTACGCGTCAACGTCACCCTGCTGATCGCCTCCCTTTGGACGATCCCTGCAGGCGTTGCCATCGGATCCAATCGCAAACTCGCGAAGATCGCCCAACCGCTTGCGCAGATCGCCGCTTCCGTTCCCGCCACGGCCTTGTTTCCCATCGTGCTGTTGCTGCTGATTCAAATCGGCGGTGGGCTCGGCGTCGCGTCCATCATTCTGTTACTGCTCGGTACGCAGTGGTACGTGCTCTTTAACGTGATCGCCGGCGCCATGGCGATTCCCACCGACCTGAAAGAAGCTTCCGAGATCTTCGGAATCCACGGCTGGCAACGCTGGCGCAAGCTGATTCTGCCCGCAATCTTTCCCTACCTCGTCACCGGCCTGGTCACCGCTTCCGGGGGCGCATGGAACGCCAGTATCGTTGCCGAGTACTTTCATTTCCGCGGTCAGATCTACCAGACCGTCGGACTCGGCGCGACCATCAGTCACGCCACCGACAAAGGCGACTTCGCGCTCCTGGTTGCAGCCACCCTCGCCATGGCCGCGATCGTCGTCACCACCAATCGTCTCGTCTGGCGGAAGATGTACCGCCTCGCCGAAACCCGCTTCAGCTTCGACACCTAGCATCTAACTATCTTTATGACGAAATCGATCGACTACGAAATTACGCCCGAAGCCGTGAAGGAATTAGCAGGCCACGGCGAAGTCATTCTGCTTGACGTACGCGAACCCTGGGAGCGCGAGACCGCTCGCATCGAGCCCAGCATTCATATCCCCATGGGCGACATCCCTGCCCGCGTCCAGGACATCGATCCCGACGATCACATCATCGTCTACTGCCATCACGGCGTCCGTTCCATGAACGTCACTGCATGGCTGCGCCAGCAGGGTTTCGACAAAGCACAATCGATGACCGGCGGCATCGACCGGTGGTCGCGCTTCATCGATCCCAAGGTTCCGCTCTACTAAGAATTACTTTCCAGGCGTAATGTCGCTCACCGGCAGGTCCCAGTGCGCCAGCAGGATCTCGAAGCGCCGTTGCTCTTCGTGCTTGTATTTCTCCTGGTCTGGCCACAGGTCTTTCTTCCACTTCTCTTCGTCCGGATTGTCGGTCGTGGCCACCGTCGAGTTTTTGAACGTAATCGTTACCCGGTAATCCCAGCGCGCGTCTTCGGTCATGTGGTTCGAAGGCGTCACCACCTTCACTGACAGCATCCGCCCCGATTCCACACCCTTTTTCAGCAGCGGGTAATGGTTCTTCAAAAATAGGTCGAGGAACTCCTGCTGGTGTCCCCACTGCACTTTGTAGTAATACTCCATCACGTACGGCGCGTCGGCCTTGTTCTGCGGCGGAGCGCCTTGCGCGAGCACGGGCAGGGAACTGACGAAAACAAATATCAAGAGCAACAACTTTCGCATGCGGCCTCCAAAATGTTTCAATGATTGTAGCTACTCGCGATTGCCATGAGAATCACCGACTGCCACGTCCATATCGGTCCGCTCGAGATGTTCCGTCCCGACGCGCTCGCCATGATGAAAGCCAGGCGCCCCAACTGGGACGAGATCGCCGAGTACTCTCGCAATCCGAAAGCGTTTTTAAAACATCTCGATCGCATCGGCGTCGATCGCGCCGTCCTCATCAATTACGTCGATCCCGACGTCACCGGCCACACTCCCGAAGTCAACGCCTGGATCGTCAACTACGTCAANNGCCCGCAACAAGTATGGCGATCCTATCTACACCGACGACGTCGCCGTCGATTTCCCAAAGCTCAAGATCATTCTCGCCCACGGCGGTCGTCCCCTCTGGATGGACACCGCCTTCTTCCTCCTCCGACGCCACAAGAACATGTATCTCGACATCAGCGGCATTCCACCGAAGACACTGCTCCAGAGTTTTCCCCGTCTCGAAGAGATTGCTCACAAAACTTTGTTCGGCACCGACTGGCCCGGCCCCGGCGTCCCCGAAATCCAAGAGAACCTCGCCGACTTCCAAAATCTCTCGCTCAGTGATGCAGCCAGGCAGCGCATACTCGGTGGCACCGCCGACGAAATCTGGCCCGAATAGCGACGCTCGCGCTTCCTCCCATTCTTCGCCGTCCTTCGTCCCAGTGAGTTAGGTTTCGAGCTCGCAAACTTGAATCGTAAGACGATGCAAATGCGTCTGATCGGGAAAAGAGAGGATTGCAATGGATACGGATATTCTCATCGTAGGCGCCGGCCCGGTTGGCTTGTTTCTCGCCAACGAATGCGCTCGCCGCAGTCTTCGTTATCGCATCATCGAGGCGCGGGCGACCCAGTCGGAGCACTCGAAAGCCCTCGCAATCTTTCCCCGTACGCTCGAAGTCTTCGACATGGCGGGAGTCGTCGCCCCATTCCTCGAGCGTGCGAACCGTGTGACCTCGGTGGCTGTCATTACCCATGGGCAATCGTTGGCGCATATGCGCTTCGCTCCGGAAGAGAGCCCTTATCCTTTCATCGCCATGGTGCCCCAGGACGTAACGGAGAAGGTCCTGCTCGACGCATTGCGAAGCAAAGGCGGCGATGTCGAATACGAGACGGCGTTTCTGACTGCCACCGAACAAAACGGCAAAGTCGACGTCGTCGTGAACCGCGATGGTGTAGAGGGAAGCATCCTGCTTCCTACGTGATCGGCTGTGATGGCGCCCATAGCGCGGTTCGTCACTTACTGAAAATTCCCTTCGAAGGCGGAGAGTATCAGCAGGCATTCTTGCTCGCCGACGTCGAGACCAATTCCGGCGTTCCCGCCGACGAGATGCAGCTTTGTCCCAGCGAACTCGGCCCGCTTGCGATCTTTCCGATGAACCCCACTCGACGCCGCATTGTAGCCACGATTGACCGTCAGGAGGGCGACGCTCCCACACTCGAACTCGTGCAGCGCATCCTCGCGGAACGCGCGCCTATCGGTCTCGAAGCCCGCTCGCTCCACTGGAGCAGTTACTTCCGCATCCATCACCGGGTGGCAATCGATTTGCGCAAAGGGCGGATGTTTATCGCCGGCGATGCCGCTCACATTCACAGCCCCTTTGGCGGACAAGGGATGAACACCGGGCTACAGGATGTCTGGAACCTGGTGTGGAAACTCGATCTCACCCTGCGCGGTCACGGCAACGAGCAACTTCTGGAGAGTTACTGCGCCGAACGCCGGCCAGTGATCAAGCAAGTCATCGAGACCACGGACCTGCTGACCAAGGTCATGGCGACGCCCAACAAGTTCGTGCAGGCGATTCGCAACACCGTGATTCCCATGGTGTCGCATCTGTCCCCCTTTCAGCATGCCTTCGTGCAGCGACTGTCGGAACTCGGCATTGCCTACCGAAGCAGCCCGCTCGTGGAGGGCCCCGGAAAACGCTATCTCGAGGATTCCATGCGTGGTGGTAATGGCATTCGCAGCCGCTTCCTGGTGCTGATCCACGAGGACGAAAACATCCCGCTAAAGACATCCGCACAGCAGTTATGCGCCATGTTTGACGGCGTTGTGGAGTTCCGCTCCTCGCAGAAGCCCGGCATTACGCTCGTTCGTCCCGACGGATACATCGCCTACGAAACCCGCGGCCACGACACCGTCGCTTCTCTCGATGCCGTGCGATCCGTCCTGGAGCGGCATACGGCAAACTGACTGCAATGTTTAGTATTGTCGTCGTACGCCTGCCGAATGGTATGCTCTCCGCTCGGACAAGCGATGGTCGGCACGACAATTTCTCACTACAAACTCCTTGATACGCTCGGCGCTGGCGGCATGGGCGTTGTCTACCGCGCGGAAGACACCCGCCTTGGCCGTCAGGTCGCTCTCAAGTGCCTGCCCCTGCAATTCGCTGGCGATCCGCAGATGGTCGAACGCTTCCTCCGTGAAGCCCGCTCTGCCTCAGCGCTGAATCACCCCAATATCTGCACCATCCACGAGGTCGATGAAGCCAACGGCCAGCACTTCATCACCATGGAACTTCTCGAAGGTCACACCCTTCGCGACCGCATTGCGGCCGGCCCCATCGCCCTCGACGAATTGATTCGTATCGGCACGGCCGTCGCCGACGCACTTGACGCCGCTCACAAGAAGGGAATCGTCCACCGCGACATCAAGCCCGCCAACGTATTTCTCACCGAGCGCGGTGAAGCCAAGGTCCTGGACTTCGGTCTCGCAAAGCTGGAAGCGCCGAGGTTGGCTGTCGGTGCCGGAGGTGTGACGACTGCGGCCGGAGACATCGACCTCACCAGCCCCGGCCAAACTGTTGGAACCATCGCCTACATGTCGCCGGAACAAGCTCGTGGCCTTGAGGTCGATGCCCGCAGCGATCTGTTTTCCCTGGGCGTCGTGCTCTACGAAATGGCGACCGGCACACTGCCGTTTCCCGGCGCTACCGCAGCGCTCATCTTCGACGCGATTCTGAATCGCGATCCTGTTCCGCCCGCGCGCTTCAACCGAACTCTTCCTTCGGTCTTCGAGAGCATGGTCGCCAAGCTTTTGGAAAAAGATTCGCGCCTTCGCTATCAGAGCGCTTCGGATGTGGTCGCCGATCTCCGTCGCCTGCAACGCGACGGCGGTTCCTCAAAGCTTGTTGCCGCATCCGCCCTAAAAGTCCGCAAAGCGGGCAAGACCATAGAGTCTCTTGCTGTGCTGCCATTTACCAACGCTACGGGCAATCCTGAGTTTGACTATTTGGGTGATGCGATTGCCGAAGGCATCATCGACGCCCTCTCGCATCTTCCTAAGCTTCGCGTGGTTCCCCGCAGCAAGGCCTTCCGCTTCCGCGACGATGCCGACGATCCTCAGGTGGCCGGGCGAAAACTCGATGTCCGCGCCGTTCTCACCGGCCGCATCAGTAAACGTGGCGACGACTTCTCGGTTCGCTCCGAACTCATCGATGTCGCTAAAGATGCCCAGCTATGGGGCTCGCAGTTCACCCGAACCGTGAGCGACGCCGTCGAAGTCCACGACGAAATTGCGCGCCAGGTCATCGCAAAACTCCAAGGCCCGTCCTCCAGCGGGAACAAGTCGAGCAAATCCGTACCGCAACTTGCCCCATCCGCGGTCAACAAAGAAGCGTATCAACTCTTCCTGCGCGGCAACCACCACGCCAACAAATGGACGCAAGACGGTTTGCAGCGCGCCATCGACCTCTGTCGCCAGGCCATCGACGTCGATCCTCTCTACGCGCCACCTTATGCCACCATGGCCATGTCACACGCCTTTATGACCGTGGTCGGTCGCGTCGATGTAGCGCACGCCTACCGTCAGGCTAAGGCCTGCGCGCAAAAAGCCATCGAACTCGACGAGTCGCTCTCCGAAGCGCATGCCGCCTTCGCCATCACCTATGCCTTCTGCGATTGGAATCTGAACGACGCGATCCGCGAAGGCCAACGTGCTCTCGAATTAAATCCGAATTCCGGCATCACCCGCTACGCCTGCTGCCAGCCGCTCGCCGCTGCAGGCCGGTTGCCGGAAGCCGTGGAACTTGCCCGGGTAGGCTGCGATCTCGAGCCCTTGATGACGCCCATCAATTACAGTTACGGCCTCATGCTCTACTACCAGCATCGCTGGGAAGAGGCCGAGCTCCAACTCCGGCGCACCCTCGACATCGACCCGCATTTTGGAATGGCGCAAGCCATGCGCGGTGTCACCCTCGCTCGCGCCGGACGCTTCACCGAATCCATTGCCCTGATCAAGGAATTCCTGCGCGCCGACCCCAACCCCGTTTGGGAACATGTACTCGCCTACGTGTCCGCCCTCGCAGGCGACCGTGAAGAGTCGCATCGACTGCTCGCGAGTCTGCAGGGGAGCACTCCTCCTTTTGCCGCCTTCTTTGCCGCAGCCACCCACGGTGCCCTCGGTGAACTCGATCAGGCCTTCGCGCAACTGGAGAAGGCCAGGGATCTGAAATTTGCCGTACTCATCACCGCCGCAATCAACCCCGCCTTCGATCCCTTTCGTGCGGATCCCCGTTGGCCCGCCTTCTTACGAACCATGAATCTGGACGCCTAAATAAAAAGCCCCGCCCACGCAATGCGCAGACGGGGCAGCACTTTAAAAAAGTTATTTCTTTTCCGAAATCCCTGACGCTCCGACGATCTCCTTATAGAGTCCGTCTGCGTGGTAGATCTTGTGCAACGACTCGAGGATCGCCCGCGAATCTACATTCACCGCGCGTCCCTGTACGTCCTCGAATAAGAAGTTCCACGGCAGCGATTCGACGTTGCCGTCGAAGATGATGCCGACCAGTTCGCCCTTGGTATTCACTACCGGGCTCCCCGAATTCCCGCCAATGATGTCGCTGGTGTTCACCACATCCAGCGGCGTCGAGCCATCGAACTTTCCTTTGGCGTCCATCCAGCTCTTCGGCAATTGATACGGCGGTTTATTGCCGTGCTCGTCCGCGTGCTTGTAAGCGCCGTCCATCGCGGTGCTCCACGGAATGTATTTCTTTTTCTCTTCGTAGCCCTTCACCTGCCCATAGCTCAGGCGCAGCGTAAATGTTGCATCCGGTGGTTGGGTCTGCCCGTAGATGGCGAATCGAATCTTCGCGATCTTCATCCCGCCATCGCGCACCTTCGGATCGACGTCATCATCCACCTTCTTACGAATCGCTAACGCTTCCGGCTCGATGCTCCGCATCAGCACGATCAGCGGATCGGTACTTGCCTCCACCGCGGCTTCTCCGCCTTCATACAACTGTTTGCGAAACGCCGGATCGTCCAACTTGCTGCCGTCAATCAATTCCGCAGCCCGCCCTTTCGGGGACTTGCCCGCCAACGCCTTGACCAGCACCGGATGATTCGGCTGCTGCTCCTGCATCTCCGTCAAGCTGTCTGCCAGCATCACCTTCTCGAGATCCTTGTACACCGGGGTAGTCGAGAACACGCGTTGTTCCTGCGTCGGCAGTGCTGAGTCGGTAAACCCTCTCAATCGCTGATCGTTCGGCTTCGCCTTCTCATGTGCCGCTCGCACGATGAAACGCGCATCCGTAGCCAGCGATCCACGGAACGCTGCCGACATCTCAACGTAGTTGTAGTCGAAGAAAATCTCGCGCATCGTCTTCTCGGCTTCATCGATTTCGCCCCACGGATCGCCATACTGTTTCTTGCTCTCCGCATTGGCTCCTGCGTAGTCGCGGAATTGCTTCTCGTCCGCCTGCTTCTTCTCCACGCCTTCCTTGTTCTGGAAGAACGTGTTGTACCCGGTGATTGCTTTGTACGAGTTTTGGATCCCGAACAGATCGTGTTGCGCTTCGCGTGCCTGCTCCGCACCCTGCGCCGAGAAGTTCAACAACAGCTTCGCGCGACGATCCAGGTTCTTCGTCTGCCACGGGTACTGCACGTCCCGCAGATAATCCAACTGTGCCACCGTGAGCAGCCGGCTCGTTCCCCCCGGATGTCCGCTGACAAAAACCAGGTCGCCTTCTTTCACCCCATGCTGCGCAAACTTCAAATAGTTTTCCGTGTGCGCCGGCTTGCCGTTTTCATACATGCGGAAGAACGTGATATCCAGGTCGTACCGCGGATAGGTGAAGTTGTCCGGATCGCCTCCGAAAAACGCCATGTCGAATTCCGGCGCGAACACCAGCCGTACGTCGGTATATTTTTTGTACTTATACAGGTGATACATCGCCCCCGCATACAGCGTCACCACGTCGCAGCGAAACCCATTGCCCGAACATTCTTTCTCCGCTGCCGCCATCGCCTGCCGCGTAGCCTTGCCCGCATCCGCCGAACTCATCCCCGGCGTCACCACCGACTGAATCTTCTGCGTCACGTCCTGGATATCCGTCAGCACCAGGAACTCGATCCCCGGGCACTTTGGTTCCAGCTCGCGCTTTGCGGCATAGAACCCATCTTTCATGTAGTCCTTGCCGTTCGATGACAGATCGTGAATGCAGGCCTGCGCCACGTGATGGTTCGTCATCAGCAGCCCATCCGGCGACACGAACTCCGATGACCCGCCCGGCGCCCGCGACGACGACAACCGCAGGTGGTCCAGCCACGGCTGGGTGATTTCGAAGTGATACTTCTTCTGAATCTTGTCTTTAGGAGGATTTGTAAACAACCACATGCCTTCGTCGGCCGAGGCCGTGAAGGGAAGAAAAATGACTGCCATTAGAAAGGCGGAAAGGAATTTGCACTTCGAGGAAGGTCGGGCCGTTTGCACAAAAAGTACCTCAATGTGTGATGGACCTCACAGCGTTACCGCTTGGAGGCAGTGAAACTTACACATTATCGCAGCCCCCGGGCGGGGCACGATACGGCCTACCGCAGTAGTTGTATGTTCCAGGTCGGAGTTGGGACGTGGGAATCAGGGCCATTTGGAAACGCAAGTGAAAATGGAGTATAAAAGTCGGTTGCGTTCCCGACTTGGAACACATCATATGGGGAAGTGATTTTCAGCAGGGTTCTTCATTTCTAGTGGTTCGGGAAGAAAAAATTTATGTCCACGGCAACCTATAACAGGGGTTTGGAAGACGTAGTCGCCGGTTCCTCCGGCATTTGTTACATCGATGGCGATGCGGGCATTCTTGCCTATCGCGGCATCGATATCCACGAACTCGCCGACAACTCAAGCTTCGAAGAAGTCTGCTACCTGCTCTGGTTCGGAAAGCTGCCCAACCGTGCCGAGTTGCAGGAACTCAAACTCAACCTCGCGCGCGAGCGCAAGCTCGATGCGTCGGTCATCAGCCTTCTTCGTCAGGCTCCCAAGCACGCCCTTCCCATGGATGTCTTGCGGACCGTTGTCTCCGCCACCTCGCTGTGGGATCCGGAAGAGAAGAACAACGATCACGACACCAACCTGCGCAAGGCAATCCGCCTTACCTCGCAGATGGCCATGATCGTCACTGCCTACGACCGCATCCGCAAAGGGAAGCCGCTCGTCGAGCCTGATCGCACCTTGTCGCATGCTGCTAACTTCCTCCTCATGCTGAGCGGGGAAGTCCCGAGCAAGACCGCGGAAAAGGCCCTCGACATCGCGCTCATCCTGCAAGCCGACCACGAGCTGAATGCCTCCACGTTTGCTGCTCGCGTCGTCGCCGCTACCTTGAGCGACATGCATTCCGCCGTTACTGCCGGCATCGGCGCCCTTAAAGGCCCCTTGCATGGCGGCGCCAATGAAGCTGTCTTCCGCATCCTGGAAGAAATCGACAAGCTCGGCGCCGATCCTGTCGAGTACGTCAAAGGCCTGCTGGCGCAGAAGAAAAAGATCCCTGGCTTCGGACATCGCGTCTACAGCACGGAAGATCCTCGCGCCACCCATCTCCGCCAGATGTCCCGCGACCTCGGCTATTCCAGCGGCCAGATCAAGTGGTTCGAGAGCTCCCAGAAGATCGAGGAGTTCGTGAAGTCCGAGAAGAAGCTCAACGCCAACGTCGACTTCTACTCCGCTTCCACCTACCACACCCTCGGCATCGACCTTGACCTCTTCACGCCGGTCTTCGCCGTCTCGCGTGTCGCTGGCTGGTCCGCGCACGTCATCGAGCAGTTGGATGACAACCGCTTGATCCGTCCTCGCGCCGACTACATCGGACCCAAACATCCCGCGCCCTACATCCAGATCGAAGAGCGCGCCTAACCGAATCGTTGTGACAACGGCCTGCCTCCGGGCAGGCCTTTTGTATTGCCTCGTGATCCGTTTTTGCTTTGAGGAATCACCCGCCTTCAGGCGGGTGATTCCGGGGCAGAGAGACGACCGGCTTTAGCCGCTGAGGGAGCGTCTGGCCAATGACGACTTTCGCCTTCAGCGCCGCGTAATTGCGTCCCCACAGCCCGTCACGCCATCCAACAGCTAGAATAGGTCCACCATGCACCGCGTTTACCTCGACAACAACGCGACCACGCCGCTCCTCCCCGAAGTCCTCGAGGCGATGCAGCCCTATTTCCTCGGCCAGTTCGGTAACGCGTCGTCCATTCACCAGCAGGGCCAGCAAGCCCGCTCCTCCGTCGAACACGCGAGAGAAAATGTCGCCGAACTCATCGGCGCCCGCGAAGCCGAAATCGTCTTCACCAGCGGAGGCACCGAGGGCGATAACCTCGCGCTCTTCGGACTCTGCAAGCCCGGCGATCACCTCATCACCAGCACCATCGAACACCACGCGGTACTCAACTCCGCCCAGCGCCTGGAAAAACTCGGCTGTGAAGTGACCTACATCCCGGTCGATGGTCAAGGTCTTGTCGATCCCGACGCCGTAAAGCAAGCCCTTCGTCCCAATACGAAGTTGATCAGCATCATGCTGGCGAACAACGAAACTGGCGTCGTGCAGAACGCCGAAGCCATCGGCCAGATCGCCGCCGAGGCCGACGTCTACTTTCACACCGACGCGGTACAAGCCGTCGCCAAAATTCCCGTCGATGTAAAACGGCTGCGCTGCGATCTCCTTACGCTAGCCGGCCACAAGATCCACGCCCCACAAGGCGCTGGCGCGTTGTATGTGCGGAAGGGAACTATCCTCGATCCGCTCTTCTACGGTGGACGCCATGAGCGCTCCCGTCGCGCCGGCACTGAAAATCTTCCCGGTATCGTCGGCCTCGGTAAAGCCGCCGAACTCGCGATGCAATGGTTCGAACACGATGGCCCTGCAAAAATGGCCGCCCTGCGCGACCGGCTCGAACAAACCGTCGTTGGGCAACTCGATCAAGTCCTGGTGAACAGCAGCCAAGCCGCGCGGGTTCCCAACACTTCTAATCTCTGCTTCGAATGGATCGAAGGCGAAGCCATGGTCATCGCCCTCGACCTGAAAGGTCTTTCCGTTTCCACCGGGGCAGCTTGTTCTTCGGGCGCCATCGAGCCCTCGCACGTATTAACCGCGATGGGTCTCACCCCCGACCAGGCCCGCGCCAGCATCCGCTTCAGTCTCGGCAAACAAAACTCTGCCGACGACATCGACTTCGCTTTGCAGCGCGTCCCCGAAGTCGTCGCCAAGCTGCGCGAGCTAAGCCCCGTCTACCGCAAGCACACCGTCAGCCAATAGACGCCACCTAAATGGCTTGATCCTGACACCGGCTAGTAGTACGATTCGCCAAATCTTTTCGGCACTCTCCCAATATCTTCATTGCAGTTCGGCCTCGTCGTCGGAACCCTGTCGTACGTCTGTACATGGGCCATGTCGTCACCTCTCGCGTCGAGGAAATAAATCTTGAACAAGCAAGTCGCCGCCCTTCAACTGGGATTGATCTTCGCCATCCTCGTTCTATCTGCTGCTGCCGCACCGGAAAAACCGGCGCACGTCGATGCCATCGCCCCCACCGCATCGGTCCTGGAAATGGAGGTCATCCCACGCACCCCTGAGCGCCTCGCGCGCGGCAAATACCTGGTCGAAGGTTTGCTGCAGTGCCCCGCCTGCCACTCCGACATGGACTTCTCCAAGCGCCCGATTGAACCGTTTCCCGGCAAAGAACTTGGCGGAAGTGTATTCATGAACGAAACCGTCGGCCTGCCTCAGCCCAATCGCGTCGTCGCCCCCAACATCTCTCCCGACCCCGAATTCGGCGCCGGCACCTGGAAAGACGCCATCTTTGTCCGCGCCCTGCGTCAAGGCATCGGACACGACGGCCGCACTCTCTTCCCGCTCATGCCGTATTCCTTCTTCCGCAACCTCAGCGACGAAGACCTCGCCTCGGTCATCGTCTACGTACGCTCGTTTCCGCCCGCCCACGTTCAGCAGCCCAAGATCTTCCTCACCGACGAAATCAAGAAGACCTTCCAGCCCCTTCCACCGCTCCCGCACGTTCCCGATCCCGATCGTTCCGATCGCGTAGCCTACGGTAAATATCTCGTCAACGCCGGCCACTGCTCCGCGTGTCATGACAGTTACGACGACAAGGGCAATCCCATCCCCGGCATGGATTTCGCCGGCGGCGGAGAGCTCACCGGCCCATGGGAGGGAGGCACGCAACTTAAAACCGTCAACGCGTTAAACCTCACCCCCGACCCCTCCGGCATCGGCTACTTCAGCGAAGCCATGTTCGTCGAGGTCCTCCGCAACGGCGGCTTCAAATCCCGTCCCCTCTCCAGCATCATGCCCTGGAATTTCTTCCGAAATCTCAGCGACGACGATTTGAAAGCCATGTTCGCCTACCTGAAAACCCTCAAGCCCGTCTGCCACCACGTCGACAACACCGAAACGCCAACCTACTGCAAAATCTGCAAAACCAAGCACGGACAGGGCGCGATGAATTAAGCGAGATCGTGAAAGGGCACGACTTCACGGGCTGCTGAGAAATCGTGACGACTGTGGGGTGCCCCACCCTTGTGGCTTCAGCCACAGGGTGGATGGGCGAAGGCGCGGGCCGCTAAGAAGATCCACCAGAGTTTGAGATTCTTCGCCCCGAACCCTCACTTCGAAAGGGCAACCTGTTCAGTCGTGCCGCAAAGCCACGCTTCGTATCAGGGCACGACTTCAGTCGTGCCGAACCAGCCAGGAAATCACCGGGCTTCAGCCCCTGCAAATCCCAAGGCCACGAAGCCGCAATACCCACGAAGACCCACCCGCGACCTCTCCCACTCACGTCACACCCGACCTCTGTCAATCCCCAATTCCCTCCGATTTCCCTCCAACCTCCTCACCCCACGACAAATAGAAACTTCCGAAAAGTGTCCGGTTTACCCCCCTCCAACTTGATATCCTAAAGATAGGGAAGAAGAGAGGGAACTATCACACCCCTAACTCCTTCCTTTTGAATATTTTGATATCTAACTCCCCTCGAATCAATATTTTGCCGGAGAAAACTCCGTAAAATATTGAAAACAAAGAATCGCTAAGGGGAGGGGGTAGTCAAATCCACAGGATGAAAATGGATCAGCCAACGATTGCGGTCGCAATGTCGGGCGGTGTGGACTCCTCCACCGTTGCGGCCATGCTGCGCGCCGAGGGACACACCATCGTTGGCCTTACCATGCAGTTGTGGAACCAGCGCCGCCTCGCCCACGTCGAGGGCTTTGGCGAGCCCGGCGTCGGCCGCTGCTGTTCGCTCGATGACGTCTACGATGCCCGCCGCGTTGCCGAGACCCTCGGCATCCCCTACTACGTCGTCAACCAGGAAGACCGCTTCGAGCGCGATGTGGTGAAGCCGTTCGTCGCCGACTACCTCTCCGGACGCACCCCCATCCCGTGCAGCCTTTGCAACAACCATCTCAAGTTCGATCAGCTTCTGCGCACCGCGCAGCAGATCGGTGCCGACCGCATCGCTACCGGCCACTACGCGCGCAACGATTTCAACGTGGTATCCGGACGCTGGGAGTTGAAGCGTCCCGCCGATCGCGCCAAGGATCAGACGTACTTTTTGTTCGGGCTCACGCAGGAGCAGCTCAGCCGCACCCTCTTTCCCCTCGGCCACAAGACCAAGCCCGAGGTGCGCGAGGAAGCCAGGCAGCAGGGACTGAAGCTCTTCGAGAAGCCCGACTCGCAGGAGATCTGCTTCATCCCCAACGGCGACTACAAGAAGTTTCTCGACGCCTACCTCGCCGAGCAGGGTGAGTCCCTTCCCGATACATCGGGCGAACTCGTCAACACCAGCGGGGAAGTCGTCGGCCACCACAACGGCATTCACAACTTCACCGTCGGCCAGCGCAAGGGCCTCGGCATGGCCACCGGCTCGCCGCTCTACGTCCTCGAGCTTCGTGGCGACAAGAAGCAGGTGGTCGTCGGCGGTAACGACGAGCTACAGACCCGCACGCTCCGCGCCAGGCGCATGAACTGGATCGCCATCGACGATCTCCGCGCTCCCATGCGCGTCCACGCCAAGATCCGTCACCGCCACGAGCCCGCCTGGGCCACCGTCGAGAAGACCGGCGACGACGAAGTCCTCGTCACCTTCGACGCCCCCCAGCGCGCCATAACCCCCGGCCAGGCCGTCGTCCTCTACGACGGCGACGTCGTAGTCGGCGGGGGATGGATTTCCTGAAAATGTGTCGAATACTTAGAGATCAGATCACTCTCTCTTGTCATCCAGAGGAGGGCGTCAGCCCGACGTGGGACCTGCTGTAAAGGCTCCCACTCACTCGTCATGATCGTTGTATCCAGATTCATCTCCCTTGTCATCCAGAGGAGCGCAGCGACGTGGGATCTGCTGTTCGTTCCCGCCGCCGAAATGCTGCGGCGGAATGTGACCGAGTTGCGCTGGCGATCCGAACTGCTGCGACAGATCTTCCCATGTCGGATTGGTAGCTTCAATCAGCGCAATCTTCTTCACGCGGCTCCATCCCTTCACAGCCTTCTCTCGATGAATCGCGTTTAGCACGTAGTGGAACCGCTCATAGTGCACAAGCCGCCAAACGCGGTAGCGACGACAGAATCCTTCGAGTTCGTCTCTGTGTTCCGTGGTGCGACGCTGTACTGAGTTGCTGATGCCGATGTACAACACGCGAGATTTGCTGGCCAGAATGTACACGAAGTACGTGTGATCCTTCACGGCGCGATCTTTTCATGAGCTAATTGCCAAATGCGGTGATCGCAATCACCCGCAACTGTACAGCAGTTCCCACGTCGGGCTGACGCCCTCCTCTGGATGACAAGAGGGAGGCTCGTGAGAGTACGACAGCGTGTTCGCTAGGAGGAGGACAATACAAAAAAGGCCGCGCAAGCGGCCTCTTCTTTTGCCTGTACGAAAAACTAAATGAACATATCTTCTTGCTGTCCTGCTCCTGCTTTCGGCGAAGCCTTCTGCGCTCTTCGTCCGGCGACGAACATTCCCATCCCAGTCGACAGCGCCGAGAGCACGCCATTAATCCGGCGCACCGGAGAGATGATCGTATGTTGCACGATCTCCGTCGTCTCTTCGATACGGTCCATCGTGCTCGTTGCCAATTCGTCCGCGCGCATCACTTGCAGCCGCGTGCGGTCCAGCACATCGTTCAGCGTCGCATCGATGCGCACCAGTTGCGATCGCGCCGTGGTGGTCACAACCGTCAGGTTATCGATGATCTCTTCGACCTTGCCCTTATTGTCGACGATCATCATCTGCACCGATTCCACCGCCGGAAGCGCCTTCGTCCGCACTTCCTCGGCCAGTTTCTCGATCTGCGCGCTCGTCTTCTTCGTGGCGGCATACATGCCCGCCAGGATCACCGCCTGGATTACGATCGCCAGCGACGAGACCCCGATAAAGATCATTAACAGAGTGGATTCATTCATCCCAGATATGTCCTGTTCGGCAGGGAACGGTTTACGCCTTCGCCGGCTTCTCGGCGTCGGTGGCTTCGCGATAAGCCTGCTTGCCCGCTTCGAACGCAGACTTGATTTGCTCTTTCTGCGAATCCACGTATTGCTTGCTGCGGTCGACCCACTGGTTGGCTTGGTCTTTTGCCTGGCGCGCACGGGTATTCACCGCTTCGCGGCCTTCTTCAGCGGCTTGAAGAATCGATTCGCGCGTCTCGCGGCCCGACTTCGGTGCATAAAGAATACCGACGGCTGCGCCCACGCCCAGCCCCGCTAAAAACCACATGAATCCATTGCTATCTGAATCTGACATAGTGCCTCCTGAAGGTTTGCGTAAGAAGTCGAATCGTAGCATCCGTGATGGCGAATTACAAACCGATGCCAAGTTCTGGAAGCTCAAAAAGTCGAGCGGAAGCCTGACTAACAGCCCGTCTAGCCGTTGCTCCCTCTTGTTGTCATCCCGAGGAGCGCAGCGACGTGGGGATCCGCTGTTCTCGTGGTAGCCTACGCCGCCGCGCTCAACCGCCGCTGGTACATCGCCTTGATCATCGAGATCTGCCCGAGGTGATAGAGATTATGATGCACCGCTCCATGCAGCAGTACGTCGAACGTATAGTCTTTCCCGGGAACCTGCGCCCCGAGTTTGCTCTCCGGAAATTTGCCGATCTCCGCGATCAGCGCATGCAGCACCGCGTCGAAGGAATTCAAGGTGACGTTCCAGTTTTCATGCGACCCTTGCGGCGTCGGCGGGAAATTTCTCTCCTCCGGCATCGTGACCAGTATCGGGCTCGTCAGTCGCCGTCGGATCACGTCCAGCCATCCCGCCATGTGCTCCACGATCTGCCAGATGGAATGACTGGCTCCGTCCGGTACCCAAATCGCTTGTGCAGCGTCTATGTCTTCAAACAGCTTCATGATGGAATCCCCATGAAAGCAGGTTCCGGAATACGTGCGCTCCAAAAGGTCTTGCAGGCGTTCGATTTCAGTCATGGGAACTTCTTTCCTCGTTTCGGGTTCTAAGGTTTTTGAGTAGGACGAATGCTGATCTCACTGACGAACGACTGTGGCGCTTGGGTCACGATCATCGCGACCACCTGCGCAATGTCTTCCGCGGTGAGCATCTTGCTTTCGTTCTTTGCCGAATGATCGCCAAACTCAGTCGCGGTGGATCCCGGGCAGATCACGCTCACGCGAATACTCTGCCCGCGCAGTTCCTCGGCAACCGAAGCGGAGAGTCCATTCAGTCCCCACTTCGACGCCGCATAAGCCGCTCCGTTGGGCACCGGGTTCTTGCCCGCCAGCGACGAGATGTTAATGATGTGCCCCGACTTGCCGCGAATCATCAGCGGAGCGAAAGCGCGAATGAAGTAATACGGACCGCGGAGATTGGTATTGAGCACGCGGTCCCAATCGTCGGGCGGCAGTTCATGCAGCTTGCCCTGGAAGTTGCCGATCCCGGCGTTATTCACCAGGATGTCGAGCCGTCCGTACTTCTTCTCGACCGCCCGCCCGACGGCTTCCACCTGCGCCAGGTTGGTCACATCGCAAGGCACAGCCTCGCACTGCCCGCCGTTCTCGCGGATCGATTGCGCCAGTTGGCTCAGGCTTTCTGGGTTGCGAGCTGTTGCAACGATCTTCGCCCCCATGGTGGCCAACCGCCGTGCCACCGCCGCCCCAATCCCGCGACTGGCGCCGGTTACCACCGCCACCTGTCCGTCCAGCGGAAGAAATTGCTTCGCTGTCTCAGCCATCGCTTTCCTCGTATTCAGTGTAGTGATATTTCTGTCGTTGTGGATGCAAAGCAGAGAGCCCGATTCGCATCTGAGGGATCAAAACGTTTCCGGGCGTTTTGGAGTGGTTGCCCGGAATGGAACCAAAAAGCCAAATCTGTAACGTTACTTGCCTTGAGCCGCTTGGATTTCTATAATCCTCCATTCACGAACGATTCAATGCGGGCAACTGCGCTAGCCCGTTTGTTCGTTTCGCGAGAATACCGATTTAATCCCTTGCGTAGAATGAATTGCTGGTTGCGAGTCGTGCGCAAACGCGCCAGGGCGATATTCCGTTAGCCGTTATCTGTACCCAAGTCTGAAGGAGCTATTCGAATGAAGAAACCGCTAGTCACCATGCTGCTGATGTTGGCAACCGCTGCACTCCAGCCGCTGACAGCACAACAGTCCACTCCTGCCGCGGGGCAAGCCGCTCCGGCAGCCGGGCAAGCCGCACCGCANNGCCGCCAAAGCCACGGCGGTTGAGTCGTTCCTCCAGACTTATCCCAACAGCGTGATGAAGACCGACGCCATGGAACTCCTGATGGGTGCCTATCAGCAGGCCGGCAACCAGCAGAAGACGATGGATACGGCGACCCGCATCCTCCAGTCCGATCCCAACAACATCCGCGCCCTCGCCTTGCTCGCTTACACCAACCGTATGCAGGCGCTCCAGGGTGGCCCGACGGCGCAGCAGAACGCGCAGCAAGCCGCCGACTACGGCAAGAAGGGTCTTTCGGCCCTGCAGACCATGCAGAAGCCCGAAGGCACCAGCGACGCCGATTTCGAAAAGCTGAAGAAAGAGACCTCGGTCATCTTCAACGGTGCTGCCGGCTTCGGCGCTCTGAACACCAAGGACTACGCCAGCGCCCAGCAGGAACTGAAAGGCGCCGTCACCGCCGCCGGTGCGAACGCTTCCTTCCTCGACGTCTACCAACTCGCGCTCGCTTGCCTCGAATCCAACCCGGTAAATCCGGAAGGCCTCTGGTACATCGCGCACGCCGCGGCGACCGCGCCCGCGCAGGCGAAGCAACAGCTCACCGACTACGGTCGTAAGAAGTTCAACAAGTACCACGGATCGGAAGAAGGTTGGCCGGAACTGCTGACCGCTGCTGCCTCATCGGCAAGTGCGCCCGCAGGCTTCACGGTTGCTCCTGCGCCGCCGCCGCCCAGCCCCGCCCAGCAGGCTGCCGACCTCGTCAGCAGCAAGCAGGTGAAGGACATGAGCTTCGCCGAGTGGCAGCTGATTCTCTCCTCTGGCAATGAAGCCGCCGCCAGCAAGGTTTGGGACACTATCCACGAGAAGCCGATTCAACTGGCTGCGCAAGTCATCAGCGCTACCGCCAGCAAGATCGAGCTTGCCGGCAGCACGGACGACATCGACGCCAAGAAGGCCGACATCACCGTGACCATGGCTACCCCTCTTCCGGCGCGCTCCGTTCCGAAAGAAGGCGTCATGCTCCAGTTCGAAGCCACGCCCGATGCCTACACTCCGAACCCGTTCATGATGAATATGAACAAGGGCGAGCTCATCGGCAAAGACAAGCCCGCCGCCCCGGTGCACCACACCGCCCCGGCCAAGAAAAAGCCCGCCGCGCAGTAAGCAGCAGGCAAACGCATTACCGGGAGCAGCCGCAACGGCTGCTCCTTAATCTTTGCGACTCACAATCTCGCCGAGCATAGGATGTCTTCGTGAACTCCCGCGCAAACCTCTGGCGGACCCTGATTTTTGTCGCCTTCGTCGGCCCCGGCCCCGTGATCGGTCTTGCGCCGTGGATGCTCAGCGGTTGGCATCTGATCACGCCGATAGCTCCGTGGCGCTACGTTGGCTTGTTGATGACCCTTGGAGGTCTGATTCCTCTCGCAGACTCCATAGCGCGCTTCTTGCGCGAAGGGCAGGGCACTCCTGAGCCGCTGCATCCTACCGAGTCACTCGTCGTGAGCGGACTTTACCGGTACGTTCGCAATCCCATGTATCTCGGCGTGCTCACCATGATCTTCGGTCAGGCCGTCTTCTTCGCCAATCGCCACATTGCGATCTACGGGGCCGGGGCCGCCGCCGTGATGCATCTCTTCGTCGTTCTCTACGAAGAACCCACCTTGCGAAAAAAATACGGACAGGAATATGCCGAATACCTCGGGCAGGTGAGTCGCTGGATTCCTCGACTTCCGAGGCAAACCTGAACCAACGGATGAACTCCTGACGAGGCTACAAAGAGGAGCAGCTTTTGGCTGCTCCTCGGTCCTGCCAGGAATTAAAGCAGGGAACTATTAACGCGCCGCTTTCTTCTCCAGCGCAATCGCCGGCCGTTCGCTGCGTGGCGGACGCCGTCCGCCATGCCGAATGCTTTTCACGTCCAGCTTGAGTTCCGCAATCGTTCGGCTCAAGGTATTCCTGTGCATGCCGAGCTGGCGCGCGGCCTTGCATTGGTTCCCGTTGTTTTCCTGGAGAACCGTGATGATGAATCGTTTCTTGAATTCACGGACGGCTTCGGTATATAGAATGCCGCTCTTGTACATCTGCAATATAAGTGCTTCCAGCTGGTCCTTCACAGCGCCTCTCTCTTAAAAACATGGGGCTCGCACCCCGAATCTCACTTCGTCTCTTTCGGCGGAGGCAGCACTGAGGGTGCTTTCTCTCCCGCCGTTCTTAAAATAATCACGCCCTGCCGGAACTTATCGCGCAGTTCCTGCGGAGCTACCCATGTTGCCGTTCGGCTCAGCACCAGGAAATACGGTGCCAGAGTCGACTCCTTTAACGCAGGACTGTTCGGCAGAAACGCGGCCATCGCCATTACGATGATCGCCGCTACTGCCGCTCCGCGCAATGCTCCGAATACTCCGCCGAGAACGCGATCGAACCATCGCAATCCGACGCCGGAAATCGCCATCCGGACAATCCGCGCCAACGCTCCTGCCAGGAGCACGACACATAGAAAAATTGTCAAAAATGCTGCAATGTCAGCCACCCATATGGAGCTGACGTACCCAGTAAACCAAGGTGTAATTCTCGGATACTCCCATGCTGCCAGTACATATCCGAGAACCACACCCGCCAAGCCAAACACTTCTAAGATGAAACCCTGCGCTGCGGCCAGCAGCGTAGAAATCACGATCAACAGGAGTAGGACCCAGTCGAGACCTGTCATCTCCGCCTATTCAGGCAGGTCGTGCCCCGTCAGGCGACGATAAGCCTCCACGTATTTTTCACTCGTCTTCGCCGCGACGTCTGCAGGGAGCCCCGGAGCCGGCGGCTGTTTGTTCCACTGAATCGATTCCAGGTAGTCCCGTACGTACTNNGGCGTCATGCCAAACTCAAATTTGGTGTCTGCAATGATGATGCCCTTGGTCAGCGCGTAATCTGCCGCCGCTTTGTAGATCGCGATGCTCAGGTCGCGCAGCTTTGCGCTGAGATCACCGCCCGCCACGGTCACCATCCGCTCGAACGAAATATTTTCGTCATGCCCCGTTTGCGCCTTCATCGCCGGGGTAAAGATCGGCTCCGGAAGCTTGTCGCTTTCTTTCAGTCCGGTCGGAAGCTTGATACCGCAAACTTTACCGTTCGTCTTGTACTCTTTCCAGCCTGAACCGGAAAGGTAGCCGCGCACCACGCACTCCACCTGGATCATCTGCGCGTGGGTCACCAGCATTGAACGTCCATGCAGTTGCGATTCGTGCGCTTTCAGTNNTCAGGAAGTCGAACCAGAACAGCGAGAGCTGCGTCAGCACCCGTCCTTTGTTCGGAATCCCCGAAGCGAGTACGTAGTCGAATGCCGAGATGCGATCCGACGCGACGAACAACAGGTGATCGCTATCGACCTTGTAAATGTCGCGGACTTTGCCGCTGGCATACAACTCAAGTTCCGGAATGTCGGTGTGGAGGAGAACGGCGGGTTGTTTGGTGAAAGTGTTCACAGTTTTGTTCGATGAGTTTTTTTGATGTGCAAGAACGTCGGTCATTCTAGTTATCCGATTTGTTTTGTCAACGGTTTGAATTTAGAAACGATTTTCGTTTTGCTGCAATTTTCTGAAAAAAGATTGACAACCTGCACCTTGTTGCGAACCCCTCATCCCTACAGGCCTTTCCAGCTTTTAGTTCCACAAGCTTTTGCTTATAGGTGGCCGGCGATTAACTTTTTGATTCACAACACGGAACTACATCTGTCAAGGACATCCAAAAAAAAGTTTAAGTCTTCGGGAATAACTTCACGGAAGCGTTACGGTGATGCAGTCACTGACGTTTGCACTTTGTCCTCGTCGTTCATGCCCAGCACATCCATGAACGGACTCACCGAGAACACCGCGCGTCCCGGTCCTGCTTGTCCATAGCCCGGTGGGGGCGCCAGGTGGTGTCGCTCCACCGTGTCGCGATAAACTTCGAGCAACCGCAAATGGTATTCGAGCGGCGCACCCTCAGGATTCAATTTCCCCAGCGGCGTGGTCGGTTCCGGACACCACGTCGTAAACCGTGGCGTGATCCCCTTCGACATGAAGAAATCCAGTCCTTCCCCCGTGGACTGCACCGCCTCTTCCACATCCGTGAACCCGTACGGCGCCGCCATCTCGATACCCGCCACAAAATTTGGAATCACCTTCGACGGTTCAAATACCTCGGCTGCTTTTACGATCCGCCGGATCCACTCGTCATGGCCAACGTAGCGTTCTTTGCCCGGGCACAGCTTCGCGAACAGCTCGGCGTTCCACACTTCGTAATTTGGGTGGTAAATCTGTGCCCCAGATGCCTTCAGTCGTTTCACGTCCTCTACGGGCCACGCCTGCGTCACCACCTTACCGATCCAGCGTCCCGGAAAACGCGCCTCGATCGCCTCGACATACTTCGTATAAAACTCGACTTCCGATTCGCCGCCCAGCTGAGACGTCACGCTGCCGCCGGTAATGGTGTACGCCTGGCTTGGGTTCGGCGTTGCCGCGATCTTCGCCATCGCTGCAACAATATCTTCCACTTTCTTCACGCCCGTGTACGGACGCTTGGCGGCAATCTGCTGCCGGTAATTGTGGTTGATATCGCAGAACTGGCACTCTTCCTTCTCGCCGAAGTACTGGCACACCCGGAAGACCGTCAGGTAGATCAGGTAGCCCCACTGGATCGTCGGCGCGATCTCCGCCACCGCCCGCCCATCTTCCAATCTCTCCGCGTAATACGGAGGAAAGGGAGGCAACTCCACTTTCGCGAATTTCTGCCCATCAATTTCCAGCCAGCGCTGCTCTTCGTGGACGACGACTTGGTACGGCGACTCCGGGTTCAGCCGCACCGAAACGATCGTTCGCCGCAAATCCAGCGGGCCGCCCGTGAGCGCAATCTCTTCCGGAGCGCGCCATTTGTGCGCCTCGTCCAGTTCGCTCTGCTTCACCATGTCGAACGAAAAAATGAAATACGACTTCGGCTGATGCTTCGGATCAGCCTCCGCGCCCAGTGGAGGAATCAGCGCTGCATCGGCAAAGTTGATCCCTCGGCGCAACAAGTCGGCCTTGATCACCGCCTCGGCCGGCAGAGAGGGATGTCGCTCAATATGTTCGTGAGTGGCACGGAACGTTGACATGAATGCTTACTTACTATTGTGCCAGAAAATCGCGATGGACGTGCCGATCCACCCGCAGAAATGCGCGCCGCACTCAGGCGAGTCTAAGGCAACTTTTCTTTGAGAGCAGATATCGTTTGACTGCTGCCTGGCGTCTATCTCTACAATTCACGCGCCAGGAGGTGTTGCATGTTCAACGCACGCCGTGGGTTCCTGATCCTCCCCGCAATTGCCTTCCTTACTCTCACTGTACTTGCGGATCGTCCACAGGCAGGTCCGGGACAGATTGTCGAAGCGGGCCGTATGCTCACTCCACGCTCTGGACACACCGCTACCTTGCTGCAGGATGGACGCGTCCTCATCGCGGGAGGCATGATCCACAACCACGAGTTTCTTGATACTGCCGAACTCTACGACGCCGCCAGGCGGAAATTTGAGCCCACTGGAAGAATGAACATTCGCCGCGTCGGGCACGTCGCCGCGCTCCTGAATGACGGACGCGTCCTCATCGCTGGCGGCTGGACCGGAGGTGCCACGAACGAAGCCGAACTTTATGATCCCCATATCGGCAAGTTCACTGCCGTGTCACCTATGAACACTGGGCGTGCCGGCGCCACTGCCACAACGTTGCGAGACGGCCGCGTGCTGATCACGGGTGGCGGCAAAGAAGACGACCGCGTCGGTCAGCGCTCCACCGAGCTTTTCGACCCGGCCACCGCGAAATTTATTTCCCTTACCGATATGGCGGATGCTCGCACCGAGCACACGGCAACTTTGCTGGCCGATGGCCGAGTGCTCATCGCCGGCGGCATGGCCGACCACCACGTGGTAGCCACTGCTGAACTCTTCGATCCGAAGACCAATAGCTTCACGGCAGTCGATCGCCTGCACACCGCGCGTTACAAGCACACTGCGCAACTGCTTGGCGATGGCCGCGTACTGATTGCTGGAGGTGCCGATGATCGCGACTGGAAGGGAACTCTCGCCGACGCCGAACTGTACGACCCCGCAACCCGCAGCTTCGTTCCCGCTGCCTCGATGTCAGAAAAGCGCTTTAAGCTCGCGCACGAATCCGCCCTGCTCCCGGACGGCAATGTCCTCATCGTGGGCGGAAATGCGAAGGCCGAAATCTACAACGTGAAACAGCGCGCCTTTACGCTCCTCCCGAACGGTACGGGCACTCCGCAATGGTTCATGACGGAAACTGCCTTGAAGAATGGCGAAGTATTGCTATTGGGTGGGTATTCGACATCCATGGCCGCGACCGACCAGACATGGATCTATCGACCGTGATCATCTTCGGACCGATTTGTAACCCCTCGTCAGAGACAGCTGATTCTCTCCCAAAAAAATCCCCACCTTTTCATGCGAAAAGATGGGGTCCTTCTAATGCAGAAGCTATGCAGTTGCCACACGTGCCTGGTTCGCAACTTCGTCACCGAAGCGTACGCTGACGATCTTCGATACGCCCGGCTCCTGCATAGTGACGCCGTACATCACCGGCGCCGTGCTCATCGTGCGCTTGCTATGCGTGATCAGGATGAACTGGGTTTTGAGGCTCATCTCTTTCACCAGTTCGTTGAAGCGACCCACGTTGGTTTCATCCAGTGGCGCATCGACTTCGTCCAGGATGCAGAACGGTGCAGGTGCGAACTGGAAGATACCAACCAGCAGTGAGAACGCGGTTAGCGTTTTTTCTCCGCCGGAAAGCAAGAGAACGTTCTGCAGTTTCTTGCCCGGGGGCGATGCGATTACATCGATACCGCTGTCGGCGGTGTTGAGATCGTCGGTAAGCCGCATGAAGCCCTGGCCGCCGCCGAAGAGCTTCTTGAAGGCGTGCCCGAAGTTCTCGTTGATCGCTGCAAAGGCCTCATCGAACTTGACCTTGGTGATCTGATCGATCTCCTTGATCGTGTTCTGCGTGTTCTCGATCGAATCGAGAAGGTCTTTGCGCTGAGTTTCGAGGAACTCATGACGCTCGGCAGTCTCCTTGTATTCCTCAAGCGCCATCATGTTCACCGGACCCATGTTCTCGAGCCGCGTGCGCATTTCTTTCTGTTCGTTGTCGGCGGTCACGAGCTCATCGCCCGAAAATCGCGGCAACTCCTCGATTGCGATCAGGTCCGGACGCGTAAGGCCCAGGTCTTGAATGCAGGTTTCTGCCATGTGCTCGCCATCCGATTGCAGGCGGGCGATGGCCGTGCCGAGTTCGCCGCGACGATCGCGGGCAGAGTCAAGCAACTGGCGCGCCGTCTTGAGTTCTTCCTCAATCTCGGCGATGCGGGCGCGAATCTGTTCGCTCTCGGTTTGTAGTTCGCGGTCGCGAGCCTCGGCAGTTTCGCGTTCGGCAGTCCAGGTCGTGAGCTGTTCAGCGATGGTTTCGTTTTCGGCTTCGCGCTGCTGCTTTTCCGCCGCGGCGGATTCGAGTTGACCTTGCAACTTGCCGATCCGAGCCGATACTTCCTGCACCATCGACTCGATGCGCTGCAGGGAAGAGGCCGCTGCTCGTCGTCGCTCCTCAAGTCCCGCTACTTGCGCGCGGGCATCGGAAGCCGACTGGCTGGCATTGTCACGCGCCGTGCGCAGCTCATCGAGACTCTGTTGCGCGGCATGCATGGCGGTTTCGAGCTCGCGGTGGTTCTGCTCGGCGACTTCAAGTTCCTGCCGCAGCCCGCCAATCGCCGTCTCGCGTTCGCTACGTTCACCCTGGACGCGTTGCAGTTCGCTCTCGTAGGTCGTATGCCGGTCGCGCNNGGTCGCGCACGCGGGCCATCTCGTTCTCGAGTTGCCGCAACGTGTGGCCGCTGGTCATCGCCTGCTTCTCGCTCTCACGTTTCTCATCTTCGAGGCGTTGCAGCAGGGAAGTCATCTCGGCGATTTCTTTGCCCAGCATCATCACGCGTGCTTCGCCATCACGCAGCGAACGCTCCACGTCTTCCAGGTGCCGCATCACGTCGCGCAGTTCGCGCTTGAGCGACAGTGGACCCTGGCTGCGCTGCTTGCCACCGGTCACCGTGACGTTGTGGAAGCACTCGCCACTCTGCGAGAGGAAGAACGCGTCTGGATTCTCCAATGCCAGTTCACGGCCGATTGAAGGATCGGGGACGATGTAGCCGTTGCCGAGCTTCGGCAACACGACTTCCAGCGACTTACCGAAGCCGTTGAGGACGCGGATGCAATTCTTCATCGGCGTCACGCGGTCCGGTGTGAAGGGCAGCCGCATCGACTCGTCGAGCACGAACGAAAACTTTGCCTGCGAGTCGCTGGGATGGACCAGGAATGTCGCGCGCCCATCCACGTCGCCTTTGAGCAGCCGCAACCCTTCATCGGCCGCGTCCCATGACTTCACCACCACGTAGTTCAGTTCGTCGCGCAGGAAGTCTTCGACCACGTGCTCGTACTTGTCTTCCACCTCGAGGAAGTCGGCAAGCACTCCCGCTGGGGTGTTGCCTTCGCGCAGTCCGCCTGACTGGAAGAGGCGCTTCACCGACTCGGTGGAGTAGCCGTGCTCATTGATGACCGACTCCAGCGATCCCTTTTTGCCGAGCAGGGTCGCATATTCTGCACGGAGGCCGTCCATCTGCTTTTTGGCCTCGGTCTCTTCCTGCCGCTTCTGCTGCAGGCGCGCGCGTGTGTCGGTGATTTGCATTGCCAGCGCGTTCACGGTCGAAGTCGCGGACTCGAACTCGAGTCCGAGTTGACCGCGCTGTCCTCCAAACGACTCCAATTGCTGATTCGCGGTAGCGAGTTCGCCAGTCAGTCGCCCGTTTTCGCGGTCAAGGTTCGCAATCCGTTCTTCCGCCTGTGTAATGCGATTGCGGACATTGGAGGCGGTATTGACCGCCTGGAAGATCTGCGAGCGGCGTTGTTCCTGCTCACGTTCCACGTTCATCAGGTTGGCAGCGGCGGCCGAAGCCTCCTGCTGTTTCGCCTGGAGGTCGGCTTGCGCTACTGCAACGTCAGCTGCCGCGGACTCCAACACTTGCTTGTTGGTTGCCAATTCCTCTTCCAAGCGAACCAACTGCTCGGTGGTGTTGGCAATCTCAGCTTCAGCACCAGCCGAACGCGCCACCAGTTCTGCGCAACGTTCTTCGTTGGTGCGCCGACGCTGCGCCGCACGGTCCATCTCGCGCGTGATGTTGTTCAGGTTCTCGCGGTTCTGCTTGGATTCTGCATCGAGGGCGTAGCCGCGCTGCACGCGCTCCCCGTGTTCCGTATCCATCGTCTGCACGGCTTCGCTGCGTGCGTGAATGTCTTCGCTCACCGTGGTGAGTTCAGCTTCCAATCCGACGATGTCGGCGTCGACCAGGGCGAACTTGCTCGCGAGCACGACCTTGAGCTTGTCGCGCATCTCATCGCGCAGCTTGGCGTAACGCTCAGCCTTCGCAGCCTGCCGCTTGAGCGAGTTCA